>NZ_JAKMQA010000012.1:0-44901 GCF_025771295.1 Campylobacter sp. RKI_CA19_01121
GATTCGAACCAACGGCCCCCTCCTTAAAAGGGAGATGCTCTACCGGCTGAGCTAACGAGACAATCAAAAAACGAAATTATGCCAAAAGAATATTCTTTTGTCAAGATATAATATAAAATTTTGAGCATATTTTTTAACATGCTCAAAATTTAGGCTAAGTCTAAAGATACTTTTCCATTTTTAATTTCTGCAACTTTAACTTTAATTTCATCTCCTACCTCTAGCTTTTCTTTAATCTTAGAATTATGTAATAAACCATCCACGCCTTCTTTAAGTTCTACAAAAACTCCAAATTCTACAACCTTTTGAACTCGTCCTAGAAATTCTTCACCGATATCAAATTTAGGCATTTCCTTTTTGTCGCGCTTTTTGTTAGAACCTTTAGAGTGAAGTAAATTTAATATATACTCTTTACTTTGAGAAATCAAATCGTGATCAATTCCTGCTATTTTAACCTCACCTTTATCTCTATCTAAATCAATATTAACTTCAAATTTTTCAATAATTTCTTTAATGATTTTACCACCTTGACCTATAATATCAGGAATTTTATTTGGATCTACATTAAAAATTTCAATCTTTGGCAAAATAGCTTCATTAACAACTATGTTTTGATTAGCCTCTTCCATTAATTGCAAAATGTGCTCCCTAGCTTCTTTTGCTTGATATAAAGCCTCTTTTAAAACCTGTTGCTCTATACCACCAAGTTTTATATCCATCTGCAAAGCAGTGATTCCATCATAGCTTCCTGCTACTTTAAAATCCATATCTCCATCATGATCTTCAAGCCCCATGATATCGGTTAAAATAGCATATTTTTCATCTTCAAAAACAAGCCCCATCGCCACACCTGCTACTAGTTTTTCACTTTTTACCCCTGCAGCTCTTAAAGCCAATGCACCACCACAAACAGTAGCCATAGAACTAGAACCATTGCTTTCTAAAATTTCAGAAACCAAACGAATTGTATGAACATAATCTGTATCAACACTAGGATACAAAGCTCTTTTTGCTAAATTTCCATGGCCTAGCTCTCTTCTGCCAGGAGCTTTTATAGGGCTAGCTTCGCCCACCGAAAAACCTGGAAAATTATAATTAACCATAAATTTTTCACAAATTGGGTTTTTTTCTGTAAGCATATCTGACATTTGCGCATCATTATCATTTCCCAAGGTGGCCACAACTAAGGCTTGGGTTTGCCCTCTAGTAAAAAGACAAGATCCATGTGCACTTGGTAAAATATTTGTTTCTATGTCTATTTTTCTAACATCCTTTAAACCTCTACCATCTGCTCTTTTATTTTCATTAATAATTTGGTTTCTAATAAGTTCTCTTTTGCATGCATGTAAAGCTTTTTCAATATCTTCAAATTTCCATTCGTTTTCAATAGCTATAGATTCACTTTCAATCTCTTTTGCTATTTGTAAAATTTCACTTGCCCTTTCACTTTTTGCCATTTGATTAATAGCAATTTTGAGTTTTGTTATATAAGTATTTTTTATATAGTCAATAATTTGAATATTATCTGACTCTATTTTAAACTCAAGTTTAGAATTTTTTCTATAAGCAGCAAATGCTTTTTCATATTCATTGGAACCACGCAAGATTGCACTACTTGCAAAATCTAAAGCCTTTAAAGTATCATCTTCGCTAAGTTCATTCATACGGTGTTTATCATCTTGCTTGTTTGCCAAAGCTCTCATTTCTATCATTAAAAGCTCATCTTTAACGCCTGCTACATAAAGATCTAAAGTGCTATTTTTTAACTCACTATTGCTTGGATTTAAAACAAATTCATTATTTATACGACCTATTCTTACGCCACAAACAGGCGCTTTAATAGGGATATCACTTAAATACAAAGCAACGCTTGCAGCGTTTAAACTCATCACTTGTAAATCTACTTCAGGATCAGCAGAAAGAACCATTACAACAATTTGGGTTGGATATGCATATCCTTTTGGAAAAAGAGGTCTTAAACTTCTATCTATAATCCTAGCACTTAATGTTTCATTGTCGCCTGGCTTAGTTTCTCTTTTTACATAACCTCCTGGAATTTTACCTGCTGCGTAAGCTTTTTCTATATATTGAACTGTAAGAGGCAAAAAATCCTCTTCTACCATTTTTTCTTCTCTTGCCACAGTTGCTAAAACTACTGCATTTTTTTCTTGCATTAAAACTGCACCTGCTGCTTGTTTTGCCACTTTATCGGTATCAAATATTTCAAGGTGATTATTGATATTTATTTCATGTCGCATGATTTTCCTTTAAATTTTTATCATAGGCAAAACCAAATAAGCTTTTTAAATTTTAAAAACTAAAACTTAAAAAGCCTGTTTTTATTTTGCCTATAAATTTATATCTAAACAACTTATTGCTCAGATATAAATTTATTTTTTTAAAGGTAAATAATACCTACTTTCTTCTAAAATATCTAAAATTTCGTGAGCTTGCAAAATCGTTTTATTTTTAAAATAAAACTCAATATCTACAAAATGATCAATTTTTTGCACGCAATAAACCTCATCTGCAAAAACACTAATATAATCATATACATCACTTGGCATCAAAGCGGTGGCATAAATAATACTACTAACCTCTTCTTTTAACAAACTTTTTATACATGAAGAAGCAGTAATCCCACTCTCACACCCCTCATGCAACATTAAAATATTTTTTCCTTTTAAATCTTTTAAAAGATTACCTTTTCTATAACGATATACATTCTTTAAAATTTTTTCTTCATAAGTTCTATTTGCCTCACCATAAATATAATCTAAGCTTATATCAAAAGCCTTAACTAAGGCTTCATTATAAACTAATTCTTTTGTTTCGCTAATCATAGCTATTTGACATTCATCATTATTAGGAGCTTTGATTTGCTCTGTAAATAAAAAATCATAGGGTATTTCTAATTTTTTTGCCAATGCATCAACAAAAACTATAGATTTTAAAGAAGGAGTAATAATGATATAATCTTTTAATTTATTTAATGGAAGTAAATCATATAATCTTTCAAGCGCATCTTTTTCATCTTCAAAAAACATTATATAGACCTTTCATTTTCTTCCAGAGAAAAATCATAAGATACACCACCCAAAGGATAAAAATTAAACATAAAATATACACCACTTTGATCTTTAGCGCTAATCCCACCACTAGTAAGTTTAGGTGAAATATCCTTACGATACATCAAAGAATAATTCCAACACTTTCTTTGATAAGTATAACCTATCTCCCATTTTTCAGGATCTTTATTCAAATCAAACCACAAACCACCAAATATTTGATAGTTGGTATTTATATCATACTGAGCTTTAGTTCCTAAAAAATTATATTTTTCTTTTTCATATATTCTATAAGCATGATTTAAACTAACTTTCCACTCACCATAATCAAATAAGGCCTCGCTAAATACTTTATCAAAGCGATTATCTACCCCTGAATATTCCGCCTCATTTCTTAAACTTATATAATCATTATAAAAATATTCCACAACATTATCAAAACCACCAAAACTACCTTCTTTGGTAAAATACTTAGCCTTTAAACTATGATATAGCTTTTTTTTGCCTAAAGCGCTATAAAAATACTGATACATCGAAAAATTAAACTGCTCAGGATCATCTTTTAATTCTATAAAATCTTCGGTAATTTTACCTGATTTGGCTCCAGGTATAAAATAATTAGCACCTAAATACAAGGTATGATAAAAATTTTCATAAGGTTTAGAAAGATCTGTATATAAAGAAAAATTATGTGAATTTCTAAACAAATGCTCTTGATTTTTAATATCTGTATTAGAATAATCTACAAAATTTGCATAAACTCTTTCTGTAAAGGCAAAATTTAAAAAATCATCCAAAAAACTTGTATGATAAATTAAAGGTAAATCAAAATCTAAAGTTTTAGCATAAATACCCGTATGTCTATAATATCTATGAAAAGAAGCATCTAAGCTATACTGTATATAGTTATCAAAAAAACCATTTAAATATCTATGATATTGAAAAGATGGATATTCTTGTAAAGTATCTTTATTGCTAATTTTAGAAGTGTCTATATAATACTTTGCATAAGCACCATAATAATTATCATCATCAGATAAGAAATAATTTATTTTTGAGGTAACCAAAGAAGCTTCAGTTTTTGCACTAGAGCTTAAGTTTATATAATCTACATCATTTAAATAAGTAGCATCAATCCATAAACCTTCTTGAAATTCATCGCTCAAAAGGCTATTGAGTAAAGCTTCACTTGAATATTTAATCTCTAAACCATAATGTTCTTTGTTTTTTAAATTTTCTTCTTTTTTATAGCTTGATTTTTCTCCAAAAATACCACCGCTAATTTCACCTTGAGAATAAGGACTATCAATAAATCTTAAAGTTGAGTATAATCCATAGCCTCTTTTTGTCCTAATTTGAGGTTCAAATTGAATATCTGCATTATCATCAATAACATAATAGATTGGTTGGTTATAATATAACCCCTCGCTTTGTTTTAAAACCACCTGAGGAATTAATAAACCGCTTTTCCTTTTGGTGTCTACACTAAAGCCAAAATACGGCAAATACATCACAGGAGTATTTTTTACATACAATCTTGCATTATAAAGATGTAAAAAATTACTCTCTTTATTTAATTTACCCTCATCAAAACGAATTTCCCAATCAGGATTTTCAACATTACAACTAGAAACAACCGACTTTTTAGTTACAACAAACTTATCATTTAAATCTGCTTGATGACATTGCAACCAAACCTCTAAATCGTTATTTGAAAAAAATAAATTTTTAAAAGCTGTTGTGTTATCTTTAAGATTAATTTTAGTATAAGTAGAATTGGTTCTTTCTTTTTGTCCTCGTAAGATATTTACATCACCAAACAATTCTAAATCTTTAGTTGTTTCATTAAATTTAGCCTCGCTTGCGGTTATTAAATATAAATCAGAAACTACAACTACATTGTTTTTTGCTTCTATAATATCATTTGTTTTTACAACATCTAAAGCATAAATGTCTACCTTAGAAGCATACAAACTCCCTACACAAGTTAAAGAAAGCAATATTTTACGCAAGATCTATCACCACTGTTTTGGCTGCATAATCATGCCAAGTTTTCAAAACAATATTACTCAAAGCCCAAGCAAATCCTAAACCATACAACATATCACTAATTTGTCTTACACCTGCTCTTAGAGCGCTTTGAGTAAAATTTGGTTTATCTAGCAATTCTTGATCAATCACCATGATCTTCAAAAGCATTTTTCCTAAAGTTGCGCCATATAAATAAGTAAATAAACTATGGTATGCAAACTGTAAAATCAAAATCCCACCAGCAAAACGCATTAAAAGATTATGAATTTCTTCATAAGTTTGCATAGAATTAATTTTATCGAGCAAAATAATACTTACGATGCCCAAAATTACAAAACTATCGACAACATAAGCTAAAAATCTTTTTTTAAAACTTGCTATTTTTATTTCTTCTTTTTCTAGCTTATCAAATAATTCTTGATTGGTACTCATTTAAGAACCTGAAAGGCAATATCTTTTCTGTATTGTTTTCCTTTAAAATGGACATTTTCACAAAGCATATAAGCGTTTTTTTGAGCCTCTTCAATGCTTTTGCCAGTTCCCACACAAACCAACACGCGACCACCGCTGGCATATAATTTATCATCTTCTAAATTCACACCAGCATAAGAAATATGAGAATTTTGTGGAATATCGCCTATCTCAATCAAAGCTTTTGGTGAGTCCTTGTAAGGATAATTTTTACTTGCACAAACCACACCCACAGCAAATTCATTTTTAATTTTTATATGAGTATTAGCAAGATTTTTATTCACACATGCTAAAAATAAATCCAAAGGATTTTCTATTAAAGGCATCAAAACCTCACATTCAGGATCACCAAAACGCACATTATACTCTAAAACATAAGGTTTATTATTTACAACCATCAAGCCTATAAACAACACTCCAACAAATTCAGCACCTTCTTCTTTCATGCCTTTAAGAGTTGGCGCCACTATATCTTTCTTCACTTGCTCTAACAAATTCTCACTTGCTAAAGTACTTGGAGCATAAGCCCCCATGCCACCCGTATTAGGCCCTTTATCATTATCTAATAATCTTTTATGATCTTGCGCTGCAGGCAACAATATAAAATCATTTCCATCGCAAACTGCAAATACACTTAATTCAAAACCATCAAGATATTCTTCAATCACAACAATTTTTCCAGCTTCCCCAAAGCTTTCTCCACTTAGCATATTTTTAGTAGCTTCTAAAGCTTCTTCATGGCTTTGCGCGATAATCACCCCTTTACCTGCGCATAAGCCATCTGCTTTTACAACAATAGGAGGTGTTAAAGATGTGATAAATTTCTTAGCTTTTTCATAATCAGTTGTGTTTAAAAATTTAGCTGTTTTGATTTTATATTTTTTTAAAAAACTCTTCATAAAAGATTTTGAAGCTTCCAACATAGCAGCAGCTTTAGTAGGCCCAAAAATAGCAATATTGTTTTCTTTAAAAAGATCTACTATACCCTCTGCTAAAAAATTCTCACTCCCAACTATGCAAAGATCAATCTCAGATGCTTTTGCATAAGCTGTAATCACCTTAGGATCTTTCATATTAAGATTTGTTCCTATTTTAGCAGTAGCACCATTTCCTGGAGCAAAATAAAATTCTAAATTATCATTTGTTTTTTGAAGAGCCAAAGCGATAGAATACTCCCTAGCACCGCTTCCTAGTATTAAAATTTTCATTATTTTCCTTAAAAATATTACAAAAACCCAAATGGCCGGAGTATAAGTGTCTGACCCTCAAAAAGTCAAAGTATGCCATTAGGTGATTTTTAAAGGCTGCAGCTTCTCGCTTTTTTCAAAACTCAAACGAAGTCACAGAACACGGTAAATCACACATCACAGCTTATAATTAATGTGTTGGATCCTCTTTAATACCATATCGAACCATTTAGGCAGTATAATTATAGCTAACAAAACTTAAAAATAGCGTTTAAAAGGTTTTTATAAAATCTTAAATTTTGTCTTAGAATCTTTCTTTAAAAAATATTTTCCTTCCAAAATAACATCAGCAACAGGCGCCCATATAGTCTTTTCATCGACATAAACTATATCAAATTCAGTATTTTTCATTAACCCTTGGTAATTTACTTTCTTAGGTGCATGCTTAACTACATAATAAGGATTCATTGCAAAAATTTGAATCTTCATATTAACATATAAATCAGGATTAGAAGTTACAACTAGGAAATTCTTTTCACATTCTTTTTTTACTTTCTTTACATATGAAAACAACAATTGATCATTTGGGTTTAAAGCATGTTTGTTTAGTCTGTTTAAATAAAGCTCAGCAAAAGAAAGCGTACAAAAAGAAATTTCGCTTGCTGTTTTAAAATAAGAGTTTTTAATGCTTGTTGATTTTAAAGATTTTTTCCAAATTTCTATATCTAGTTTTGTTGCACATATATTTAAACCCTGCTTAATCTTTTCAAAAAGCTTTTCTCTTGCCATATTAAAACTATTACTAAAAATAGTAAAATTTTTTTCATAAAAAGATTTTTTTATCAACTCTAGTCTTTCTACGCTTTTAGTAAAATAATCAGCTTCATTTTTTAATTCTATTAGTTTTTGTTTTTTACCTTGTATCATTTCTTCTAATTCTTGGTGTTTTTTTCCGCCTTCTGCTTCTAATCTTGCTTGCTTTGATTTTATATCTGTTATTAAAGTGCTCATTTGACGATCAAGTGCTAATTTTCTATTTTTTCTGTTATCAATTGAAGCTAAAAGCGCTTGGTAATGACACTGATGAGATAAAAAAACCTCTTCATATAAGCGTTCCATGTTGATATGCTTTTGCTTGTCCTTCATATCTTTATATGACATTTCAAGGTGCACTATGATATTTTTCATTGCAGAAAAATCAGCTTGATTGATAGTATTATCCGAAAATAATAAAGTATCTAAAGCCTTATATAAAAAACGCTTCATAGCAAAAAAATCAATAATATATGGTACCTCATCTGTGTTAATGTCTTTTACTGCATTAATTGACAAGGTTTCATTATAAAAATATCTTTGAATAGCTTGTGGGATAGTTAAATTTAATGTGATTTTATCAAGATTATCATAATCTGTTTCTCTATAAAGTTCTTGAACATAAGCATCTCGTCTTGTCAGTCTTAAATCTTCTAATTCATCATCACTATCTGTTTTCCAGAAATCTCTTTCTTTGATAAAATCACCATCTGTAAATTCTTGAAATTTAGAAGGACGTAAATCGGTAATATGCTTTCCATCGGATCTAAATTCAACAAACATACCAACCGTTGGCATACTTCTTTTATCATGCCATGCGTGTTTATTAAATTCAAAAAATGTTTTTGCTAGATTGATTACTGTTCCTCTTCCAGTAGCATCCACATAAACCATTATTTTTCCGTGCATATCCAAATCCTTGATTTAAAGAAAAATTCAATTCTTATTTTAACTTTGTTTTCATAAATTTACAATTATATTTTAAAATTTCACAAAATAAATGTCTTTAGGTATTTTATTTATGTTTTTATATCAATATTTTAAAAACCCAAAACAAACAGGTGCGTTTTGCGCAAGCTCTAAAAAATTAAGTAAACTCATAACTTCTCATGTCCAACATGCAAAAAATATCGTTGAAATAGGGCCTGGTACAGGAAGTTTTACAAAGTATATCCTCAAACAAAAAAGCCATAATGCAAGTTTTTTTGCCGTAGAAATCAATCCTCAAATGGCAAAAAAATTAAAGCAAAAGATAAAAAATATAGATATAGAAGTCAACTCAGCAGAATTTTTACCAAATATGTTAGAAAAAAGAGCGATCAATAGTGTAGATTTAATTATCTCAGGAATTCCTTGGGCTTTATTAAATTCCAAAGAACAAGATTTATTGCTAAAATCCATTCATGATGCTTTAGAGGAAAATGGTTGTTTTGCAACATTTGCTTATATACTCCCAACACCAAAAGGGAGAGCTTTTAAGAAAAAACTTTTTGCCACTTTTAGCAAGGTAGAAATTTCACCTATCATTTGGCAAAATCTTCCCCCTGCTTTTGTTTATTTTTGCACTAAATGATCATTCCCATTCAATCGTTGCTGGTGGCTTGCTAGAAATATCATACACTACGCGATTGATTCCTTCTACTTCATTAATAATACGACGTGAAATATTTTCTAATAATTCATAAGGTAAATGAGAAAAAGTTGCAGTCATACCATCGCTTGCATTAACAACGCGCACACAAACTGCGTTATCATAGGTTCTATTATCACCCATTACACCAACACTTTGCACGTTTAAAAGCACACAAAAAGCTTGCCATGTCTTATCATACCAGCCACTGCTTTTTAATTCTTCAATCAAAATAACATCTGCTTTTCTTAAAAGCTCCAAACTAGGCTCATTTACCTCACCCATTATACGTATAGCAAGGCCTGGCCCTGGGAAAGGGTGACGATAAACTACATCTTTACTTAAGCCAAGCTCCATTCCCAAAGCTCTTACCTCATCTTTAAAAATTTCCTTTAATGGCTCGATGAGTTTTAAATTCATCTTTTCAGGTAAACCACCCACATTATGATGAGATTTTATAGTCTTACTAGCTCCTACAACCGAACTTTCAATAATATCAGTATACAAAGTCCCTTGTGCTAGATATTTTACATCTTTATGTTTTTTAGCTTCTTCTTCAAAAACTTCTATGAAAGTATTTCCTATGATTTTTCTCTTTTGTTCAGGATCTCTTACCCCTGCTAAACGACTTAAGAAAATCTCTCTAGCATCAATACTGATTAAATCAATGCCTAAGGTGTGTCTAAACATATACTCAACTTGTTCTTTTTCACCACTTCTTAAAAGACCATTATCAACAAAAACAACTACTACTTGATCTTTTATCGCACTTGCTAATAATGCAGCCACCACACTACTATCAACTCCGCCACTTACTGCACAAAGAACTTTATCATTTCCTACTTCTTCTTTAATTTTTTGTGCTTGAGTTTTTGCAAAAGATCCCATATTCCATACACTATCACAATTACATGCGTATTTTGCGAAATTTTTCAAGATGCTTTTTCCAAATTCACTATGTTGAACTTCAGGGTGAAATTGTAAAGCAAAAAATTTACGCTTCTCATCTCCAAATACACAAAATGGACTATTTTCACTAGTAGCTAAAACCTCAAAACCTTGTGGTAAATTCTCAACCTTATCAGAATGGCTCATCCATACTGTTTGCTTTTTAGGTAAATTTTTAAACAAATCACTATCATTTTGAATATCTATAGTTGCTTTGCCATATTCTTTATGACCTGCTGGGGCAACATTTGCTCCAAAATGATGTGCCATAAGTTGCATACCATAACATATTCCTAAAACTGGTATATTTAAATCAAAAACACCCTTATCACAAAAATAAGCATCATTTGCATATACACTAGCTGGCCCACCACTTAAAATAATACCTTTGGGCTCTTTAGCTTTAACCTCATCTAAACTCACATTAAAAGGTAAAATTTCTGCATACACACCCTGCTCTCTTAATCTTCTAGCAATGAGTTGTGTGTATTGTGAACCAAAGTCCAAAACTAAAATATCTGCTTTTTTCATCTAACTCCTTTATAAATTTAACAATTGAAATTGTACATACCAAACTATAATAGATATTATATAACCAACCAAAATCGTCCATGCATATTTTAAATGAGCATTAAAAGTATAAATTCCTTTCATTTTACCCATTACTCCCACTCCAGCAGCTGAACCAAAACTAATCAAAGATCCCCCTATTCCCGCTGTAAGAGTCACTAAAAGCCATTGAGTATCATCCATACTTGGATTTGCTTTTAATACCGCGCTCATAACTGGAACATTATCTACAATAGCAGATAAAAATCCTACTCCTATATTAATACTAGTAGCTCCAAATTTTGCATAAAGATCAGAAGCATATGCAAGCCAACCAACAAAATGCAAAGCACCTACAGCAGATAAAATACCAAAGAAAAATAATAAAGTATCCATTTCAATACGCGTCATATAATGAAAAATATTTAAATCTTTTTTACCTTGTTTTCTATTGAAAAAATACATATATAAACTAAGCAATGAAAGACCAAAAATCATACCCCACATTGCAGGTAAATCACAAATACTATGAATAAATACTGCCAAAGCTATGGTTAAAAAACCAAGTACAATAAAAACTTTACCGCCTGGTTTAATTTCTACTTTTTCTAAATTATCCTTATGGAAATTTGGCTTAATATTAGGCACATAACGTGACAATAAATAAGCAGTAAGTAACCAGCCAATAAAAGAAGCAGGAAAAAGAGCAAAAAATTCAAAAAATGTGGCTTTTTTTGCTGTCCAAACCATCAAAGTAGTAATATCACCAAAAGGCGACCAAGCTCCACCAGCATTAGCTGCTACTACAATATTTATAGCACCTGGGATTAAAAATTCTTTATTATGTTTATCTATAGTTAAAAGCACAGTGGATAAAATCAAAGCTGTTGTAAGATTGTCCGCAATTGGAGAAATAAAAAAAGCTAAAATACCTGTTAGCCAAAATAACTTTCTGTAAGTATAACCCTTGCTTACAAGTTTGTATTTTAAAGTTTCAAAAACTGATCTTTCTATCAAAGCTTCTATAAAAGTCATAGCGGCTATTAAGAAAAATACAATTTGTGCAATTTCTAAAATAAGATGATTAACACTCTCTTCAAGCATTTGCGTATCTAAATCATTCATTACCATATATATACCTATGATAACAAAAGATAAAGTTCCTATAAATAAAGCAGGCTTAGTTTTATTGATATGATATTTCTCTTCTGCTGCGATAAAATAATAACCTAATATAAAAATTATTAAAACACCTATACCCAAAGCGCTAAAAGCCAAATTCAACTCATGGGTTTGACCTGCTAATAAAAAACTAATACTAAAACAAAGTAAAAAAAGTATTCTACTCATATTTCACTCTCCAAAGATTGGAATTTTTTAATCTCTTTTACACTGCCATTATTATCTTTTATCTCATAAAATGGAGCATCCTTATAGCCACATGCATTTAGAAATATTAATAAAAAAAATGTTAAAATAATTAAATGAAAATTAAAACGAGTCATTACATCATCAACGAGCTTGCTGATTTTAAACATTATAAACCTTTAAAAATATTTTTTCAATATAAAGAGTTTTTAAATTTGTTTAATCACAATCACCAACAAATGATTACTAAACTCTTTATAAAAAATAATACTTTGATTATTTTAGTTAAGCACCACATTGCATATATGGAATTAAATCACGATAATACCAAAAAAATGATTAAAAGTCTCATAAAAAACTATACTTTAGCTAGGCCAATGAGTAATTTTGCAAAGGTAGAAAACATAAAAATACTCAGTGATCAAAACTTTATTTCTAAAAACAAAACTTTTAATGAACATAAAAAAGCTCACTTAGAGCTTTCTAATGGAAATTTTAAAAATCATTTTGAAAATCCTATTTTACATAACAAATTTGAAGAACTGCGAAAGCTTATAAAAAATGCTTGAAAATGAACTCAAAACCTTACCAAATTTACCTGGTGTATATCAATACTTTGATATTCAAGGTAAGCTTTTATATGTAGGTAAAGCCAAGAATTTAAAAAACCGTGTTAGAAGTTATTTTAACTTCACTCCAAATCTTTGCCCAAATCCTAACAATAGCTTGAGAATTCAAAAAATGATTAGCCAAACACATCATTTAGAATTTATCACTACAAAAAGTGAGGCTGATGCCTTAATATTGGAAAATTCTTTCATAAAACAACTTCATCCAAAATATAATATATTATTAAGAGATGATAAAACCTACCCTTATATTTACATAGATTTAAACGAAGATTTTCCTAGATTTGAAATTACAAGAAAAATCATCAAAAAAAACAAAATAAAATATTTTGGTCCGTTTTTTAAAGGAGCAAAAGAGCTTTTAAATGCTTTGTATTTATCGTTTGAACTAAGACAAAAAAAATCTTGCAAGGAGCTTTGCCTTTTTTATCAAATCAAGCGTTGTAAAGGTCCATGTGAGCAAAAAATTTCTAAACAAGAATATGAAAAAATTATCCAAAGGGCAACTCAAGCTCTTTTAAATCCCTTATCTTTGACAAAAAATTTAGAAAATAAAATGTTTGAATATGCAAAAAATGAAAACTATGAAGAAGCAGCTACTATAAGAGATCAAATCAAAACAATAGAAGATTTAAGTGTAAAAATCCAAATAGACCTTGCAAAATTAGAAGATTTTGATGTTTTTGCCATACACCATGAAGCAAATATACTCTCTATGGTGCGTTTTGTTATAAATAATGGCAGGATAATCAGCTCAAACCATAAAGTACTAACTCTAAATCATCAAGATGAATTTGACCTAAATGCAATATATAAACAATACATATTAGAAAATTACACCCAAGATAGTCCAATAAATTCAACCCGAATCTATACGCATGAAGAATTTGAAGACATGAACCTTTTGCAAAATTTACTTAGTGAAAGGTTTTCTAAAAAATTTCATCTTAAAACTCCAAAACTTGGCGAAAAAAAAGCCTTATGTGAACTTGCACTAGAAAATGCAAAAATAAACATACAAAAGCACTTAAAAAGCGATAATTATTTATTTTTAAAAGAATTAAAAGATTTTTTTAACCTACAAAATTATCCTAATTATATAGAAATTTTTGATAATTCTCATATGCAAGGTGAAGCAAATGTCGGTGCTTTGGTAGCTTATAAAGATGGACAATTTGACAAAAGTTCTTATAGACACTACCATTTATCCTATAAAAACGATTACGATCAAATGCTTCAAACCCTTAGCAAAAGGGCTTTGTCATTTGATAAAAATCCCCCACCTGATTTATGGTTAATTGATGGGGGAGATACTTTATTAAAGCTAGCCAATGATATCATAAAAAGCTCTGGTGCAAATGTAGATATTTTAGCAATTTCTAAAGAGAAAATAGATGCGAAAGCTTACAGGGCAAAAGGAAGTGCGAAAGATAAAATTTATACTCAAGAAGGCAAAATTCAACTTTCTACTGATGATAAAAAATTACAATTTTTGCAAAAATTACGTGATGAAGCACATCGCTTTGCAATTAGTTTTCATCAAAAAACAAAAAGAAAGCAAGATTTGCAAAGTTCTAGATTAATACAACTTGGAATTTCTCAAGGATATATTAAAAATTTTTTAGATTATTATGGTAGTTTTGATGAGATTAGCAAAGCTAGTTTTGATGAATTAAAATCACTTTCCAATGCAAAAATAGCTAAATTAATCAAGGAAAATTTATGATATTATTTATTAGTGCTTTGACTTTAATTTTATGTTTTTTAAATTATTATTTTTTATATCCTATGGATCAAAAATTATTCTTCATTTATACTTTTATAAGTATTTTGATTTTTATTATTGCCTGTATTTATATAATCTCAAAAAATCATAAAATCAAAAAAGACAAGACCTTGATTCAAGAGATAGAAAAATATTTTTCCTTACCAAAATCAAAATCTTTAGAAGAATTAAAAGAAAATTTAAAATTATCGTTTGATTTAATGGGTAAAAAACTGCATGAGCAAAAAAAGGAAAACCTACATCTAGAACAAAATTATCAATATCTTGCCCACGGCTTGAGCTATCTATATCTAGATAATTCTGCTTATATATTAAAACCTTTTATCAATGATTATAAACCTAACTTAGAACATAGACACTTTAAAAACATACATGCAGGTATTATCAATAATAACAAAAATGAAAATTTTCTATTGCAGTCTATTTTGCTTAAAATGGGTATTAGTAGTGAAATTTTATACAAACATAACCAAAAAGATGATAAAAATTATTCTTTTATCATTTCAAAGGAAAAAATAGATGATGTTTTAAATTTCACTTTTGAAGAAATTCATATTGAGGAGATTGTTGATTTTTTAAATACTCATTTTACACAAGAGTGTTACATTACAAGAGATTGTTATAATGTTTTAATTTTTAAATCTTCTTACTTTGAAAATGATCTTATTTTAAACATAACCAATCAATTTTGTTCACATAATCAAACCATAGATAATTTAAGTGACTTTAAAAAGGCATTACAATTTAGATTTAAATTAATTTTAGTAGACTATGAGGTTATAAAATTTGATCTAATGCATATTAGTCAAATTTTACAAGAGTACAAGATAAAAAATCCACAAATTGTAATTTTGCTTTTTTCTAAAAACAGAGTTAAAGATTGTAATTTTGCAAATTTAATCTTAAATGATATTAATAAAAGTGAATGGCTAGCATTGTTAAAACAATATATCAATCAAGTTTAGTTCTATGATTTATAGCTTTATGCAAAGATATAAAATCAACATTTTCCAAACTAACACCACTTGGAATACCTTGAGCTATTTGAGAAAAACTCAAATTTAAATCTTTTAATTTTTCTTCTATAAAAAAAACAATGGCATCAGAATTTAAGCCTTGTGTGAAAGCAAAAAATACTTCTGTGGTTTTATTATGCTCAATCATGCTTCTTAATTTTATAATATTTTCTTCACTTGTATCATCAAGTACAAAATAAAGCCCATCATAACTTCCACTATCTTCTAAAACCAAAACATCTTTAGAATCTTGAACTATACAAATAATGCTATGATTTCTTTCTATATTAGAACAAACTTCGCATAATTCATTTTCACTTAAAGCACCACATTGTGTGCATTTTTTTATCATTCTAATTGATTCTTCAATATGATAAGCAAGCTTAGAACCTAATAAGGGATCTTTTATGCAAACATGATATGCAAGCCTTAAAGCAGACTTTTTCCCTATAGTAGGCAAAGCGGAAAAGGCAGATACTAGCTCGTTAAATTTTTCCAAACCTTTCAAATTATTTTAACCTTGAAAAAACAATTTTAAAAGTATGATAGCCATCTTCATAGCTGTAGGTTAAATTATAACCGTGAAGATTGCAAATATTGTTAATGATATAAAGCCCTAGCCCCATTCCCTCTACTTGGGTATTTTGTTCTCTCACAAAAGGTTTTAAATAATAATCAAAAGTTTTTTTAAGCTGCATCCCTTTATTTCTAACAATTATATAATCCCCAGAGCATATAATCTCACACGCTTTATCATCTGAATACTTAATAGCATTATCAATTAAATTTTTAAGCATTAAAGAAAAGAGTTCTAGATCAGCAATTATCATAGTATCTTCTTTATAGGATATTTTTACTTTTTGATAAAAATCATCCCTCATTAAATAATCTTCAGCTTGCTCTAAAATCAAACTCAAATGATAGGTTTGCAAATTAAGTTGACAATTTCTTGATAAGACTTTTTCAATTTTTCCAAATTCATCAATCAACAATTCAAGTCTTTCAAAAATCGCTACTAGACGATCTTTTTGCTTTTGGTTATCTAACATTTCACAAACTATTCTACCTTTGCCAATAGGTGTTTTAAGCTCATGCATAATCATTCTTAAAAAAAACTGTCTTGATTTTACAAGCTCTTGAATTTTATTGATAGCATGGTCAAATTCAAAAGATATTTCTGAAATTTCATCATTAATCTGAGAGTATTCAGATAAAGGTTCAATTTTACCTGCACTAATATTTTTAATTTTCTTTTTTAGAATTTTTAAAGGCATTAAAGATCTTAATACTGAAAAATATAAAAATATAATCAAAATCAAACTAAAAAAGAAACTTAATAAAAATAAATATTCTAAACGCGTAGAAGCATTTAATTCATAAAGATGTTTTGTATTTAACCTTTCTACATAGAAAAAAATTTGATTATGGTAAATAATAGAAGAAAAACTTCCATATAAAGAATTAATCCTAAATACCTTTTCACCTTTTGCAATGATATGTTTTGCACTGCGATCATTTTCAACTAATTTAAAAGATTTAGAAAGAAGATACTCATGTATTGAAAAATCTTCTTTTCTTTCTAGGTTGTATATTATTTTTTCTACAATTTCTTTTTGCCTTCCTTGTTCGTTAGTTAAATAAGAATCAATCTGAACCTTTCCTAAAAGCACAAACAAGGCACAAACAAATAAAAAAGCTGTTGCAAAAAGAACGGTGATTTTAAGATTAATAGTTACTTTCATCCTATTAATTTATATCCTATTCCTCTAACTGAAAAAATATGTTTTGGCGCTTTTGAGCTATCACCAATTTTAGTTCTAAGTCTACCAATAATAACATCTAAGCTTTTAGAGTCTTTATCTTTTAAGCTTTTACAGTGATACACAAGTTGTTCTCTGCTAACCGAAAAACCATGTTGTCTTATCATATAGCTTAAAATTTCATACTCAGCAGGAGTTAAAACCAAAACCTCATCATTGTAACTTATCTCATGTCTTTTTTCATCAATTTTAAATGCCGAATTGATTATTTTCTCGGGAGTTTCATTGGTTCGTTTAGAACGACGAATCAAACTCATAATTCTTGCGTGCATTTCTTTTGGATCATATGGTTTTGGCAGGTAGTCATCTGCACCTATTTGAAGTCCTACAATTTTATCACTCAAATCACTTCTAGCTGAAGAAATAATAATAGGAATACTATATTTTTCTCTTATTTCACGACAAACTTCAAGACCATCAAGTCCAGGTAAAGTTAAATCAAGAATTAAACAATCATAGTTTTTTATACCAGCACTCATTCCCAAATATGGATCTTCATAATTAGTAACTTTTATATTAAACTGGGCCAAATATTCTGCCAAAAACTCTGCAAAATCTGGATCATCTTCGATCATTAAAACATTAATCATCTCTACCCCTTTAGTGAAAATATGTTACGAACTTAACATTATAACACATAATTTAACTATTCATTTATTTTTTTGCTAAAATTACAATATTAATTTTTCAAGAGAGGAAAAAAGTGGAACTTAATTATTATGAAATACTAGAAATTTCCCAAACTTCAGATAAAGAAACCATAAAAAAAGCATACAGAAAGATGGCTTTAAAATATCATCCTGATAGAAATCAAGGAGACAAAGAAGCAGAAGAGAAATTTAAGCTTGTAAATGAAGCTTATGAGGTGCTTAGCAATGATGAAAAAAGAAGTGTATATGATAGATACGGAAAAGAAGGGCTTAAAGGTCAAGCCGGTGGTTTTGGTGGTTTTGGAGATGTTGATTTAGGAGATATATTTTCAAGCTTTTTTGGAGATGGATTTGGTTTTGGCAGCTCAACACGTAAAAAAGAAAAAGGAAATAAATATCCTCAAGATTTAAAAATAACGACAAAAATTAGCTTTAAAGAAGCTGTTTTTGGCTGTAAAAAAAAGATCGATTTTACCTATAAAAGTTTTTGTAAATCATGCAAAGGAAGTGGTTCAGAAAATGGAAAATTAGATACTTGTCCTCATTGCGGAGGAAAAGGGCAAGTTGGTGTTAGACAAGGCTTTATGACCTTTGTGCAAAGCTGTGATCATTGTAAAGGTAGTGGTCAGATTATAAAAGATAAATGTAAAACATGTCATGGTAATGGCTATGAAGAAATAAAAGATCATATAGAACTTGATATACCAGAAGGTATAGACAGCGGTATGAGTCTTAGAGTACAAAATAAAGCAAATGAGCTTCCAAATTCTTCTCAAAGAGGTGATTTATATATCAAAATCATCGTAGAAGATGATGATAAATTTATCAGACATGATGATGATATCTATACCATAGTACCTGTATTTTTTACCCAAGCTGCTCTTGGAAAAACTATTAAAGTATCCACTATAAGAGGAGAGGCTGATCTTAAACTTCCAGTCGGTGCAAAAGATAAACAAAAATTCGAATTAGCCAACGAAGGTGTTAAAAATATTCACAATGGAAAATTAGGCTCACATATTGTACAAATTGAAATAAAATTTCCAAAAACGCTTACTGATGAACAAAAAAATCTACTATTGCAGCTTGAGAAAAGTTTTGGCTTAGCAGATGAAGAAGGCTTTATAGAACAAGAAAGTTTGTTTGATAAAATCAAATCTTGGTTTAGCCACTAAGGAAGTTTTAAAGCCATTTTCATGGCTTTAAAAATTTCTTCTGTTTTTTGACATTCTAAAAATAACTCAAGAGCAAAAACACCTTGCCATAAAAGCATTTGTGTACCATCTTTTATTTTTAAGCCATTTTCTCTTGCTAATTTTAAAAAAGGTGTATTTTTACCATATATCACATCAAAAGCATATTTGGCATGTTGAAAAATACTTTTTAAAATCTCTTCTTGGCAAGGTAATTTCTCATCATTTAAACCTGCACTAGTTGTATTGATAATCAAATCAAATTTTTTACTTAAATCAAGTTGATTATATAAAAAACATGGATAGCTAGCTAAATTTTCAAATCTAGCACTAGAACGATTTGCTACTGTAACTTCAATATATATAGATTTTAAAGCATATGCTAAAGCTTTAGCTGTACCCCCGGCACCCAAAATCAAAGCATTTTTGATAAAAGAAAAATCCTCAATTGCTTTTAAAAATCCCAAATAATCTGTATTATAAGCATAAATTTTATTATCTTTATTTAATAAAGTATTAGCAGAGCCTATATGTATAACACTTTCATCTTTAAAATCAGCTATTTCACAAGCTACTTCTTTAAAAGGTATGGTGATATTAGCACCATCTAGCTTTTGAATAATCTCTTTTAGTTTTGCTTTATCTTTTAGATGATATCTTGTATAAACTGCGTCTTCTTTGAGTGCTTGCAAGGCATTATTATGCATTCTTGGAGATTTAGAATGCATAATAGGATCACCTATAACTGCAAAAGTTTTCATTTTACTCTAAATGTAAAAGCACCTTTTGCAATTTTAGAACGTACTTTTTCTAATTCGGTCTTTAATTCACTCTCTTTATAAGGTCCAACTAAAACTTTCGTTAGCTCTTTGCCATTTACTGTTGTTTTATAAATTTTATAATCATATCCATTTTCTTTAAGTATATTTAATTCTTTTGATTTAGGATCTAAACTATTTAAAGAAAAAACTTGAATATAAGCACCTGAAGGAAGTTGTGTTTGAACATTTGGTGTTTTGATACTTTCAAATAATTCATTTGTATTGCTTTGCTCTGGAGCTTTTTGTTGCTCAACTATATTATTTTTTGGTTTTTCAGAAGGTTTTTGAGTTGGTTTTTCTATAGATTTTTCTATAGGTTTAATCTCTTCTTGTTTTTCTTCCACCTTAGCTGGCTCTTCTTTTGGCTCTATTGTAGTAATTTGATCTAAAACACTATTACTTGGAACTTCTTGCTTTTCTTCTATGGTAGTATTTGTATCATTCAAAGAACTCTCTTCTTTTAATTTTCTAGCTAAAGCTTCAAATTCATCCTCTTCTTTAGCACTATCTGTAATAGGCAAAGAATTAAAATTATTTTCATAAGCAGCTTGCTCTTGTGGTTCTGATGGCATTTGTAATGTTTTTTCTTCACCTGGGTCATTAATTAGCTTCATTACTATCATAACAACTAAAAATACAATGATTAAAATAATCGATCTAAGTAAAATTTTTTTAAGTTTTTCGCTTTTATTGCTTTTTTGCAAAATTATATCATCAAATTCGTTTTTATTGTTTTCTTCCATTTTTCATCCTTTCAAAATTACATATGTTTAGACCAAGAAGCACCGCGTTCTTTTTGATAAACTTCATAAGGCAAGGTTAATATATTAAATTCTCTAGGTATATCCATACTAGGAAAAACCTTCCACTCTACTGGCATCTTTTGAGAAAAAAGCAAAGATAGTTTTGAGCCCAAAGAACAAGCCTCGTTAAAAGTTGTGTGTCCTTTATGAATATACAAATGTAAATGATTATTAGTTCTTGTTCTATAAGCAGTAAAATTAATAAAACCTTCTTCTCTTAAAACAAGCTGCGCTCTATGCCAAAAACGCTCCGCGTTAAAACCGTTATAATCAAATACAATATTTTCAACCTTATCAAAACTATTGATCAAAGAATGCGCCACGATTATCTTTTTTTCCATATGCTCTTGTATAACACTAGCGGTTAATGGGGCATTAACTTTTTCAAATTTATCAAAGAAAATTCTACCCTTGTATTCGTATTTATTTACTATAGTATCACGCTTTATATAATAATGACTTGTAACCATTTTAATTAAAGCTAAATCCATTGTTGTAATCAAAATAAAGCCCTTTCATAAATAATAAAATTACTTGCTAAATCCTTCAGTTTAACCTTAATTTCCTCTTGTAATTTTGTATTTTGTATATCATCTAAAATATCAGCTATATAATTTGCAACAATAGAAATTTGCTCTTCTTTAAAACCTCTTGCTGTTAAAGCTGCTGTTCCAAGTCTTAAACCACTCGTTACAAAAGGACTTCTAGTTTCACCTGGAACAGTATTTTTATTAGCTGTAATACCTGCTCTTTCTAGCGCTAAATCTGCATCTTTACCACTAAATTCTTTATTTAAAAAGCTTAATAAAATCAAATGATTATCAGTACCACCGCTGACTAAATCATATTTTCTATCTATTAAAACTTGTGCCAAAGTAGCAGTATTTTTGATGATTTGCTTAGCATAAATTTTCCACTCATCACTTAAATTATATTTAAATCCAACAGCCTTAGCAGCAATTACATGCATTAATGGACCACCTTGAATGCCTGGAAAAATTGCAGAATTTATTTTTTTAGCAATTTCTTCATCATTACACATGATAATCCCGCCCCTTGGACCCCTTAAAGTTTTATGTGTAGTAGAACTTACAACATGGGCATAAGGAAATGGACTAGGATGCTCACCCGCTACAACCAAACCTGCAATATGTGCAATATCAGCAAACAAGTACGCGCCAACCTCATCTGCTATTTCTCTAAATTTGGCAAAATCAATCACTCTAGGATAAGCACTAGCACCACAAACAATAAGTTTTGGTTTAATCTCTTTTGCTATCTCTCTAACTTTATCATAATTAATTCTTCCATCAAGCTCAACTCCATAAAAAAAGCTTTCATAAACCTTTCCAGAAGAACTTACTTTAGAACCATGAGTTAGGTGTCCTCCATGGCTTAAATCCATACCCAAAATTCTATCACCTGGATTTAACAATGCCATATATACACCTTGATTTGCTTGTGAGCCTGAATTAGGTTGCACATTGGCAAAATTACAATTAAAAAGTTTTTTACATCTTTCTATAGCAATCGTTTCAATCTCATCAACAAATTCACATCCACCATAATATCTTTTACCAGGATAGCCTTCTGCATATTTATTTGTTAAAATACTTCCCATTACCTCCATAACTTCTGGTATGGTAAAATTTTCACTTGCTATCATTTCAAGACCATCACATTGTCTTGCTAACTCTTTTTGGGTTAAATCAAAAATTTCTTTATCAAATTTTTCCAACATTTACTCTCCTTTTATCTCGTTTTTAAGTGGTCTCATGGCTGGGAAAAGCACTACATCACGAATTGATTTTTTATTAATTAAAAGCATAACCAATCTATCTATTCCTATACCTTGTCCTGCAGTTGGTGCCATAGCATAACCTAATGCATTAACAAAATCCTCATCCATTTCGCATGCTTCTTCATCACCTGCATTTTTTGCTTCAATTTGCTTTAAAAATCTCTCATATTGATCTAGAGGATCATTAAGCTCATTAAATCCATTAGCAATTTCTCTACCTGCGATAAACAACTCAAATCTTTCAGCAATATCTGCATCTTTATCACTTCTTCTAGATAAAGGACTTATAGAAATAGGAAAATCTATCACAAAAGCAGGATCAATCAATTTATCTTCAACATAATTATCAAAAAGTTCAGCTTGTAAATGACCTAATTCCAATTTTTCATTGGCTTCAAATCCATCTTTTTTTAGCTTTTCCAAAATTAATTCTTTATTATTAATAAGCTCATCATCCAAACCGCCATATTTTTTTAATGCGTCTTTATAAGCAATTCTTTCAAATGGCTTAGAAAAATCAATTATTTTTTCATCAAATTCAAGTTTTTTATCTAATTTTAATTTATCTAAAAGCATAGCAAAAAGCTCTTCTGTTAAATCCATTAAATCATGATAATTATGATAAGCCCAATAAAACTCGATTGTAGTAAATTCAGGATTATGCGTTAAATCCATCCCTTCATTTCTAAAACATCTATTAATCTCATAAACCGCCTCAAAACCACCTACAATCAAACGTTTTAGATATAACTCTGGAGCAATTCTTAAAAATCTTTCCACACCCAAAGCATTGTGATAAGTTACAAAAGGCTTTGCATTTGCTCCACCTGCAATAGGATGCATCATTGGTGTTTCAACTTCCAAAAATCCTTTGTTATCAAAAAAAGATCTAATATAAGAAACTATTTTAGAACGCAAAATAAAATCTTTTCTCACCTCACTATTCATAATCATATCAAGATATCTTTTTCTATATCTTTGCTCAATATCTGTCAGCCCATGATATTTTTCCGGTAAAGGCACTATAGCTTTTGTAGCTATTTGAATTTGTTCTACATGAAGACTGAATTCTCCTGTTTTTGTCATAAAAGGAAAACCTTTAACCAAAACAATATCCCCTACTTCAAGATATTTTTTTAAAATGGCAAAGTATTCTTCCCCTAAAATGTTTTGATTAAAGTAAATTTGTAAATTATCTTGCTCATCTTCTATATTAGCAAATACTGATTTACCAGCTATCCTAAGAAGCTTTAATCTTCCTGCTAATACTCCATGAGCATTTTCATCACGCTGATTTTCTATATCTTTAATATAGATGAATTTAGCCTTATATTCACTTATACCCATTTCTTTTTTTAAAAAGTGTGGATAAGGGTTGATTCCTAGTTCTTTTAACTCCTGCGCTTTTTGAATTTTTTGTTGCTCTAAAATATTATCAAACATTAAATATACCTTTATTTTTTACTACATTGTGGACATAGGCCATAAAGTTGCATTAAATGTCCTGTTAATTTAAAATTATATTCTTTTGCGATTAACATTTGTTGCTGTTCGATAATAGGATTTTCAAATTCTACAATCTCGCCACAACTTTTACAAATCAAATGATCATGGTGAGGTTTATTTGCAAGTTCAAATTTCTTCCCTGAAGCACCAAAAGATATAGAAGTAGCCATACCAGATTCTTCTAATAAATTTAAAGTTCTATAAACTGTTGCAATGCCTACATTTAATTCGGGATTTTTTTGCTTTATTTCTACGTATAGACTTTCTGGAGTATAATGCATATCGCTATTATATAAAGTTTTTAAAAGCACTTCTCTTTGTTTAGTATATTTTAGACCATTATCTTTAAGTGTTTTTTTAAAACGCTCAAGCAAAACATCATATTCTATATTTTCAATTTGCATTATTTACCTCCGAATTTAGACTTAAATTAGAATCTATAATTTGTTCTTGTATTTTATCTAAACCATTTTGAGTAAAATCAGTATTCATTATAAAATCACCTGTTTGTCTAAGTAGATCTAATGTATAGCTATTTTTAGCATATTTTTCTAAGCTTGCATTTAAAAATTCTATATTATTAATACAAGCCACTAAAATTGCAAAAATCAAAAATATTTTAGCACTACCAAATAAAAATCCACCTATACGATCTATAAAACCAAGACCACTCATACTAAAAATCTTTGATAATATATTTCCCAAAGCCATACAAGCTACCCAAATTACAATTAACAAAACCAAAAATCCCGCAAAAATCGCAAGATTTTCGTTTTCAATTGCATAAAAATTATTATTAATAATTTCTGCTACTTCTTTAGCATATCTTGAAGCAAGTAAAACCCCGCCAACTATGCCTAATAAACCAAAAATTTCCTTAAATAAGCCACTTACCAAACCTTTTAAACCTAAAATCGCAGTTAAACCTAAAACAAATACATCAAACCAAGAAAAATTTTCCATCTATATTAAACTCCAAATATTTTATTCAATTATCTTAGGGACTATAAAAAATCCATCCTGAGAATTTGGAGCATGCTTGCTAAGTATATCTATCACATCAGATTTTCTACTTTCATCTAGTCTAAATGGAGTTGCAGCATTTGTAGTGCTAGTCATAGCTTCAACATCATCAAGTTTTAGCTCATCTAATTTTTCTACAAAATTAACAATCTGACTTAATTGTTCTTCCAATTCTTGTCTTTTATCATCGGCAATTTTTAAAGCACTTAGCTTTTCAAGTTTGGTTAATAATTTATCATCAATTTGCATAATTTACCTTAATCTTAATTTTTAACTCAAGAAAACTCTTTTTAGGTTAAAAATTATAACATAAAATCATTTATTTTTTCATTTTTATATGTTACAATTATAGACTTAAAACAATAAATAATGTTTATTCTTGCTAAAAAAGGGAAAATATGGCTTTAAAAGAAAATCTAAAAGCGGTTCAAGCGGAATTAAGCTCTCAAGAGCAAATGATGGAAAATTTTATCAAATCTGAGCGCTTTATAAAAAAATACAAATACTATTTCATTGTAATCATTGTACTTTTAATCGCATATCTTAGCGGAAGTTATTTTTACAATCTAAAACAAGAAAGTAATATTCAAGAAAGTAATATAATTTTTAACAACTTATTAAAAAATCCTTCAGACCAAAAATTACTTGAAGAATTAAAACAAAAAAGTGTAAATCTATACACCATATTCATGATGAGTCAAAACAATCAAGATCTTAATCAAACTTTAAGTCTTAACATAGATCCTTTGTTAAAACAAATAGTGCTTGCTCAAAACAATCAAAAATCAGACTTTTTGAAAGATTATAATACCTTATTGGTAGGTTTTGATTTTCTAAAACAAAACGATTTTAAAAATGCAGATATAGAATTTAATAAAATACCTATAAATTCTCCCTTATGGCAGATTATTACAAGCTTAAAACATTATCAAGGAATAAAATGAAACACTTTTATTTATTTATCATTACTTTAATATTTTTTAGTGCTTGTGGCACAAAAAGGGAGTATTACCAACCAACGCAAGCAGAACAGCTTCCTTATAGCTCTCAAAGTATTAATGGTAAAATTATAAATTTCAATAACAATATAGCACAATTAAGCAATAATTCCTTTATAGATACTATGGGAAATATTATTAATTTTAAACTAGATAAAAATTATCATATTATAAATATGCAACAAGAAGAGGTTCTTATTGGCGATGATAATGGAAATTTTAAGATTTTAAATTTACAAGGTGATGAATTATTTTCTCATAAATTTAATGAAAGTGTAGTGAGTGCAAGTATAGATGGAGATGATATAGCTTTAATTTTAGCTAGCAATACCTTGGTATATGCAAATAAAAATCTTGGTATTAAAATGCTTCAAAATCTTGGCACAGCATATGCTCAAGATAGTCGTTATGCTAATCCTTATTTTTTAAATACCATTATTATATATCCTATGCTTAATGGAAAATTAGCCATACTTAATAAAAGCACACTAAAAGTGAGTAAAGAAATTTTAGTAAGTAGTGAGGAATTTTTTAACAATATCATCTATCTTCATGTTAAAAATGATACTATGGTTGCTGCAACTGCACAAAAAATCATCGTTGTTACTCCAAATAGAACCTTATATTTAAACGAAAATATTAAAGAAGTAAACACTAATGATAATGAAATTTTTGTACTAACAAAAGATGGAAGAGTTATTAAAAATGATTATAATCTTAGAAAAATCGATGAAGTAAAATTTCAGTTTGCTCTGTTTTCTAAAAGCACCTTGCACAATAACTCTTTGTATATTTTTGAAAAAACAGGTTATTTGATCAAGCTAAATACAAATTTGAAAGATTATACAGTATATAAACTAAGTGAAGCCGTTGATAAAAAAAGTTTTATGGCTAATGGTAAATTTTTCTTTCAAAATAAATTTTTACAATTAAACTAAAATGAATCAAGAGCTTAGTGATATTCTTATAAAATATGGGATTGTTTTAAAAAATACTAAATCCTTAGATATCCATGCTTTTAGTAAAAAGAAAAAATTAATTTGTATTTATGGAGAGAATACAAACAAACAGTGTTGTTTGATTTTATTTTCTTTTACAAAAAGTAAAATTTTAACAAAAGAATGTCTAGATTTTGAAAGTATTTTTCAAAATATAAACCAAACTCTAAACTTAAATTTTCAAAATTATTTTATATTTCACCAAGCTTTAATTTGTTCTAAAGCAAAAGAATATCTAGCTACCAAAGGGATTAAAAATTATGCTTTTATGTGATATTGGTAACACAACCGCTAGTTTTCTAAATGAGCAAAAATTTTATTCTATGAGTATTGAGCAGTTTTTACAATACGAACCTACACAAAAAGTATTTTATATCAATGTAAATCCAAATTTAGAGCAAAGATTAGAACAAAATCCTTTATTTATCAATCTTGCCTCATATTTTAATTTTGATACTATTTATGAGAATTTAGGGGTTGATAGAATAGCAGCATGTTACACTATAGAAGATGGTGTTGTAGTTGATGCGGGTTCTGCAATAACTGTAGATATTATTTCTAATTCTATTCATCTTGGGGGATTTATACTCCCAGGTATTGAAAGCTATAAAAAGTCTTTTTCCAATATTTCATCACGTTTAAGATACGAGCTAAACACACAGATTAATTTTGATGCTTTCCCTCAAAGAACCGTTGATGCTTTAAGTTATGGAGTTTTTAAAAGCATATATTTACTTATAAAAGATAGTGCATATGATAAAAAATTATATTTTACAGGCGGAGATGGGCAATTTCTTGCAAATTTTTTCGACTATGCAATTTATGATAAATTTTTAATTTTTAGAGGTATGAAAAAAGCTGTTTGTGAAAATTTTATACTTTAAAATTTATTTCTATACCCAAGCACTTGAAATTATAAAATTTATTTACTCAAAACAACTATATTTTGATATTATTAGCAAAATCAAACACACAAAAGGAATTGATAACAATGGATCAAAAACATTTTGATACCGTGGTAATTGGCGGTGGGATTTCTGGTGCTGCAGTATTTTACGAGCTGGCTAGATACACAAATATTCAAAATATTGCTTTGTTAGAAAAATACAATAGCGCCGCAACTTTAAATAGCCATAGCACAAGCAATTCACAAACTATCCACTGTGGTGATATAGAGACAAATTACACTTTAGAAAAAGCAAAAAAAGTTAAAACAACAGCAGATATGATTGTAAAATATGGTCTTTTGCAAAATGCACAAAATAAGTTTATGCACTCACACCAAAAACTCGCACTTGCAGTTGGAGACAAAGAATGCGAGTATATGAAAAATAGATATGAAGAATTTAAAGAATTATATCCTTATATTAAATTTTATACTAAAGATGAAATTAAGCAAATAGAACCTAATGTTGTATTAGGCGAAGATGGCATGAATGATAGAACCGATGAAGTAGTAGCTATGGGTGTAGAAGCAGGAGTGGTTTATACTACAGTAGATTTTGGCTTGATGAGTCAAAATCTTATAGAGCAAGCTTGTAAACAAGGAAAAAATACTCATGTTGCCTATAATCAAGAAGTTGTGTTTATAGAAAAAAAAGATGATATTTTTTATATTAAAACAAAAGATTTTAAAGAATATAGCGCGAAATCTATTATAGTAAATGCAGGAGCGCATTCTTTATTTTTGGCACATAAAATGGGTATAGGATTAGATAAATCTTGCTTTCCGGTTGCAGGAAGTTTTTATATGTCTAAAAGAAAAATTTTAAATGGTAAAGTTTACATGGTGCAAAATCCAAAACTACCATTTGCTGCGCTACATGGTGATCCTGATTTATTAGCTAATATGAATACACGCTTTGGCCCTACTGCCTTAGTTATCCCTATGTTAGAAAGATACCATGGTTTTAAATCACTACCTGAATTTTTCAAAACACTTAACTTAGACATGAATGTAGTCAAAATTTGCCTTAATCTTTTTAAAGATTCTACTATTAGAAATTATATTCTTTATAATTATTTATTTGAAATTCCTTACATTAACAAAAGACTTTTTGTAAAAGATGCCAAAAAAATAGTTCCTAGTTTAAAAACAGATGATATTTACTATGCTAAAAACTTTGGCGGAGTACGCCCTCAAGTGCTTGATAAAAAGGCAGGAGAACTAATGCTTGGTGAAGCAAGTATCACTGAAATTCCAGGTATAATTTTCAATATGACCCCAAGTCCAGGTGCTACAAGCTGTCTTGGCAATGGTTATAGAGATGCAAAACTTATTTGTCAATACTTGGGTGCTAATTTTAATGAGGATTTATTTACTAGCGAACTACTATAAAAAGGATAAAAAATGCTAAAAAAAACAAAAATAGTTGCAACGATTGGACCAGCAAGTGAAAACGAAGCTACAATAAGACAAATGATTATTAATGGGGTAAATGTTTTTCGTTTAAATTTTTCACATGGAACCCATGAGTATCATAGTCAAAATCTAGCTACTATTAGAAAAGTGGCAACTGAACTTAATGCAAGAATTGGAATTTTGCAAGATATTAGTGGACCAAAAATTAGAACCTTAAAAATTCCAGAAGCTTTTGAATTAAAAAATGGAGATAGACTAGACTTTTACAAGGATACTTTTGAAGGAGAAAAACTTTCTAATGAACATTATAAAGTCTGTATTAATCATCCTGAAATTCTTTCAATGCTAAAGGTAGGAGAATACATCTATCTTTGTGATGGCTCCATCAAAACTAAAGTAGTGCAAGTTGAAAAAGATTTTATCCAAACCCAAGTAGAAAATAGCGGGGTGCTTAGTTCAAACAAGGGAATTAATTTTCCTAATACAAAAATTAATATCGATGTTATCACCCAAAAAGATAAAGACGATCTTGCATGGGGTATTAAAAATGATGTTGACTTTTTAGCCATCTCTTTTGTACAAAATGCTCATGATATTGATGAAGTTAAGAAAATACTTGATGAAAATAATGCCAAAATTGCTATTTTTGCAAAAATAGAAAAATTTGATGCTGTTGAAAATATCGATGAAATCATAAATTGCAGTGACGGTATAATGGTAGCAAGAGGGGATTTGGGTATTGAAGTGCCTTATTATAGAGTGCCAAATATACAAAAACTCATCATTAAAAAGGCTAACGAGGCTAATAAACCTGTCATCACTGCTACTCAAATGCTTTTTTCACTTGCAAAATCCAAAACTGCCACAAGAGCTGAAATTTCAGATGTTGCTAATGCTGTGCTTGATGGTACTGATGCGGTTATGCTTAGCGAAGAAAGCGCAGTAGGGATTGATCCGGCAAATGCGGTTGATATTATGACTCAAACCATTATAGAAACAGAAAAAAACTATCCTTATGAAAAATTTGAAACCTTTAAATGTTTCAATGAAACCGATATTATTGCTAAATCAAGCACACAACTAGCAACCGATTTAAATGCAAATGCAATTTTTACCATCACAAGTAGTGGTGCTTCTGCGGTTAAAACAGCAAGATATCGTCCAAAAATGGATATCATAGCTATTACTCATTCTAAAAAAGCTTTAAATTTTTTAAGTATAGTTTGGGGAGTTCAACCTGCTATATTAATAGAAAAACATGAAAATTTAACAGAGCTTTTAAGCAATTCTGTAAAACTTGGAGTCGAAAAAGGCCTTATGAAAAAAGATGGAGTTTATACTCTTACTGCAGGTTTTCCAATAGGTGTTGCAGGAAGTACAAATTTAATTAGAATTTTACAAAAAGATCAAATTGAATATTATTTAAGTTTGGGAAAATAACCCAAACTTAATATTCTTCTTCTATCAAATCACATAAACAATGTATAATTAAAATATGCATTTCTTGAATTCTAGCTGTATCATCGCTTGGAATGACTATATTATGCTCACATAATTTATTCATCACTCCACCACCCTTTCCACTGAGTCCTATACACTTAGCACCAATTTCTTTGGCCTTTTCAAAAGCTTTAATCACATTTGGACTTTTTCCACTAGTAGAAATTCCAATCAATACATCATTATCGCTAGCTAAAGCTTCAACTTGCCTTGAAAAAACAAATTCAAAACCATAATCATTTCCTATAGCACTTAAAGCAGAAGTATCAGTGCTTAGAGCAATAGCAGCTAAAGCCTTTCTTTCTTTTTTATATCTTCCGCTAAGTTCAGCTGCAAAATGCTGGCTATCTGCAGCGCTTCCACCATTTCCACAAATTAAAATTTTCCCACCACTTTTCAAGCACACTTTTAACTCTTGAGCAACCATAGCAATTTGCTCTTTTAAACTCAAACTTTGTTCTAAAGTTTTTTGATGTTGAATAAATTCCTTTTCGATTTTATTTATCATTTGCAATCCTATTAATTATATTGGTAGTGCTAAATCCATCTTCAAAGTCGATCAATTCTACTTTTTTTACTAAATTTGAACCCACTACCTCTTTGTCTTTATAATCAGCTCCCTTAACTAGCACATCAGGTTTTAAAAACTCTATCAATTCATAAGGAGTATCCTCATCAAAAATCACTACATAATCTACAAAATACATGCTCGCAAGCATACATGCACGTTGAAACTCTAAATTTATAGGTCTTGAATTTCCTTTTAGTCTTTTTACGCTTTCATCTGAATTTAAACCTACAACTAAGATATCTCCTAATTTTTTAGCTTTTTCAAGATATTTTATATGACCATAATGCATAATATCAAAACACCCGTTGGTAAAAACTACTTTTTGATCTTGTAGCAATTTTACAAGCTCTTCTTTGCTTTTAATTTTATCTTCAAAAGAAGCTTTTTTGAGGTTTTTTATCTCTTCTAAACTTACACTCACACTTCCTACTTTTGCTACCACAACAGCTGCTGCATCATTTGCTAGCTCGCACGCTTTTACAATATCAACTTTTAAAGCCAAAGTATAAGCAAGCATAGCTATAACACTATCTCCAGCTCCTGTTACATCATAAACCTCCAAGGCTTTTGCAGGGATAATATGTAATTTTTCATCAAAAAGTGCTATTCCTTCTTCAGATAAAGTTATAATAGAATAAGCTAAATTTAAATCATCTTTTAATTTTTTCAAAGCTTTTTCTAAATTATCAATTTTTTCTACACCCAAAGCTTGAATAGCTTCTTTTTTATTTGGAGTTAGCAAGGTTGCATTTTGATATTTGCTAAAATCACTTCCTTTTGGATCAATCAAAATAGGTAAATTTAAAGTATTTGCATGCTCTATCAAAGCTTTTGTTACTTTTGAAGTTAAAATCCCTTTGGCATAATCACTCAAAACAATCGCATCATAATCTTTTGCGATTTTTTTATACTCTTGAATAATTTCATCTTCTAATTTAGTATCAAAATCATTCTCATCATCAAGCCTTAAAACTTGCTGAGAATGTGATAAAACTCTGCTTTTAAGAGGGGTTTTTCTATCTTTTTCTACTAATAATTTTGCATTTAAATTCTCTTTTAAAAATCTTCCACTCTCATCATCACCCACAAGTCCTAGAGCAAAAACCTCAGCGCCAAGACTTTTTAAATTTGCATATACATTGCCAGCTCCACCTAGTCTTTTATCTTCTTTTTGTGATTTCATCACCATTACAGGAGCTTCTGGAGAAATTCTAGTACAATCACACCATATATAATGATCCACCATAAAATCCCCAACAACTAAAATTTTTGGCTTTTTAGAACTTAAAAAATCAAGCATTTACTTCCTTTTCATAAAGCCTTTTAATCTCATCTAAATAATCTTTTATCCCCTCTTCAAGACTAAATTTAGCTTTATATGAAAAACTCTCATCTAATTTTGCTTGAGTATGAAATTGATAAGCGTTTTTATAAGGATTAGGAATATACTCACAAGGATAATTAGTGTTTAATTCTTTTTGTAAAATATCAACTATATCTTGAAAAGTTCTTGCCTTACCTGTAGCTACATTATAAATTCCGCTTTTTGCTTCTAAAGCTTGCAAATTTGCACTCACAACATCTTTAATATATACAAAATCACGATAAATTTGATCACTTCCTTCAAACAAACGCGGACTTTTACCCGCTAAAATTTGATGTCCAAATTGCAAAATCATAGAAGCAGTGCTATTTTTAAAAAATTCTCCCTTGCCATATACATTAAAATATCTAAGCCCGACTATATGCATTTTATCAAAGTATTTTTTTGCTAATTTATCCATCATTAATTTTGAAAATGCGTAAGGATTTTTAGGGGCTTCACTTAAATTTACAGTTTGTGGGCTTGGAGCATCTCCATAAACTGAAGCTGAACTTGCATAGATTAGTTTTGCATTAAGCTCCAAAGCAAGTTCTATAAAATCTTTAAAAGTGTTTAAATTAGTCTTTAAAACTTTGTTTTGATCATAAACAGTTGTATCTGAAATTGCAGCCTTATGAAAGATCGCATCGGGTTCAAAATCTTTTACAACCTTTAAAGTTTTTTCATCGTTAATATCACCCACATAAAGCTCACCTTCAAAATCTAAAATATTTTTAAAATGGCCAAAGCTTTCTAAATTTCCATTTTCAAAAGTAGCACTTGAGCGCATTTTATCTACAATCAAAACTTCATGTTTATCTTGAAGTTCTAAAGCAAGTGCAGAGCCTATAAAACCTGCTCCACCCGTTATCACTATTTTCATTTTCTATCCTTTAAATAATGCAAAAGTTCTTTTAAATTTTTAAAGACCTTATAGTTTTTATCATCATTATAATTTTTATTAATCAAAAATAGATTTTTTACACCAGCATTAATTCCAGCTTGCATATCGCTTAAATTATCCCCTATAAAAAAAGATTGTGAAAAATCTATATCAAATTCTTGTTGTGCTTTTAAAAGCATGCCAGGTTTTGGCTTACGACATTCACAATTTTCTAAATGCGGGCAGTGATAAATTTTTTCTATTCTAATGTTTCTTTTTAAAAACTTATCCAACATATATGAACTTAAAATTTCAAAATCTTTTTCACTATAATAAGCTCTTGCAATGCCTGATTGATTAGTAGCTACAAAAATTAAAAAATTTTGCTTTTGAAAAAATTCGCAAAGTTCAAAAATACCATCACAAAATTCAAAATCACTGATCTTGTGAACATATTTTTTATCTATATTAATAATCCCATCTCTATCTAAAAATAACGCCCTTGTTTTCATAAAAAAATTATAATGTATTTTTATTAAGATTTTTATAATTTATCAAGTAAAAAAGTTTTTTAAGCGACTTTAAATAAAAAAAGTTTATAATTCAAAACATTTTATTTTCAATTTATATAGGAGTGATACAATGAAAAAGCTACTTGTGTTATCAGCTTTAGCATGTCTTGGTGTTTCAGCTTTTGCTGCAGATGGTGCTACACTTTACAAAAAATGTGCAGTATGTCATGGTGCTAAAGCAGATAAAGTTTATCTTAACAAAGTTCCTGCTTTAAATTCTTTAACTGCTGCTGAAAGATTGCAATACATGAAAGACTATGCAGCAGGTAAAAGAAACGCTTATGGTCAAGGTGCTATCATGAAAATCAACCTTAAAGGTTTAACAGAAGCAGATTTCAAAGCAATTGAAGAATATATCGAAAGCTTAAAAAAATAATTTAACAGCCTTTATGGCTGTTTTTTGTTCTTTTCTAAAGCCTCTTTTTTTCTTTTTTCTAAAATCACCGCATCATTTAAAGCTTCTTCACTATCATTTAAAGTAGTAAATTTATAATCATCATCAAATTGTTTATTCTTTATACCCCAAAGCAAAGCACAAATCGCCAAAAACAAAGCAACCAAAGAAACGCCTATCATCATCATTAAAACACCGTTCATTTTTTAATCCTTAAAGCATTTAAAATCACTATTATACTACTAAAAGACATTGATAAAGCCGCGATTAAGGGATTAATCAAACCAAAAAAAGCTAAAGGCATGCTCAAGGCATTATAAAATAAAGAAAAAGCCAAATTTTGTTTAATAATTTGATAAGTTTTTTTAGCTATTTGTATGGCTTTTTGTAGGCTTTTTAGGTCATTTTTTAACAATATAATATCACTATTTTCCATAGCAAGTTCAGAACCTTCTTTTAAAGAAACCCCAACACCTGCATAAGAAAGTGCTAAAGCATCATTTACTCCATCTCCTACCATTAAAACCTTACCTGTTTGATTTAAATTAGCTATTATTTGCATTTTATCTTCTGGCATACACGAGGCTTTGAAATTATTTATTTTTAATTTTTCAGCCACCTTACTCACAGCAGATAAATTATCACCACTTAACATATAAATTTGCATTTTACATTCTTTCATAAATCCAATCAACTCTTCAGAGCTTTCTCTTATGCTATCTTCTAACTCAAAAACTGCTAATATGATTTTATTTTTAGCAAATATAAAATGCGTGGTTTGAAATTCTTGTACTTGCATATGATTTTCTTCGAAAAATTTCTCATTTCCTCCCAAAAATTCATCTTTACCCAAAAAGGCTTTATAACCTCTTGCTTGAAAATTTTGAACTTTTTCAAATTCTATTCTGCCATCGATTTTTTCATCTAAAAATTTCAAAATGCTTTTAGCCACTGGGTGGTTAGTTAGGTGTAAGAAATTTAATAACTCATTTTTATCCAAACTCTCATCCAAAAAGCTTTTTTTAACTTCTAAGCTAGCCTTTGTTAAAACCCCTGTTTTATCAAAAACAACCACATTACACTTGCTCAAATCCTCCACAACACCTGCTTCTTTAAATAAAATTTTTTCTTTCAAACCAGCACTAATTGCTACTAAAGAACTCACCGGAGTAGCCAAAGCTAAAGCACATGGGCAAGCTATAATTAACACAGAAACCATGCGTATCATAGCCTCTTCAAAACCCAAATTTAACACAAAAAAAGTAAAAGCAAAGCAAAGTAAAGCACAAGTTAAAATAATAGGTGAAAAATACTTACTTACTTGCTGTACCATTTTTTCTATTTTGGCTTTTTTTGAACTGGAGTTTTCAAGTAAATTAATAATCCTAGCTAATTTAGAATCCTTATAAAGTGCATTTGCCCTATATAAAGCATTCCCGCTTAAAACCAAAGAAGCAGAATAAATCATATCATCTTTTTGCACATCAAGTGGTAAACTCTCTCCACTTAAACTAGACATATCCAAGCTAATATTACCACTAACACACACTCCATCTATTAAAATTCTATCGCCTTCTTTTAATTCTATAATATCTCCTATTTGTACTTCTTCTACATCGATATTTTCTATTTTGTCATTTTTTAAAACCCTTACTTCACTACTTAAAAACGATCGTAAATGATCAAGCGTATCAAGGGCTTTTTTCTTACTTAAAAGCTCTAAGTACTTTCCTATAAAAACAAAACAAATAATCATCGCCACAGAATCAAAATACACTTGCGAAGCTCTTGAAAACATTGCCCATATTGAATATATATAAGCTAAACTTGCCCCACTAATTACCAAAGTATCCATATTAACACTTTTAAATTTCAAAGCATAATAGGCATTTTTATAAAAGATTGAGCCTGTATAAAAAAGCACAGGAGTACAAAGTAAAAATTCAGCAAAATGTAAAATATCCTTAGTATCAGCTTCCATGCCACTAAAAAATCCAGCATACTTGGCTACAGATATCCACATGATATTCATCACACAGGCTATGGCAACTATTAATTTTGCATAAAAATCTCTTTTAGTTTGAGTTGCTCTTTGTTCATTCTTTGTAGGCAAATACACACTAGCTTTATAACCAATACTTTCTATGCTTTGGATAATTTTTGCTAAATTTATACTTTTTTCATCAAAAACAATTCTAGCTTTATGAGTAATAGAATTAATATCAACTTCTATCACTCCTTCACTTTTAATGAGAATTTTTTCATTAAGCCAAACACAGGCAGCACAATGAATTTCTTCTATAAGTAAAAAAATCTCACTAAAACCTTCTTTGGTTTGTTGTATGTATTTTTCATAATCTTTAACATTATGTTCTATTATGGCAGGAGTTAGGGTTTGATTGCCAAGTTTTTCATAAAATTCTTCCAAGTTATTTTCTTGTAAAATCTCATAAACACTTTCACAGCCTTTACAACAAAAATAATTTCCATTTTTTTCTATCATTTGATCTTGTCTGAAACTTAATTGGCAGTGTTTACATTTCATCTTATACTTTCTTCAATAATTTTTTACAATATTTTATCATTTTTTTAAAATCGCTATTTTAAAAATTATTTACAAAGCTATATTATAATTTTAAAAATTTGACAAAGAAGCATTTTTTTGAATAAAATCTCTTATTCATTATTAAATACTACATTTTCTACATTTTAGAGGATATATGGAAAATACAAAAGAAAAAAAACAACATCAAAGAACACACATTCCAGTGGAAGGTTATAAGATAGAAGATTTAAAGTTGCTTGATCTAGAAAGCTTAGTTAAAATTGCTAATGAAGCAGAAATAGAAAACCCAAGAGAATTTAGAAGACAAGATCTTATTTTTGAAATTCTAAAAGCACAAACCAAAAAAGGTGGTTTTATACTCTTTACAGGAATTTTAGAAATTTCACCTGAAGGCTATGGCTTTTTGCGTGGAATGGATTCAAATTTAAGCGATAGTGTAAATGATGCTTATGTGTCAAACTCACAAATTCGCAAATTTGCTCTGCGTGTTGGAGATATAGTTACTGGTCAAGTTAGAGAACCAAAAGATCAAGAAAAATACTATGCTTTGTTAAAAATCGAAGCAATTAATTATCTTCCATTAAAAGAAGCTAGAGAAAGACCTTTATTTGACAATCTTACTCCAATTTTTCCAACTGAAAAAATCAAATTAGAATACGATCCTTTAAAACTTACAGGTAGAATGCTTGACTTATTTGCCCCTATAGGAAAAGGCCAAAGAAGCTTAATCGTAGCACCTCCAAGAACTGGTAAAACTGAGCTAATGAAAGAATTAGCTACTGCTATTGCCAAAAATCACCCAGAGGCTCATTTGATTGTGCTTTTGGTAGATGAGCGCCCTGAAGAAGTTACAGATATGCAAAGATGTGTCAAAGGCGAAGTTTTTAGCTCAACTTTTGACTTACCTGCTTATAATCATGTTAGGGTAGCTGAACTTGTTATAGAAAAAGCAAAAAGGATGGTAGAAACAGGTAAAGATGTCATTATTTTGCTTGATTCTATTACAAGATTAGCAAGAGCTTATAATACCGCTACGCCAAGTAGTGGTAAGGTTTTAAGCGGTGGGGTTGATGCAAATGCCTTGCATAAACCAAAACGCTTTTTTGGTGCAGCTAGAAATATAGAGCATGGTGGCTCATTAACCATTATAGCAACTGCTTTGATAGAAACAGGCTCAAGAATGGATGAAGTAATTTTTGAAGAATTTAAAGGAACGGGAAATAGTGAAATCGTTCTTGATAGAAATATTTCAGATAGAAGAATTTATCCTGCAATTAACATCATAAAATCAGGTACTAGAAAAGAAGAATTGCTCCAAGGTGTTGAAAAGCTTCAAAAAATTTGGGCAATTAGATCAGCTATTTCACAAATGGATGACATAGAAGCTTTAAAATTCTTATACTCTAAAATGCTAAAAACCAAAAGCAATGAAGAGTTATTATCTATCATGAATGAGTAGCAATGCTTCAAGCTCTTGCTGTTAAATACAGACCAAAAAATTTCAATGAGCTTGTAGGGCAAAATACTGTTTCTACAAGCTTAAAATATGCTCTTGAAAATAACCGTTTAGCACACGCTTACTTATTCTCAGGGTTACGCGGAAGCGGAAAGACTTCAAGTGCAAGAATTTTTTCAAGAGCTCTAGTATGCGAAAATGGACCAAGTGCTAATCCTTGTGGAGAATGCTCTCAATGTTTATCTTCACTCACTGGCTCTAATATAGACATTATAGAAATGGATGCTGCAAGCCATAGAAGCTTAGAAGACATTCAAGAGCTTATCGAGCAAGTCAAATACGCTCCATCTTTAGCTAGGTTTAAAATTTTTATTATCGATGAAGTGCATATGCTCACCCCACAAGCAGCAAATGCCTTGCTTAAAACCTTAGAAGAGCCACCAAGTTACGTAAAATTTATACTAGCAACAACCGATCCTTTAAAACTTCCTGCCACAGTTCTTTCAAGAACGCAGCATTTTAGATTTAAGCAAATTTCTACCCATGATATCTTAAATCATCTTGAGTGGATTTTGGAAAAAGAAAATATCAACTATGAAAAAGAAGCTTTAAAACTCATTGCAAGAAGCGGAAACGGATCTTTAAGAGATACCCTAACCTTACTAGATCAAGCCATAGTGTATTGTCAAAATGATATACAAACACAAAAAATCACTGCTATGCTAGGCTTTTTAGATCCAGCTAAAATTGAAGAATTTTATCAAGCCATTTTATCCAATGATAAAGATAAAGTTCTTGAGTTTTTAAAAGAATTTGAAGATTATGAGGCAAGTAATGTCATTGATGAGATGATATTTTTTCTAAAAGAAGCATTTTTTGCCAAAAATCATCTTTTTTCTATGCTAATTTATGAAAGATTTTTTAGAATTCTTTCACGCGCTAAGACTATGTTAAATTCTAGCGATGATGATAGCTTTGTGCTTTGTGTTATGGCTTTCATGCTTATAGAAGCAACTTATCTAAAAAGCATTGATGAGGCTATTAAAAGTTCAAAACAAGATAGCATGCCAAATCCAAAACAACAAGAAATTCCTTCTATTCAACAAACCCCTAAAGAAGAAAAACTTAGTCCTTATGAAAATCTCTTAAAAGCAATATATAAAAGAGATTATGACTTAGCTGAAGTTTTCAAAAAAACGACACAGTTTGTTTCTTTTGAAGATGACATTTTAAGCATTAGCTCGCATGCTAAAGATGATGATAGAATGGTTTTAAACAATGGTTTTAAATTAATCAAAACATTGCTTCATGAGATTTTTGGAGAAAAAGCACAAATTAAAATCCAAAAAATAGAAACCATAGATACTCAAAAGCTGCAAGATATATTCAAAACTCCCATAAAACAAGAAGTAAAAAGCGCTCCAAATTTAAATGAGCATTTTGAAAATTTTAAAAAAGACGCTAAAAAATACGATCCTAAAGACGAAACCAAAGAAGCTCTTAACAAACTCTTTGGTTCTCCGACAATACAAAATTAAAAACTACCATTGATTGAAATATAAATTCTTCTTCCTTCTTCTATACGGTTATAAGTATTTACCCAAACATCTTTGCCATCGCTCTTATAAGATTCCCAATCATTTGTAAAACTTTTATCAAAAAGATTATAAATTGCTGCATTAATATTCCAATTTTTATTGATATCATAACGCACACCCATAGAAGCTAAAAAGACATCTTGATAATATTCTCTATTAATATTTGTATCACCCATATAACGATCTATTTGCCACTCGCCTTTTACCCATGGAGTAAATTTATTAAAGATATTATAACTTGCTTTTAACATGATGTTGTGTTTTAAACTATCAATCTCTGGCTTTCCTATCACAGCCTTATCTTGTGCATCTTTTACTTCACTATCAAGATAAGTATAAGCTAAATCTAGATTTAAATGTTCTATAGGAGTAATCCCTGCTCCAAGCTCTATGCCTTTGTATTCAACCTTGCCAAGATTTACATCCTTATAACATTTATAAGCTCCACAAGTACCAACACCTGGTATCATATCATCTTTTTTAAATTCTTGTTCTGAGATTTTATCTTTAAAATTTGTCAAAAACCCGGTTGCTGAAATATAAAATAAGTCATTATTGTAAACAGCGGCTAATTCATAATTAAGCGATGTTTCTTCTTTTAGATTTGGATTTCCATACATAGGATATTTACCCTGTCCACTATAATTATAAGCACCTGCTATCAATCTATTAGCATATGGAGTTCTAAAACCCGTTGAAACACCGCCCTTTAAAGTAAGCTCGCTAGTAGGATTATAAACTAAATAAGCTCTTGGTGAAATATTATTTCCAAAAATTTCATGATGATTATACCTTGCACCGAAAGTAAATCTTAAATCATCTCTTATACTATACTCATCCTCTGCAAAAAAAGCTAATAAATACTGATCAAAATTCGTTGGGTTAGCGATTTTATCTTGCATTTTTTCAAGTCTATATTCACCACCCACGCTTAAAATATGACTTTGGCCTAAAGGAATAACTGATCTTGTATCTACAATAATATCTTCAGCAACTATATCTCTATTTTGCCCTAAAAATGGCTGATTAGATAAACCAATAACCTCTCTCCCATCATTACTTACACGGTTATACTGCAAGGTAGAAGTAATCGAAAAATCTTCATACACACCCTCATGACTTAGGTAAGTTACCAACTTATCTACTTGCATAGTATCTTTATAGCCACCCTTTAACGAACCTGCGTCGTCTCCAGGCACAGTTAAATCACCTATTTGACCTCTATTATTATCATAGTGATTTCTTGAAAAATCAATATCAAATATCAAGGTATTATAATCATCTACTAAGTAATTTAGCCTAGTTCCTAAATTAAAATTATTAGCTTTTGTAGGACTTTGTTCCTTTTTTGCTTCGATTTCTTTTCCACCACCATCTCTATATTTTATATTAGATTGCTCCCTATAAAATTCTCTAAAACGCAAAGTAAGTCCCAAACGATTATTCATCAATGGACCACTTGAATATATACTTGTACCATAAGTATTACCCCATTCTTTATGTGCATTAAAAATACTATCTAAACTAACTGATGTTTCCCATTTATCGCTTACTTTTTTTGTGATGATATTCACAACACCACCTAAAGCTTCAGAGCCATATAAAGTACTCATTGGTCCTTTTATCACTTCTATTCTTTCTATGCTAGAAATTGGAGGCAGAAATGAATTTGAAATTTCATTAAAACCATTAGGCCCTACTTCTCCGCCTATCCCTTGTCGCCGTCCATCGATTAAAATTAAAGTATATCCAGTAATACCTCTCATGGTAATGTTATAAGATCCAGTTTTTCCTTTGCTAGCAAATAAATCCACACCAGGAATATCAGCAATAGCTTCGGCAACATCTCTATAAGGCTTACTTTCTAAATCTTTTTTGCTAATCACATTTATAGTAGCAGGGGCTTCTTTAATATCTTGAGAAAAACCAGAAGCGCTTACTATGGAGCTATCTAATAAAACTTCTTGCGATAAAGCATTGCAGACCAAAAAACTAGCAACACAAAACGATAAACAATGTTTTTTCATTATTTCCTTTCTTATAAATATATTTTCAAAACTGGAATATTATGATAATAATTATTAATTTAAAATAAATTTATTGTATCAATTATGATAATTGTTATTAATAAAAAATTTAATTTTTAGTAATATAATCACAAAAAAATAAAACGAGGATAAGATGGAATTTTTAAAAACTTACATTGACTTAATTATATTTATTGTTTTAGGAATAATGGCATTTATTGCTATATGGTGCACTATAGAACGTATATTGTTTTTTAGAAAAATTAAGCTAAATGATTATCAATGTCAAGAAAAATTTGATGATGCAATTAGTGAAAATCTCACCATGCTTTATATCATTTACACTAATGCTCCTTATGTAGGACTTTTGGGAACTGTAGTGGGGATTATGATTACATTTTACGACATGGGTGCAAGCGGGAATATTGATGTTAAATCTATTGTTATTGGTTTATCGCTAGCTTTAAAAGCTACAGCATTAGGAATTTTAGTTGCTATCCCTTCTTTGATGGTTTATAATGGATTACTTAGGAAAATATCAACCTTGAGTAATGCATATCGTATTTTTAAGGATAAAAATGCTTAAATTACCAAAAAATGAGGGTTTAAACATCATTCCTTTTATAGACATAATGCTTGTTTTACTAGCTATTATTTTAAGCATATCCACTTTTATCGCGCATGGTGAAATCAAAATCAATCTACCTCAAAGTGAAAATTCAAATTCCATAAACGAAAATAAAGACAAAGTGAGTATTTTAATCAATAAAGAAAATGAATTTTATATCGATGGAAAAACAGCTTCCTTAGAAGAAATAAAAGCAAAATTTGACACTATAGATTCTAAAACATTAGTAGAGTTAAAAAGTGATAAAGAAGCAAAATTTGAAAGTTTTGTAAAAATTATTGATATTTTAAAAAATAAAAATCATGAAAATTTTCAAATTTTAACAGAGCAAAAAAGATGAAAACATTTATAAACAATCATAAAAATCAATCCTTTTTTATCACTTTATTTCTCTTTTTGCCTTTATTTTTTATTTTTATTTATACTAAGAATTTTTTACATATACAACATAGTGCTTCAAAAGAAGAAAAATTTAATATAACCATAAAACAATTTTTACAAGATTCCCCTAAAGTAAAAACGAAACAGCCTAAACAAGAAAAAATAAAAAAGCCAGAACAAACAAAAGAAAAAGCTATCATTCAATCTAAAAAAACAAACACTTTAACCAATACCAAGGCAATAAATCAATTAAATGAAAAAATAAAACCTCAAAAAACTATAGCACAAGAAAAAAACACTCCAATAACTTCTCAAGAAAGCATATCTTTAGCTAATAACAATGAGCTTTTAAAAGAAGTCAAACAAGCTATAGATGAAGCTTTAATCTATCCTAGGCAAGCTAAAAAAATGCGAATGAGTGGCGAAATTTTAGTAGAATTCACATGGACTAAAGATAAAAATCTATTAAACTTAAAAATATTAAAACCATCAAAATATAAATTATTAAACGATAGTGCTTTAGAAACTATACGTATAGCGTCTAAGAATTTTCCACAATATGAAAAAACTTTTCATATAAGAATACCATTAATATATAAAATAAGCTAAGCAAAATTGCTTAGTTTGTCTTGACTAAATTATGACCTTTATAGATCCCATAAATTTTATAGTCTCCATTTTTAAGCATTAAAACTACAGGATATTCTTCTTCATAACCTTGCTCCATTCCAGGACTTCCCTGAGGCATACCAGGAGCAGAAATACCTATAACATCTTCAGGTTTATTTTTCAAAAGCCAAGCAACTGCATCTTCAGGCACATGCCCTTCTATAACATAACCATCAATTACGCCAGTATGGCAACTTTGATACATAGGCTGAATATTCATTTTTTCTTTTATTTTTAAAAAATCATCGCTTTTGTGTATTTGCACTTTATAACCTTTATCTTTCATATAATTAGCCCAAAAATCACAGCATCCACAAGTAGGACTTTCATAAATATTTAATAATTTCTCATTAGCCAATAAAGTTGCAAAACCCAGTGATAAAGTTAAAAATAATTTTTTCATATATCCTCCAAAAAAACAAAAAGATAAAATACATTATAAAAATTAATATTTTTTATAAAACCAATAATTTTTATTTTAAAATCTATAAAAATACACTCTTATTTCACTCGCAAATACTTATTCTTTACCTACAACTAAAACCCAAGCTATATACCAAATAAAACATTCAATGAATAATTTCAAATCAAATTTATAAACTCTATTAAAAACTTAAACCAAAATTTGTTATAAATATTTCAAATTTAAATCAACCAAATCACCCCCCCCCAACCACCAAATAACAATTCAATAACCAACCACACAAATCTAGGCCATAAGAAACAACCCATAAAACCATAAAAATTCAAAAATAAAATAGAATAACTAATAAATAGCAAAAACAACACATAAAACTAAATTTTATAAAATAATAAAAAAAT
>NZ_JAKMQA010000013.1:0-36706 GCF_025771295.1 Campylobacter sp. RKI_CA19_01121
TTGTTGAAAGGATTAAGTGATTAATCATCAAATTTTTGACCTAAAATATTACCTTTAAAATCTGTATAAATTTCCATCATATTATTTGTTCTGAATTTATAACCATTAATTCTTTTATCTACTTCTACAATAGCTGCATTTGGTTGCGCTGCTTGCACTTTTGCAACAACTTCTTTTGGGATAAATCCTGTTGGAATGCCTTTGTATTTACCATCAACTTCTTTCCAGTCTCCATTAATGATAAAATCAATTTCTGTTCCATCAACCAAATTTACTTCGTAAGAATCCACGTCTTGTTTTACATAACCTACATTTACGCCTTTAAAATGAGTGTTTAAAAACTCTTGAGCCTTTTGAGGTAAAGCACTTGGACTAACAATCATATCTGCAAACATAGAACTTGCACAAACCAAACTAGCCAACATTAATTTCATTTTCATTTTTTCTCCTTTAAATAAAAGTTGAAAGAATGATATTGTTTGCTTGTGAAATTTGTGTGAATTTTAATTTTTAAAGCCAACTATCTTATTTTTATCAAATGAAGATTCTATTTCTTTTTCTATGGTGTGTAAAAAATCACTCATTTTAAAAACACCATCTTTAGAAATAGCCGCTTTTAAAGCCGTATTTTTAACCACCATTACAATTTGAGCTCCACTTAATTCATATGAGGCTAATTTTTTTAAATCAAAACCACCTTCAAATTTAGCATTTTTAGGTAAAGCTTTTTGCCATATCATTAAGCGTTGTTCGTAATTTGGCTTTTTAAATTCAATTTTATACTCAAATCTTCTTGAAAAAGCCACATCTAAACTTTCTAAAAAGTTAGTTGTTGCTATGATAACTCCACTAAAGCGCTCGATTTGTTCCAAAAAAATATTTTGCATTTGATTATGCATTTTATCAGCACCGCCACTGCTTTCTACTCTAGTACTTAAAAACTGATCCGCCTCATTTAAAAGTAAAATAGGGCTTTGCTTACTTGTTTGACAAAGCTCTTTATAAGTATCAAAAATCTTTCTTACATTTTGTTCACTCTCGCCCACATATTTACTTAAAATTTTCGAGCAATCAAAACTCAAAATGGATTTTTTCATAGCTTTTGCCATGCTTAATGCACTCATAGTCTTACCCGTACCAGCAGGGCCATAGAAAATTATCTTAGCTTCTATATTTTTATTAGTTTTTATACCCCATTTATTTAATCTTTCTAAAACCTTTTTATCTTGTTGTTTTAATATGCTTTCTAATAAATCTTTAGTACTTTGGGGCATAATAACATCATCTATATTGATATTTGGCTCGATTAACTCAAAAATATCTTGCTCTTTAACCAAATTTTGAAGTTTAATTTTTTTATTTTTCTTTGGTTCTTTAAAATTAATAATTCTTTGTAAAATATCATCACTTAAATAAAAAATCTTAGCTATATCACCCAAAGAATTAACAAATTCATCATATTCTAAAAGATTTGAACTAAGTAGCTTAGAATCTTCTTCCAATAAAGCTTTGTTTTCTTGTTTTTGAGCCTCATCCTCGCTAATTAAATGAAGCAAAAAATTAAAATCTCTACTATAAGAATTTTCAGTATTTAGCAAATACTCTTCTTTTAACAAACTAATAAATATCAAGCATTCTTTATCATTTAAAGCATATTCTTTAAAAATCTCTGCTAAAACATTAGAAATTTTACTTTTATTTAAACGCTCTTTAATGTATGCTTCAAATATAGTTATATCTTTTTTAATATTTTTGCTTTGAGAACTTTTAGCAAAAAAACGCAATCTTTGATAAAGCTCGATTTTAAAAAATTCATCTTTTAAATATGCAATATGATCTTCATAAATTTGATCTTGCATATAATCTTGTATGGTTTTATTTTCTAAGACTTGCAAGAAAACTTCACTTAAACTTAACTCACATTGTAGCAAATTTAAAAGCAAGCTTGAGTTTTTACTTGCTTTAAAATCAGAAAAAATTTGAACAATAAAACCTTTTTCTATAAGATTTTTAAGATCTTTTAAATGATCTAAATACTCATACTCATCATTTTTAAAAACTTCGCTAAGAAGATTATAAGCATTAGTACTTGCATTTGCCTGCAAATAATTTTTGCATAAATGCTTTAAGATTAAAATTTCATCTTCACTGCATTGTAAGTTTTTATAAATATTGCTTTTAAAAGTATCATTAAGAAAAAGTTTTAAATCTTTCATATTTTCCTTTATATTGACTTTATGCTAAATTTGATTTTGGATTTTTTATCATTAAAACTCATATTTTTATCACAAACCTCATAAAAAATATCATAATTTTTACTTACAATCTTTTGAGTAAAACCACAAGAAGTAGTTTGTTTATTTTTTCCATAAAAAATAGGTCTTTTGTAGATTAGATCTTGTAAAAAATCATCATAATATTCATTATTAAAAAATCTGTTATTAAAAAAAGTTTTTGCATAGCATATGCCATTAACACAAATTTTATCGCTAATTTTTAATTCAAGTAAGGCTTTAGAGGCGCTATAAAGCTCTAAACTTGTAAAATTTTTTCCCTCATATAAAAAACCATAATCAGCAAATTTAAACTCTGGAGTTTTTAAAATAACATAAGCACTTTGTGCTTGTGTTTTGCTTTTTAAAGCACAAGAGCTTAAAAAAACACACACAAAACACAAAAAAACTATTTGAAGTAAAGTTTTCATTTAAGGTTTTTAAAACTAAGATTAAGTTCTAAATTGAGTTCTTTTACTATTTTCATCACGCTTTGCAAGTCATCAATTTGCTTACCAACTACGCGAATTTCATTACCTCTAATGCTTGAAGCTACCTTTAGCTTACTATCTTTTATAGCTTTGTTAATCTTCTTAGCACTATCAGCATCAATAGCATCATTAACTTTTAAATTCAGTCTAAAATTTGCCCCACTTTCCCTGCTTAACTCTTTAATACCATTAGGGTTTATCCCTCTTTTAATAAGCTTTGAAATAACAATATCTTTTAACACTTCAAGCTTTGCTTCGCTAGAGCAAGTAAGCTTATAAACACTTTCTTTTTCATTTAACTCTATTTCACTTTTAATGCCTTTTAAATCATATCTACTATCAAGCTCTTTTTTAGCTTGTTCTAAAGCATTTTTTAACTCTTGCTTGTCAATTTCCCCGCTAATATCAAAACTATGTTCACTTGCCATTTTCCATAAACTCCTTAAGATTATTAAATACAATTTGGACTAAATTTTGTATGGATTCTTCACTTGCCCATGCAACATGTGGAGTAATGATTAAATTTTCTTTATTTTTTATACTAAGCAAAGGATGATTTTTAATCATAGGTTCTATTTCAAGCACATCAAGTCCTACTTTGATATTTTTCTCATTCATAACTTGAGCTAAATCTGCTTCATTAATGATTCCACCACGTCCTACATTAATCAAGATAGCCTCATCTTTTAAAAGCATTAGTTCTTTTTTACTTAATAAATTTTTTGTCTTATCATTCAAAGGCGCATGTATGCTAATTACATCACAAGTTTTTAAAAGCTCTTCAAGGCTTACTTTTTCATATTCATCATTATTATTAGTCCCTGAGGTAGAATAATAACAAATTTTAGAACCAAACATTTGAGAAACCTTAGCTACTTCCTTACCTATAGCTCCAAGTCCTATAATACCATGTTTTTTACCGGTTAAAGTATGCAAGGTCTTGCTAAAATCACAAAACATTTTACTCTCACACCATTTGCCTTCTTTGCTCCATTTATCATAATATGGAATTTGATTTAAAAAAGCAAAAAGCAAGGCAAAGGTATGGCTTAAAACACTTTTTGTAGAATAACTAGCGGCATTTTTTACCACTATACCTTTAGAATTTGCATAAGCCACATCTATATTATTTACCCCTGTACCAAGTTGTAAAATAAGCTTTAAATTAGTGTTATCTATCACTTCTTTATCAATGATGATTTTATTTATCATCACAACTTGTGCATTAGCTATTCTTGCAATAACCTCATCTTTAGAAGTTAAATCATAACTTATAAACTCACCAAGACTTTCAAAAGCCGTTAAATCCGCTCCACCTAAGGTGGCAGCATCTAAGCATACTATCTTCATTAATCTTTTACTATATGTCCTACAAATTTAGAATAATTATCAAGTACCAAACCACCTTTTCTAAAACCTAATCCACAACCCTCATAAGCAAAGAAAACCCCTGCTTGGTAATAATCATTTTCATTTTTATTAAACTCAGCAAATTCTTGATATACAAAGCGATTATTTTGATAATCTCCCTTTGTTTCAAAACTTACATCTCCATTAGCTTCTATAATAGAAACATTGGCTCCTTCTCTACCAAAAACAGGTTTTTTAACACATTTTTTACCCACTAAAGGTTGATCACTTGTTTCAAGCAATAAAGGATGATTTGGATAAAGCTCCCATAAAATTTTCATTATACCTTTACTTTGAAAAAGTAAAGTATAAGCAGGATTTAAAATGATTGCTTTTTGATTTTGCATGATTTGCGTTAAAAGCATAGCAAGCTCACCCTCTTCTATGGCTATACTCTCCCAAGGAATGAGTTTGAAAAAATACTCAAAATTTACATCATTTTTAAAAACACCTTCGGGCGAAAATTCTACTTCATCTATAAAAGAAAACTCACTCTCAAAACCTGCTTCACTAGCAATGTGTGCTAAAAGTTTGGTTGTGATCATATCCTCATCACTGCCTGCAATTGAAGAAAATAATATCTTCCAACCTTCATAATATTTTTCAAACTCACTTACATCTTCTTCTAAAGTGATAAGTCTTTTAAAATTATCTTTTAAGGCTTCATATATATTATTAAATTGCGAGCTTTCATCTAGGTTATTTTGCTTTAAAATAGCCCATTGTAAAATAGCACTTTCAAATAAAGATGTTGGAGTATCAGCATTAAATTCTATTAGCTTTATAGGTTTACCATCAAGTCCACCTGCTAAGTCAAATCTGCCATATAAATGCCAATGCACATCATTTTCCCAACTCATCTTAATCGCATCAACCAAATTAAAAGGAATTCCAAGCTCATCAAAACGATCATTATCAATCACTTCTTGTGCAGCAGCCACAAACATATCATAAAGCTCATTCACTGCTTCATAATATGCATTTGCTTCATTTTCCCTCACGCAAACTAAATTAGAATCTAAATAATCACTTCCATCATTATCTGTATGCCATGAAAAGCCAATTTGATCTAAATATGATTTTTCTAAAGGATTTACTTTTAAAAAATTCATTTTTTACCCTTAAGATCCAAAAGAGTTAGAAGAACTTGAGGTAGCCTTAGAGCCACCACCAAAAAAGCCTGATTTTTTCGCACTTGAGCCTGAAGGTGCACTTGTACTTGCTTTATTAAAACTATTTACACTTCTTTGATAAGCACTTTGATTTGAAAATGCTCCTCTTTGTTGATTTGCAAAATTTTGATTATTAAAAAGCTTTGAACCTATCCAGCTACCAAGTATAGCACCAGCTGCACTTGCAAGCAATGTTTCGCCTAAAGAAAGCCCTCCACTGCTCATTTGAGCATTGTTTGGATTTGTTAAATTTGAAGTACCATTGTCTATTTTAGCAGCTTCTTCTTGGATTAATTTATCCATTTCTTCTTTGCTTAAAACTCTTTCTGTGCCATCAAGTTGTTTTAAAACCACCCTAGTTTCATCACTTGGAAATTGATCTTTGATTTTGTATTGATTTGGAGCGGTTTCTTCAATGATAACAAAAGCACCTTGAGTATTTGCTGCTTGGCTTAATGCATTATTAGAATCATTTGTATTGTTGCTACACGCACTTAAAGCACCGCCACTTATAGCAGCAATACCGCTTATCATACTAAGCTTAAGTATAGTTTTTATATGTTTCATAATCTTTCCTAAATTTATAAGTTTAACTTAATAAGATTTTAACAAAAAAAGTATTAATAAAAATTAATTGCTTTAATTTATCATAATCATTAAATTACTACTTAAAATAAATACAGCAAAAGCAAAAAATATAAAAGCACTTAAATAATCAATAAGTTTTAAATTCTTTTGATAAATTCTTACCATGAAAGGTTTTGAAAATAATAAAGAAATCAAAGAAAAGTAAATTATGGTTTCTAAGATCAAAACAAACACTAATACTATCAACATCCATCGCATTTGAGCAAAATCAAAACTTGCAAAAACACTAGCAAAATAAAAAATAACTTTTGGATTTGATAAATTTGTTATAACGCCACTTAAAAATGCAGATATATGAGTTTTTTGAACTTTTATATTACCTATTTTTGTATTTTTATAAATCCCATAAGATAAATACAAAAGATAGCAAGCTCCAAAGCTTGATAAAACGATTTGCAAAAATGGAAATTGATGAAAAATCACACTCAAGCCAAGTATAGAAAGTATAATCCACACACTCATGGCTAAACTCACACCCAAACTTGCTTTTAAAGCACTTTTAATACCTTCTCTTAAAGCACAAGAACTTACTAAGAAAAAATCAGGTCCTGGTAAAATAAGTCCAAAAAAATGAATGATTAAAATCCAAAGAAACATAAAAAATAATCGAAGAAAAGCCGAAAATTCGGCTTTTTGGTATTAGAGTCTTGACTCGTAGCGTCTAAGCATATAAAGTCTTTTAAGCATTTTTTTGCGTGCTGAAATTTTTTGTTTTTTGCGAATTTCAGTCATAGGCTCAAAAAATCTTCTTGCGCGAACTTCAGTAACAACTAGATTTCTATCTACTTGTTTTTTGAATTTTCTATACGCTTCATCAAAAGACTCGTTAGGATGTACCTTGATTCCTGGCACGACCCTCACCACCTTTCGTTAGAAATTTGAAAGTTTTGATTATACCATAATTTTACTTGAAAATAAAATTTATTTTTGTAATAATTACATAAATAAAAATTAAACATAAATTCTTAATTAAGACAAAGTTTGGTTTAATTTTTCTAGTATTACAATTAAAAAAATATTTTACAAGGAAATCAAAATGAGTGCCTGTGTCACTAATTATACTAAGAAAAGATATATAGCTTATATCGTTTCCATGGTTATTTTCATTGCTTTGCCTTTTATCAAAATCAATGGAAATCATTTCTTTTTATTAAGTTTTGATCATAAAAAACTTAATTTATTTTTTATAGCTTTTGATACCCAAGAGCTTTATTTAATGCCATTTCTTATTATGGGTATGTTTTTAACCATACTTTTTGTTACTACCTTAGCAGGAAGAATTTGGTGTGCATGGAGTTGTCCTCAAACCATTGCTAGGGTTATTTATAGAGATTTATTGCAAACAAAAATATTTAAAATACACAAAAGCACAGCAAACAAACAAAAACAAGTCGATGGATTTTTTATCAAAAAAGCTTTAAGCATTGTGATTTTTTATCTTTTTTCTCTATTAATGATGAGTACATTTTTATGGTATTTTGTACCACCTGAAGATTTTTTTGTATATATTCAAAATCCTGCTGATCATTTATTGCTTTTGGGAATTTTATTTTGTGCTTCTTTGGCCTTTACTTTTGATATAGTGTATTTGGGTGAAAAATTTTGTGTTTATGTATGCCCTTATGCAAGAATTCAATCTGTAATGTTTGACAATAATACCGTTCAAGTCATTTATGATGATAAAAGAGGTGGAGTGATTTATGATGGGCATACTAAACTTTATCAAAAACCACCACAAGGTGAATGCATAGGATGTGAAGCCTGTGTAAAAATTTGCCCTACACATATAGATATACGCCAAGGAATGCAACTTGAGTGTATTAATTGTCTTGAATGTGCTGATGCTTGCTCGAAAATTCAAGCTAAATTTGATCGCCCTAGTTTGATTAATTGGACTAGTGCAAAAGCTATTGAAACAAGAGAGAAGGTAAAATATTTTAGATTTAGAACTATCGGATATTTAGTAGTTTTATGTGGTGTTTTTGCAGCCTTAGTTTTAATGGGAAGCAAAAAAGAAAATATGCTTTTAAATATTAATCGCTCTAGTGAGCTTTATCAAATTAGAAAAGCACATGATGGAGAATTAATTATTAGCAATGCTTATGTATTTTTATTCCAAAACACTGATAATAAAGCACATGATTATTATTTTGATGTGAAATTACAAGGTATTGATGATGGTTTAGAAATCATTAGACCAAAAAAACCTTTTAAATTAAAAGCTGGAGAAAAAGATAAACAAATAGTTGTACTAAAAGCTACTAAAAAACTAGCTGATAATGATAGAAAAGATACCGTAATACCTTTAACTATTAAAGCATATGCACTTGATGATAAAAATATCATAATCACAAGAGAAAGTAATTTTGTCTATCCTAAAAACTCAATTATAGAGCACAAAAAACACCAATGATAAAAAAACTTTCTTCAAAATCTCAAGCAAGGCTTGAAAAAATCAAACAAATTGCTGCGGAGTCGTTTTTAGAAAACGGCTACGAAGCAACTAATCTTAAAGATATTATCAAGCAAGCTGGTGGTTCATTTTCTTGTGTATATGAGCATTTTAAAAGTAAAGAAGGTTTATTTGAAGCGGTTTTAAATGATTTTGCAGAAAATCATTTTCTAGCTATTTTGAAAAAAAATATGCAACTTTCACCCAATGCTAATTTAGAAGAATTTTTATATCAATTTGCTAAAGCTTATTTGGGAATTTTTAATGACGCTAAAACCATAGCTATAGTAAGGCTTTTATATTCTGAAATTTATAATGAAAAATTTGATTTTGGGAAGTGGTTTAAAGGAAGCAATAGAAAAGAAGTAGAATATGTTCTTCAAAAAAGATTTGAAGAAGAAAATAATGAAAATTTAGCCAAAAATGCTGAATTTTTAAGCTATACATTTTGTGCTATGCTTAGGGGAACCTTTTTTATACAAAGTACTTTTGAAAATAAGGTTTTAATGAGTAAAAAAGAGCAACAAAATCATGCAAAAAAAGTTGTTAAGCTTTTTACTCAAGGAATTGTTAATTTTAATTAACCAAAGATTGATAGAATAACAATCATACATTTTTGTAATATAAATTACTTTTTTAGCTAAATAAATAATTTAAGGAAACCAATGAAAACAAAACTTTTAACTCTAGCTTGTGCCTCGCTGATATTTGTAGCATGCTCAGATAATAAAAATGCACAAGTTAAACAACTCCCTCCTCAACCTGTAAGTATTATGACTATGCAAAGTGCTAATTTACCTTTAGAATTTACTTATCCTGCAAGATTAAGCACTGAGTTAGATGTGGTGATCAAGCCTAAAGTAAGCGGTGAAATCAAAGCAAAATATTTCAAAAGTGGCCAAGCTGTTAAAAAAGGCGATAAGCTTTTTCTTATAGAGCCTGATAAATACCAAGCAACTGTAAATATGGCTTATGGAGATGCTTTAGTCGCAAGAGCAAATTTTGATGATGCTGAAAAAAATTTCAAAAGAGATCAAATTCTAATAGAAAAAAATGCTATTTCACAAAAAGAATTTGATGCAAGTTTGGCTAAATTTAATTCTACCAAGGCTAATTTAGAAAGTGCTAGAGCAAAGCTTGCCAATGCAAGATTAGACTTAAAATACACCGTGGTAAGCGCTCCATTTGATGGGATTTTAGGAGATGCGCTAATGGATGTGGGTGATTATGTAAATGCTTCATCAACTGAGCTTGTACGCATTACAAACATTAACCCAATCTTTGCAGACTTTTATATTTCTGATGTAGATAAAATCAATATGAATAAAAATATTCAAAGTGGCAACTGGCAATTAGAAAATATCCAAGTGCAAGCTAATGTTGGTAGTGAGCTTTTCAATGGAAAATTGTATTTTATAGATAGCGTTATAGACACTCGTAGTGGTGGAGTAAAAGCAAAGGCTATTTTTGATAATAATAACTCAAGCTTAATGCCTGGTTCTTTTGCAAATGTTCGTGTTGGTGGTTTTGTTCAAAAAGATGGTTTTGAAATTCCTCAAGCTGCACTTTTACAAGATGATAGCGCTACTTATGTTTATACCTTAGTAGATGGAAAAGTAGTTAAAACTATTGTTAATGTTATCTATCAAACTTCTGATAAAGCAATCATCGACAAGGGCTTAAAAAATGGCGATAAAGTGATTTTAAATAACTTCAAAAAAATCCGACCTGGTGCAAGCGTTAGCGTAATGGAGAATAAATAATGTTTTCTAAATTTTTTATAGAAAGACCTGTATTTGCTTCTGTTGTAGCTATTATCATTTCTTTAGCAGGGATTATAGGGCTTTATTCTTTACCTGTAGAACAATACCCTTCTCTAACTCCACCCGTTGTAAAAGTAAGTGCAAATTACTCAGGCGCTGATGCTCAAACAGTGGCTCAAACAGTGGCTATTCCTCTTGAAGACGCAATCAATGGGGTTGAAAATATGATTTATATGGATTCAACTTCAAGCTCTTCAGGCGATATGAGCTTAAGTGTGTATTTTAACATAGGTACAGATCCTGACCAAGCAACAGTTGATGTTAATAATAGAATTTCAGCTGCTATGGCAAAACTACCTGAAGATGTTAAAAAAACTGGCGTTAGTGTAAGAAAAACTGGTTCAAGCATTTTAGAAGTTGCTACTTTGTATTCTCCTGATGGTTCTATGGATTCACTTGAAGTATATAATTACGCTGCATTAAATATCTTAGATGATCTTGCTAGGGTTCCTGGTGTGGGTAATGCTGTAGCTATTGGCTCAAGAAATTATTCTATGAGAATTTGGCTTAATCCTGATTTATTAAACAAATACCAAGTTACTGCAACTGATGTTATCGCTGCAGTTAGTGAGCAAAATGCTCAATATGCTACTGGTAAGATAGGTCAAGAGCCTGTAGTAGAAAGATCTCCTTATGTGTATTCAGTAACTATGCAAGGAAGGTTAAAAAACACCAAAGAATTTGAAGATATTATCATAAGAGCAAATAGCGATGGCTCTTTTTTAAGACTTAAAGATGTGGCTGAAGTTTCTTTGGGCTCAAGAGAATATACATTCAATGGTAGATTAAATGGAAATGATGCAACTCCTATTTTGATTTTCTTACAAACTGGAGCAAATGCAGTAAGTACAGCTGAATTGGTACAGAAAAAATTTGAAGAACTTTCTAAAAGTTTTCCTGAGGGCTTAGCTTATAAAGTGCCTTATGATACAACTATATTTATTAAAGCTTCTATTAAAGAAGTGGTAAAAACTTTTTTTGAAGCACTTATTTTAGTTGTGATTGTAATGTATTTATTCTTAAAAAATTTCCGTTCAACTATCATACCTATGATTGCTGTGCCTGTTTCTATTTTAGGAACTTTTGCAGGATTATATGTCTTAGGCTTTAGCATTAACTTACTTACACTTTTTGCTTTAGTTTTGGCCATTGGTATTGTTGTTGATGATGCGATTATTGTGGTTGAAAATATCGATAGAATCATGCATGAAGATCCAAATATAAGCATAAAAGAAGCAGCTATTAAAGCCATGGATGAAGTTGCTGCACCTGTTGTATCTATTGTTCTTGTACTTTGTGCAGTATTTATACCTGTTTCATTTATATCTGGCTTTGTGGGAGAAATTCAAAGACAATTTGCTATAACTCTGGCAATTTCAGTTACAATTTCAGGTTTTGTGGCTTTAACTCTAACTCCTTCTTTGTGTGCGATTTTTTTAAGAAGAAATGAGGGTGAACCATTTTATTTTGTGAAAAAATTTAATGATATTTTTGATTGGTCTACTGAAGTTTTTGGAGCCGGAGTAGCTTATATACTTAAAAGAACTGTACGTTTTGTTATAATATTTTTTCTTTTAATAGGTGGTTTATATGGATTATTTAAATTAGTACCAAACTCACTTGTTCCAGCTGAAGATCAAGGAAATTTTTTAACTATTGTTAATCTACCAGCAGCATCTTCTCTTAATAGAACTACTCAATCCATGGATGCTATGGCAGAAGAACTACGCAAAAATGAAAACATAACAAATATTGTAGGTCTTATAGGTTATGATCTTTTCACAGGCTCTTTAAAAGAAAATGCCGGTGCAATGTTTGTGAATTTAAAAGATTGGAATGATAGAGATACTAGTAGTTTTGATTTAACAGGAATGTATAACAAACAATACTTTTTAAATCCAAATTTCCAAACTTTCTTTGTTAATCCACCGCCAATCCAAGGATTAAGTTTAACTGGTGGTTTTGAAATGTATGCACAAAATCGTGGTGGTAAAAGCTATGATGAAATTCAAGCAGATGTAAATAAATTAGTTGAAGCAGCAAACAAACGTCCTGAGCTTAACAACGTAAGAACAACGCTTGATACTAATTTCCCACAATTAAAATTAGAAATTGATCGTGATAAAGTAAAACTTTATGGTTTAAATTTAGCTGATGTATTTAGTACACTAAATGCTACTATAGGAACTTATTATGTAAATGATTTTTCTATGCTTGGGAAAAATTATCGTGTAAATATTAGTGCCATTGGAGATTTTAGAAATACACAAAATGCCTTAAAAAACATCTTTGTTAGAGCAAAAGATGGTTCTATGATAGCCTTAGATAGCGTTTTAACACTTCATAGAGGGGTTGGACCTGATGATGTAAAACGCTTTAATATGTTCCCATCAGCACTAGTGCAAGGCGATCCTGCTCCTGGTTATACTTCAGGACAAGCAATTGATGCTATTGCTCAAGTTGCTAAAGAAACTTTGGGAGAGGATTATTCTATTGCCTGGGCAGGTTCAGCTTATCAAGAAGTCACAAGTAGTGGTGCAGGTCAAGTAGCTTTTGCACTAGGACTTTTATTTGTATTTTTAATTCTAGCAGCACAGTATGAAAGATGGCTCATGCCTTTAGCGGTAATCACTGCTGTACCTTTTGCGGTATTTGGTTCTTTACTTCTTGTATGGCTCAGAGGCTTAGAAAATGATATATATTTTCAAACAGGGCTTTTACTTTTAATAGGTCTTTCAGCTAAAAACGCCATTTTGATTGTTGAGTTTGCCATGGAAGAACACCTTAAAAAAGGAAAAAGTATTTTTGAAGCTTCTATTAGTGCAGCAAAATTAAGATTTAGACCTATTGTAATGACTTCATTAGCATTTATTTGTGGTATTCTACCTTTATACTTTGCTTATGGAGCAGGAAGTGCAAGCCGTCATGCAATAGGCACAGGTGTTATAGGGGGTATGATAGCAGCTTCTACTATAGCCATTTTCTTTGTACCTTTATTTTTCTATTTGCTAGAAAGTTTTAATAAATGGCTTGATAAAAAAAGAGGTAAAATCAATGCGTAAGTTAATAATTTTTGCAAGTTGTTTTTTAATAACAGCTTGCAGTTTAAAACCAAATTTAGAAATCAAAGATGTAAATTACACTAAAAGTTTAGATCAAAACATTAGCATTAATAAACAATGGTGGAAAGCTTTTGATGATAATTATTTAAACACCTTAGTCGATCAAGCTTTAAAAAACAATAACGACTTGCAAATTGCATATATGAATTTACAAAAAGCTTATGAAACTTTAGGTATAGCAAGAAGTGATTTGCTTCCTAAGCTTGATGGAAGTGCTAGTGGAGCAAGAGGAAAAACTAGCATTAATGCTCCAAGCAACAAAAGTAATGAATTTGTCTATGGTAATGATTTTAACATGGGTTTAAATTTAAGCTATGAAGTAGATTTATGGGGCAAATACAGAGATACTTATGGTGCTTCAAAAACAAAATTACAAGCTAGTGAGTTTGACTATGAAAGTGCGAGATTAAGCTTAATTTCTAATGTAGTAAAAACTTATTTTAATCTAGCAAGCTTAAGCGAGCAAGTAAAAATTTTAGAAGAAACAACCCAAAGTTATCAAAAAACTTATGAGTTAAAATTAGAGCATTTTAAACTTGGAGTAATTAGTGAGTATGAGCTTAACAAATTTAAAGCTGAGCTTGAAAATTCAAGAGTTTTACTCACAAATGCTAAAATTCAAAAAGAAGCTAACACCAAAGCTTTAAAAATCTTAACTTCAAATGATATTGATGATATACTTTATAATAGCATAGAGTATAAAAAAATAGGACAATACGAGCTTAGCATACCTGAGGGCATTGGCAGTGAAATTTTACTTCAAAGACCTGATGTGCAAGCAAGTTTAAAAACTTTAGAAGAAAAAAACTATCTTGTTGGAGTAGCTAGAACTGCATTTTTACCAAACCTTTCTTTAACAGGACTTTTGGGCTTTCAAAGTAATGATTTAGATCTTTTAGTCAAACATGGAAGCAATACTTGGAATGTAGCTGGAAATTTTGCAATGCCGATTTTTCATTGGGGTGAGATTATGAATAATGTTAATATTGCAAAACTTACCAAAGATGAAGCATTTTTACAATATGAAAATACCTTAAAAACAGCCTTTGGGGAAATAAGACTTGCTTTATTTAACCGCCAAAGCTATTATGAAAATGAGCAAAATTATAAAAATTTATTTCTAGCTCAAAGTAAAATTTATGAAATTTCTACTTTAAGATATGAAAATGGTGTGATTAACTTGGCCGATTTTTTACAAGATCAAAGAAATTACTTAAATGCTAAACTTTCTTATACTAATTCATCTTATGAGCTTGCAAATTCCATTGTAGATGTTATGAAAGCTTTTGGTGGAGGATTTAACGCTAAAGAAGAGTCAAAAGAAAACATCAAAGCTATGAAAGAAAACTTAAAGGAAAACTTTTATAACAACTAAGTCTTTAAGGCTTAGTTGTTAATGCATTTGAATTTGAATTCTTTGATTAAAATTATTATTTCCTCTATCTTTTGGGCTATTATGCTCAAAACGATAACGCATACTACCTGAAACATTAACATCTTGGAAAATTTCATCTAAAGGCGCAGAATTTGACACACTTATAAGCCCTAATAAAAATACAAAAAATGCTATAAAAATCTTTTTCATTATAAAGCCTTTGTAAAAATATGATACAATTATAGTCTTTTTAAATAACTACAAAATGAAAATTTAGGAAAAATATGAATTTTTTACAAAACTTAGCTCTTTCTTACTCACACAAAGCTATGCAAAAATCTTTAGAAAATGGTTTTGATGTGAAACTTTTAAAAGAAGGACAAGAAAAAAAAGTTAATCCAAAAAAATCTTATATGCTTTATGCTCACATACCATTTTGTCATACTTTTTGCCCATATTGTAGTTTTCATAAGTATTATTACAATGAAGATTTAGCAAAAAGATATTTTGAAAGTTTAAGAGAAGAAATCAGACAAATCAAAGATAAAGGATTTGATTTTACTTCTATGTATGTGGGTGGTGGTACTACTTTAATCAACGAAGAAGAGCTTGCTAAAACTTTAGAACTTTGCAAAAAATTATTTAATATTAAAGAAATTTCTTGCGAGAGCGATCCAAACCATATTGACCCGAAAAAATTAGAAATGTTTAAAGGGCTTATAGATCGTTTAAGTTGCGGTATACAAAGTTTTGATGATGATACTTTAAAAAAAGTAGCAAGATATCATAAATTTGGTTCAAGTAAAGAACTTCAAGAAAAACTCTCTAAAGCCATAGGCGTGCTTCCTATTATGAGTCTTGATTTGATTTTTAATTTTCCTTCTCAAACCAAAGAGCAATTACTCAATGATTTAGAAATAGCCAAGAGTTTAAAACCTCAACAAATCACAACTTATCCTTTGATGAAATCTAATTTAACTAAAGATAATATCGCAAAAACTTTAGGAGTAAGTTTTAAAGATAATGAATTTGAGTTTTATAAAATCATTGTAGATTTTTTCAAAGATTATGAAAGAAATAACGCATGGTCATTTTCTTTAGAAAAAAGTAGCTTTAATGATGAGTATGTAAGTAGTCATCATGAGTATTTAGGCGTTGGAAGTGGGGCTTTTAGCTTTTTAGATGGAGAGCTTTTAATCAATGCTTTTAATTTAAATGATTATTCTAAACTCATCAAAGAACAACAAAATGCAAATATTGCTAAAGCTAATTTTGGTAAAAAAGAAATCATCAAATATGTCTTTTTAACCGAAATGTTTACCGGTAAAATCGAAATTGATAAATTTAATAAAACTTTAGATTGTAATTTAGAAAAAGATCTTTTCATCGAGCTTTTGGGCCTTAAACTAAGTAAAGCTATAAAAAAAGAAAATAATACTTTATATACAAGTGAATTTGGACGTTATTTGTTTATGGTCTTGATGAAAGATTTTTACACAGGTATGGATTTAGTGCGTGCTGTATTTAGAGATGATAAACGCTTACAAGATAAAGAACGCATTAATATCATGCAAGAAAATGTTGATCCACTTGATTTTAAAAGTATGGAGTTTAAAGGATAAAAAGCCTTAAAAAAAGGCTTTTTACTAAAACGGTCTTACCACCATCATAATAGCGATGATTATAAATAATATCGTTGGAATTTCATTATAAGCTCTAAAGAATTTCCCACTTTTTTTGCAAGTATCATTTTGAAGTTGTCTATAATAATAATAATTTTGCAAATGATAAATGATTAAAAGTAAAGCACAGGTTAATTTAGCATGCATATATCCACCTACCATTAACACATCTTTATTGGCCATCATCATTAAACTTCCAGTGATTGCAGTAGCTATCATAGCAGGAGTTTGGATATAAAAATACAATTTTCTTTCTTGAATTTTCACCACTTCCACAAAGCCTTTATTGTCTTTATGCTCTGTGTGATAGACAAAAAGTCTTGGTAAATAAAACATTCCAGCCATCCATGAAACAAAAGCCAAATAATGCACCATTTTAATCCATAAATACCATTCATTCAAAAAATCTAACATTTTTCTCCTTTTTTATTAAAAATTTCTTTTATTAAAATCAAAGCTACGCTAATGTTAATCATCACATCAGCAAAATTAAACACAGCAAATTCAAACCACTTATGCCAAAATACAAAATCCACCACGCCTATATGCACAAAGCGATCAAGTAAATTAGAGCACCCAGCAGATAGCATAATGGCAAAAGCGATCAAATGTGTTTTAAAAAACTCTTTTTGATAAAGTAAATACCCAAACAAAGCCAAAATAAAAACAAGCTGTATGTATTTTAAATACTCTCCCAAAAATGCAAACATTGAAAAGGCCACACCGGTATTATAGGTTAAAACTAAATCAAAAAATTCACCCTTATACTCAAGCCCTTGTAAAAACAAATACTTGCTTGCTTGATCTAGTATAAAAATCAAAGTAAAAACAAGCCAAAATTTTAAAGGCAGGATTTTAAGCATTCAGCGCTTTCATAAAAAAGCTTTCAACAGCTTTCATTTCTTTTTCTAAAAGCTTAATGTCTTTTGCTTCAAGCAATAAGCGTATTAAATTTTCTGTACCTGAATACCTAAACAAACTAGCAATTCCTTTTTTTTCTAAATCTTTTTTCAACTCTTCCAAACCTGCAAGCTTGCTTAAGTCTTTTTTCTCTGAAATTTTAAGATTATGTAAAAGTTGTGGATAAGGCTTAACTTGATTTAAAATTTCACTTGCGCTTTTTGCTTCACTAAGCATTAAAGCACTAAATTGTAAAGCAGCTACCAAACCATCTCCAGTTTTTGCATAGTCACTAAAGATAATATGCCCACTCTGCTCTCCGCCAAAATTTCCACCACATTCTTTGAGTTTTTCAAGCACGTATTTATCGCCTACATTGCAAGTTTCATGTGTGATTTTATGTTTAGTTAAAAACTCTTTTAAAGCACCATTACTCATTATAGTGCTAACCACGCTTGATTTTAGCTTGCCTTGTTTTTTCAAAAATAAAGCTAAAACACCCAAAAGACTATCTCCATGAGCTACTTCGCCTTTTTCATCCACAACAACCAAACGATCTGCATCCCCATCAAAAGCAAAGCCCACATCTGCTCTAAATTTCTTTACTTCCAAAGCTAAATTTAAAGGATGTAAAGCCCCACAATTTTCATTGATATTTAAACCATTTGGCTTATCATTGATCACAATTACATCTGCACCAAGTTCTTTAAAAACCGTAGGTGCTACCTTATAAGAAGCCCCATGAGCCACATCTAAAACAACGCGCAAAGATTTTAAAGTCAGCTCTTTAGGAAAAGAATTTTTTATAGAAACAATATATCTTCCTATCACATCATCAATTCTTTTTGCTTGACCAATTTGAGATTTTGTTGTTCTTGCTTCTTCTATGAGTTTATCATTAAAATAAATTTCTTCTATTTTTGCTTCTGCTTGCTCATCAAGTTTATTTCCATGTGCATCAAAAAATTTAATGCCATTATCATAGTAAGGATTATGCGAAGCTGATATCATAATCCCTGCATCACAACGCATATCTTCAGTTAAAAACGCAATAGCAGGTGTTGGCATAGGACCTATTTCTATAACATTATAACCTATAGAAGTAAGTCCTGAAACGATAGCATTTTCTATCATATAACCGCTTCTTCTTGTATCTTTTCCTACTAAGATATTGTTTGTAAGGGCTTTGTCTTTAAAATAAATTCCAGCAGCCATAGCCAAACGCATAGCTAAAAACGAATCCAAAAACTCCCCTGCTTTACCGCGTACTCCATCTGTTCCAAAAAGTTTCATTTTTTTACCTTTGATTTTAAATAGTGCAATTATAAGAAAAAAAGTTAAGTAATGTATAAATGTGAGAATTTTATAAGCATTAGTTAGTAATAAAAATATATAATTTTTAAAATTTCACTTAAGGAAAATGAATGAAAAAAATCATCGCAGGAGTTGTAGTAGTTGTTTTATTAGTTATAGGGTTTTTTGCCTCAGCTTCTTACATTAACACTATCAATGGAAAAATATTTGCTCAAATGAGTCAAGATACACCATATTACAGTATTGAAGATGCTAACTATACCAAAGGACTTTTAAATTCCAAAGGAAGTTTTATAGCTACACTAAATGACTTGCCTTATAGTTTTAAAGTGAATGTAGATTTTTCTAATAATTTTTTTGCAAGTAATAATGCCATCGTTTCTATTTTAAATGAAAATGAAGACTTAAAAGGCATTTTCCCAAATGAAGAAATCTTTAAAATCTTAGTTAGCGTCAAAGGTGGTGACATTAACATCAATGCAAAAATAAATGATATTAATTTCACACGCAATGATACAAATTTAGTTTTAAATAATACATCATTTAAGATTATAGGTTCTGATGAATTTGTAAAAAATATGGAACTTAATCTAGGTTATGTTTTATTAGAACAACTATCTCATAAAGAAAAATTAGAAGCAAAAAATATCAAAATTTCTGAATTTCCTATACAAAAATTAAGTTTTAATGATATCTTTAGTCCTAGTAGAAATAGTGAGCAAAATATAAGCATTGATAGTGCTAGTTTTATAAGTTCTATTGCTTTTGACTTTGATAAATTAAAAATTTTTGCAAAAACAGCTCAAAATACTCAAAACGATTATGATAGTGTTTTAAAACTAGATTTAGCTAAATTTAATCTTGCAAATGAAAACTTTATGTTAAATAATATTAATTTAGATATGAATTTTAATAATCTTTCTAAAAAAGCTTATGATAGCTTAATGCAAAATTCAAACACTGATATTTTTTCTATGATGCTTTTAGCAAGTCAGTTTTTAAAAGCAAACCCTCAAATCATCTTAAATAATCTAAGCTTTGAAAAAGAAGGTAAAAAATTTGATGCAAATGGGCAAACTATTTTCACTGAAAATAATATAAAATCACAATTGCATGCAAACACAGAAATTCTTCCTAGTCAAATTTGGCCTGATTTTGCAAATTTTGATACTTATTTTGTAGATAATAATGGCTCTTATGTGCTTGATTTTATCTACGATGATTCTAACAAAAGTGATGTTACAACTATCATTAATGGCGAAAGACTTACCATAAATCCACAATGACAAATTTAAGCTTAACTTTTCGTCCTAAAACTTTAGATGAGGTTTTAGGACAAGCAAATTTAGTAGAAATTTTTAAAAAATTCTTACAAGTTTCAAAACTCCCTCATAGTGTATTTTTTGGTCCAGCAGGTTGTGGAAAAACTTCTTTTGCAAGGGCTATAGCGTATGAGTATAAACTAGACTTTTATGAGTTTGATGGAGGAAATTTTAAGCTTGAAGAGCTTAGAAAAATACTAATTAATTATGAAAATTCTTTATACAAACCTTTGATCTTTATCGATGAGGTACATAGACTTTCAAAAACCCAACAAGAAATGCTTTTAATCCCTTTGGAAAATCAAAAATGCCTTTTCATAGGTGCAAGCACTGAAAACCCTTACTTTACTTTAACTTCAGGCATAAGAAGCAGAAGTATGCTTTTTGAATTTAAAGGTTTAGAATATAAAGACTTAGAAAAACTTGCCACAAAGGTACAAGAAAAACTCCAATGTAAAATTGATGATGATGCCAAAGACTTTTTAATCACTTCTAGTGCAAATGATGCAAGAAGCTTTTTAAATTTATGTGAGTTTGCTTTGGCTTTAGATAGCACTCATATCACACTTGAAACTTTAAAAAAATTAAGAGCAAATGTTTTAAGCGATGGTACTTCAAGTAAAGACACACACTATAAACTAGCTAGTTCTATGATAAAAAGCTTAAGAGGAAGTGATGTAGATGCGAGTTTGTATTATCTTGCGAGGTTGATTGATGGGGGTGAAAGTGCGGATTTCATCGCTAGAAGATTAGTGATATTTGCAAGTGAAGATATCTCAAATGCAAATCCACAAGCACTTAATCTAGCCACAAGCACACTCATAGCAGTAAAAAACATAGGCTATCCTGAAGCTAGGATCATCTTAGCTCAATGTGTGGTATTTTTAGCAAGTTCGCCTAAGTCAAACTCAAGCTATCTTGCTATAAATGAAGCGCTAAATTATGTGCAAAACAACCCCACATTAAAAATACTTCCTTATCTTGATAATAACAACCCTCAAAGAAAAAACTACCTTTACCCGCATGATTTTGGTGGCTGGGTTAAGCAAAGATATCTAGAAAAAGATTTGAAATTTTATTATAGCAAAGGCATGGGTTTTGAAGCACAGCTAGACTTATGGCTAAATGATATGAAAAAAGTTAAAAAGTGATTTTAAGCACAATGTAAAAATATTTTTATATAATTTTCATTTTTTGGTTCCGTAGCTCAGTTGGTAGAGCACCACCTTGACATGGTGGTGGTCGTTGGTTCAAGTCCAATCGGAGCCACCATTTTTTATTTCTTGCGATTAATTCACTACATATATTTTAGCAAATTCGTAAATTCTTGAATTTCTTTTTCTTGATCTAAAATGATTTTTTTCGCTATATCAGTGATAGTTTTATCTTTAGAATAAAATAAAATTTGTTTTGAAGCATCTACTGCGCCTTGATGATGTGCTATCATCGCTTCTAAAAAGTCTTTATTGATGTTTTTACTTTCTTTAACCGAGCTCATTAAAATCATCATTTTTTGCATTAACTCTTTTTCTTCTTGGACAAATTTTTTATAAGTTTCTTCATCAATTTGAGTTTTTGTATAAAGATTTTTATCTAAAATTTCTTGAAATTCTTGGATTTCTTTTTCTTGAGCTTTTATGATATTTTGAGCGATTTTTTTCATCTCTTCACTTTTAGTATGTTCTAATAAAAGCTTAGATGAATCAATAGCACCTTGGTGATGTGGAATCATATTAGCTAAAAAATCTCTTTCTATGTCATTGCTTTGTACTAAAGGATTTTTCATCATAGGTTCATGCATACTCATCATGATTTGTGATGAAATACTTCCAGAAGCTCCATGATGAGCATGATGAGAATTTGCAGCAAATAAAGCACTTGCCAAAACTAAACTTGAAACTATAGTTTTTATTTTCATTTTTTTCCTTAAATTTTTAATTTAAAATCAAAAATATATAAAAATATCACAAACTAAAATTAACAAAAAAATTCAATTTTTTTTTGTTATAATTTATTTAAAAATACACAAGGATGGAAAATGCTTAAAGAACTACTTGAGATAAAAAAAGAAATGGAACCTATAATTCATGATTGTTCAGTAAAAATTCAAGTAGCCGCAAGAGAAGTAATCGTAAGAAAAAGAGAATATGAAATTTATGGACCTATGATAGATAGAGTATATCTTGATAATGCCATTTATATTAAAATTTTTGGTAGTGGGCGTGATACAAAAAGCACAAAAGTAGATATTAAAAACGGCCTATATATGGTGTATGTAGCTCCTGATAAACCAACCAATCAAGAAATCATGAATAAACTAAAAATAGCATTTGAAAGTATAGATAATAAATTCATCTCAAGAATTTTAGAACTCAATAGAAGAATGAAAGAAGTGATTAATAAAACCCAAGCAACCCTAGCAAAAGCATCAAATATGAATGTTTTAATAGAAACTAACCTAGGCGAAGCAAGTGCTGCACATAAGTTTGTAATCACTATCAAATATTTAAAAGATAATCAAAAATTAGAATTAAAAAATTCAAAATCTGCAGGTAGCTTTAGAGATACCAAAAATCACATCAACCTAGTAGTAGAAAAAAGCACTGATTCAGCAGTATGTGAAAAACTTTTACATGATGTTGAAATTTATTTTATAGGAAATGGAAAGTAAAATTACTTTTTCACTCTCAAATTTGCTAAATGCGTCAAAGCCACTGCGATAGCATCTGTGATATCAAGTGGCTTGATATCTTTTGAAATTCCAAGCAATCTTTTCACCATAAAAGCTACTTGTTCTTTAGTAGCTTTTGCTTTACCTGTTACGGTTTTTTTTACTTGCAAAGGTGTGTATTCTGCAAATTCTCCATGGGTTTGTAAGATTTTTAAACTCAAAGCTCCACGAAATTGTGCTAGTTTTAAAACCGTTTTTGGATTATAAGCAAAAAATATATCTTCTATAGCTACCTCATCAAATTGATGATTTTTAAAGATTAAATCAAGTCCTTCACATAATTCTGTGATTTGATACTGCAAATCATTAGGCTTGATTTTAATAAGACCTGCTTCTATGAGTTGATTTTTATTATTAATTCTTTCTACAATAGCGTATCCACAATACCTAGAACCAGGATCTATCCCTAAAACTTTCAAACTTTTCACCTTTTTATTCACATAGATGTGAAATTTAAATTTTTATGTGAATAATTTTAACCATTTTTTATAAAAAATAAGCTAGAATTTTAAGTTTTACATCATAATTTATAAGAAAAATAATGAATATAAAAGATTTTTTACTTGAATTTAAAACTGAAATTAGCAATAACGAATACAATACTTACATTTCTCACTTACAATTTAGTGAAAAATTAAGTAAAAATAATATCTTAATATTTATCGCACCAAATCATTTTTTGGCTAAATTTATACAAACAAAATATGCACAAAAACTAGCTTATTTTTATGAAGTAAAAACAGGAATTAATCCTCAAGTTAAAATCATCACAAATGATCAAAAGGTAGAGAAAAAACATTTTTCTACAGATATTTCACAGATTAAATTTCAAAGTACTATTTTAAACCCTTCTTTTACTTTTGAAAGCTTTGTTGTAGGAGATTCTAATCAATTTGCCTATGCAACCTGCAAAGCCATTACCGATAAAAACAAACTTGGAAAGTTATACAACCCTATCTTTATCTATGGCCCTACAGGACTTGGAAAAACTCACTTGCTCCAAGCTGTCGGAAATGTGTGTTTAGATAATGGATATAAAGTTATTTATGCTACAAGTGATAATTTTATCAATGATTTTACCATGCATTTAAATAACAAAACCATGAATAAATTCCATGAAAAATACAAAAATTGCGATGTTTTACTCATCGATGATGTGCAGTTTTTAGGTAAAACAGACAAAATTCAAGAAGAATTTTTCTTTACTTTTAATGAAATCAAAGAAAAATTTGGACAAATCATCATGACAAGTGACAATCCTCCAAATATGCTAAAGGGCATAACAGAACGCTTAAAAAGCCGTTTTGCAAATGGGATCATCGCAGATATCACTCCACCTCAGCTTGATACAAAAATCGCAATTATCAAGAAAAAATGCGAATTTAATGCTATTTATCTCAAACCTGAAGTCATAAGCTACATCGCTACTTCAATGGGAGATAACATCCGAGAAATAGAAGGCATGATTACAAATTTAAATGCTCAAGCAAGACTTTTTAACCAAGAAATCACTTTAGAAATTGTTAAAAGCTTTATGAAAGATCACATTAAAGAAACAAAAGAAAATATCAGTGTTGAAGACATACTTGCTGATGTTTCAAAAAGCTATAATCTTAAACCTAATGATATAAAATCAAACAAAAAAACACAAAATATCGTTATGGCAAGAAGGGTTGTGATATTTTTAGCAAGAGAGCTAACGACTATGTCTATGCCTCAACTTGCTAGATTTTTTAATATGAAAGATCACACCGCCATTTCACATAATATTAAAAAAATTCAAGAACTAATGAGTGAAAATGAAAACTTAAAAGCCATAGTAGAAGAATTAAGAAATAAAATTTTGACAAAAATAAAAAGCACCCTGTGAATAAAAGTGAAAAACAAAAAATTTTATTCTACGAGTAAAATTTCTATAAAAAAAGACTTTTAAAAAGCATTTCACATTTTCACATTGCCTATTATTATGATAAAATAAATTTAAAAAATAAAGGAAGTAAAAATGAAAATTAGCATTAACAAAAACACTTTAGAATCTGCCATAGTTTTAACTAACTCTTATGTAGATAAAAAAGACTCAAGCAATATCGCTTCTCACTTACTTTTTGAAGTAGTTGAAGATAAATTAATCATAAGAGCAAGTGATTATGAAATAGGTATTAATTATAAAATCAAAAAAATCAAAGTTGAAAGTGCAGGTTTTGCAACTGCTAATGCTAAAAGTATTTTAGATATTATAAAAAGTTTAAATAATGAAGATGTAGTCTTAGAAACCATAGAAAATTTCCTTTTTATTAGACAAAAAGGAACTAAATATAAACTTCCTATGTTTAATTATGAAGATTTTCCAAATTTCCCAAGCACTGAAGGAAAAGATAAATTTGATATTGATTCAAGTGATTTAAGTAGATCTTTGAAAAAAATCCTACCTGCAGTTGATACAAATAATCCAAAGTATTCTTTAAATGGTGCTTTACTTGATATAAAAACTACTCACATTAGTTTCGTAGGAACAGATACAAAACGCTTAGCAGTTTTCACACTAAATAAAACAAATGAAAAAGAATTTAACCTTTGTATTCCTAAAAAAGCTATTTTAGAAATGCAAAAAATCTTTTTTGAAAAAATTGAAATTTATTATGATGAAAATATATTGATTGCAAAAAATGATAATTTTGAATTTTTTACAAAACTTATCAATGATAAATTCCCTGATTATGAAAGAGTAATTCCAAAAAATATCACAAAAGAATTTACTTTTAAAACTGAGGAATTTATGGACGCATTAAAAAAAATCAATGTAATCACTGAAAAAATGAAATTAAATTTCCATAAAGATAAACTTGTATTTGAAGGTATTAGTTTAGATAATATGGAAGCAAAAACTGAACTTGAAATGGAACTTAATATAGATGAAGAATTTAATCTTTGCATTAAAAATAAATTCATCACTGACTTTTTAAATTCTATTGAAAGTGAAACATTCAAACTTAGCATAAATGAACCTCATATGGCATTTTTAGTTTCAAGTAAAGAATTACAAACTGTAATTATGCCAGTTATTTTATAAGGAAAATAAATGCAAGAAAATCAAAATTACGGCGCAGGAAATATTAAAGTTTTAAAAGGCTTAGAAGCTGTTAGAAAACGCCCTGGTATGTATATAGGTGATACCAATATAGGCGGTCTTCATCATATGATTTATGAAGTAGTGGATAATTCTATTGATGAAGCTATGGCAGGTTTTTGTGATACGATTAATGTAGAAATTACCACAGAAGGTTCTTGTATAGTAAGTGATAATGGTAGAGGAATTCCTGTGGGAATTCACCCTACTGAAAATATACCTACTTTAACTGTAGTTTTAACCGTGCTTCATGCAGGTGGAAAATTTGATAAAGATACTTATAAAGTCTCAGGTGGTTTACACGGGGTTGGTGTGAGCGTTGTAAATGCTTTATCAAAAAAATTAGTTGCTACAGTACATAGAGATGGAGAAATTTATCGCCAAGAATTTTCAGAAGGTAAAGTCACAAGTAATTTTGAAACCATAGGTAAAAGTAAAAAAACAGGAACAATCATAGAATTTTGGCCAGATGATCAAATTTTTGAAGTGACTGATTTTGATTATGAAATTTTAGCTAAAAGATTTCGTGAACTTGCATATTTAAATCCAAAAATTACTATAAATTTTAAAGATAACCGCGTAGGAAAAGCAGAAAGTTTTCATTTTGAAGGTGGTATAAGCCAGTTTGTTACAGATTTAAATAAAAAACAAGCTTTAACCAAGGCAATATTTTTCAATGTAGATGAAGAAGATGTAAATGTTGAAGTAGCATTACTTTACAATGATAGTTATAGTGAAAATTTACTTTCTTTTGTAAATAATATCAAAACTCCAGATGGTGGAACGCACGAAGCAGGTTTTAGAATGGGTTTAACTCGTGTTATAAGTAATTACATTGAAGCAAATGCTAGTGCTAGAGAGAAAGACTCTAAAATCACAGGTGATGATGTAAGAGAAGGTTTGATAGCGGTTGTAAGTGTAAAAGTGCCTGAGCCACAATTTGAAGGACAAACTAAAGGAAAATTAGGTTCAAGCTATGTTAGACCTATAGTTTCTAAGGCTTCTTTTGAGTATTTGACAAAATATTTTGAAGAAAATCCTATTGAAGCAAAAGCTATCATGAATAAAGCTTTAATGGCAGCTCGTGGTAGAGAAGCAGCTAAAAAAGCTAGAGAATTAACCCGTAAAAAAGAAAGTTCAAGTGTAGGGACTTTGCCAGGAAAATTAGCTGATTGTCAAAGTAAAGATCCGAGTGAAAGTGAAATTTATTTAGTTGAGGGTGATAGTGCAGGAGGTTCTGCAAAACAAGGTAGAGAAAGAACTTTCCAAGCGATTTTACCTTTAAGAGGTAAAATACTCAACGTAGAAAAAGCAAGACTTGATAAAATTTTAAAAAGTGAACAAATTCAAAATATGATCACAGCCTTTGGTTGTGGGATCGGTGATGAGTTTGATATAGAAAAATTAAGATATCATAAAATTATTATCATGACCGATGCTGATGTAGATGGTTCTCACATACAAACTTTGCTTTTGACATTTTTCTTCCGTTTTATGAATGATCTTGTAACAAATGGACATATTTATTTAGCTCAACCACCTTTATATCGTTATAAAAAAGGTCAGAAAAAAGAAATTTATCTAAAAGATGAAAAAGCTTTAAATGATTATTTGATTGAAACAGGCATAGAAAGTTCTACTTATGAGGGTATAGGATTAAACGATTTAAAAGATTTTCTAAAAATCGTTGCAGCTTATAGAAGTGTTTTAAAAGAATTAGAAAAAAGATTTAATGTAATTTCAGTGATTAGGTATTTGATAGAAAATCCTGATTTGATAAAAGCTTCTAATGAAGAATTATTTAAAATCATAAAAGAATTTTTAGAAAAACAAAATCACAATATCTTAAATTCATATATCAATGAAAATGAAATTCGTGTTTATGTACAAACTGAAAATGGCTTAGAAGAGCTTATCATCAATGATGATTTATTTGCTAATCCTTTATATGAAGAGGCAAATTATATTTATCAAAAAATCAAAGATAGAGATTTAAAATTTGATAAAGATATTTTAGAAATTTTAGATGAAGTTGAAAAAAATGCTAAAAAAGGTGCTTATATACAACGCTATAAAGGTCTTGGTGAGATGAATCCTGAACAACTTTGGGAAACAACTATGGATCCAAGTAATCGTCGTTTGTTAAAGATCACCATAGAAGATGCTCAAAGAGCAAATGATACTTTCAACCTTTTCATGGGAGATGATGTAGAGCCTCGCCGTGAGTACATACAAGCTCATGCTAAAGATGTTAAGCATTTAGATGTTTGATTTTTAAAATGAAAACTTTTTTACAAAATATCCCAAAAGTAGAATTACACTTACACATTGAAGGCTCATTAGAGCCTAAAATGATGTTTGAATTAGCTAAAAGAAATAACATTGTTTTAAAATATAAAAGCGAAGATGAGATAAAAAAAGCTTATGATTTTTCAAATTTACAAGATTTTTTAGATATATATTATCAAGGTGCAAATGTCTTACAAACCAAGCAAGATTTTTATGATTTAACCTTTGCTTATATGAAAAAGTGTAAAGAACAAAATGTAGTTCATACTGAAATTTTCTTTGATCCTCAAACTCATACTACTAGAAATATACCTTTAAAAGATGTTATAGAAGGAATTTGGCAAGCTTTACAAAAAGCAAAAGAAGAATTTGGAATTTCAAGTTTTTTAATCGCTTGTATTTTAAGGCATTTAAGTGAGGATGAGGGTTTAAAAACTTTAGATGAGCTTTGTTTATATAAAGATAAAATCAAAGCCATAGGACTTGATAGTTCTGAAATCAATAATCCTCCTTTTAAATTTAAAAATTTATTTCAAAAAGCTAAAGAAGAAGGTTTTTTGTTAGTTATGCATGCGGGTGAAGAAGGAAGTAGTGAGTATATCAAGCAAGCTTTAGAGCTTGGTGTAAGTAGAATAGATCATGGAATAAGATGTGAAGAAGATTTAGAGCTTGTAAAACAATTAGCAAAAAGTCAAATTCCACTAACAATGTGTCCTTTATCAAATATAAAATTAAAAGTTTTTCAAAATATGCAAGAACATAATATTTTAAAATTTTTAAAACAAAATCTTTGTGTTTGTGTAAATTCAGATGATCCTGCGTATTTTGGTGGATATATCTTAGAAAATTTTATAGCCTTAGATGAAACTTTTAAGCTTAGTAAAGATGAGGTTAAAAAACTTTGTATTAATGCTGTAAATGCTTCTTTTTTACAAAAAACAGAGAAAGAAAAAATTAAAAATTTAATAAAAGAACAAAATTAATTTATAAGGATAAAAAATGAGATATGGCGAAAAAGAAATTAAAGAATTTAGTGTAGAAAATATGGAAGTTTGGCCAAATGATGCTAAAAATGATTATGTGATTAAAATCACTTTGCCTGAATTTATGTGTTGTTGTCCACGTAGTGGATATCCTGATTTTGCTACTATTTACTTAGAATATATTCCAAATAAATTAGTAGTAGAACTTAAAGCAATCAAACTTTATATCAATACCTTTATGTATAGAAATGTTTCACATGAAGCAAGTATTAATGAAATTTACAATACTTTAAAAGAAAAACTTGATCCAAAATGGATAAAAGTAGTAGGTGATTTTAACCCTCGTGGTAATGTGCATACTGTGATTGAATGCAGATCTGACTTAGTAGTGCCACAAAATTAAATTTTTATTAAAAATAAAAGGATATATTAAGTCTTATTTTAAAGGAGGAAAATATGAAATTAAAATTATTTAGTTTAGTTGCAAGTGTTGCTTTGGTTTCAAATTTAGCTTTAGCAGATGAAAATTCAGGTTTACTTTTAGGTATTGATGCGGGATGGTTTCATACTAAGGTAAAATCTGATCTTGATCATAGTAAAACAAAAAATATTAAATATAACGGTGATTTAGAAGGTGATGTTCCTGTTTTTGGTTTAAGAGTTGGTTATCGTTTTAGTGAAAATCATAGACTTTATGGTGCTTATAATTACTCAAGTGAATTTAGTGATGTAATCAATACTACAAGATTAAAAATTGATGGAGAATTTACCACACATAAGTTTTTACTTGGTTATGATTTTACTCCAAAAATTTTTGAAAAAACAAGAGCAGTTTTAGGTGTATATGGTGGTTATGCAAGAACGGATATGACTTTAAAAACAAGCTTTTTATCTTTATCTCAAGACTTTGATGGTTATACTTATGGGGCAAAAATCGGTGCTTTATATGAGTTAAATCAAGCAAACGAAATTGAGTTTGGTTTTAAAGCCGAGCAAACTCATTACAATACAAGAAATTTTTATCAAAGTAAGGTAGGTTCAAACTTTTACGATCCTAAACAAACAAATTATGGTTTATATCTAGGATATACTTATAAATTTTAAGGAGAATATATGCCAAAAGATGCAAATGGAACCGAGCTTAATGCAGGTGATAGTGTAAGTGTTGTGAAAGATTTAAAGGTTAAAGGTGCAAGCACTACTTTAAAGCGTGGCACGACTATAAAAAATATTAAACTTACAAACAAAGACACCGAAATTGAAGCTAAAGTAGATAAATTTGGTGTGATTGTTTTAAAAACTGAATTTCTTAAAAAAATATAAGTAAAAATTCCCAATCAATCTTGGGAATTTTCTTCTTGATAAACACAATGTTTAAAAATAAATTGATGTTCCTCAGGCAAATTTTCAAATAAAGCATTTGCAAGTTGTCTTATCTCCCAAAGGGCTGATTTTGAGCTTCTTAGAGTAATAAAATTTTGCAAACTTCTTGCATTAATCGTTAAAGTTAATTCTGTTTTATAGCTTTCTGGTAAGCAGTATTTTGCTATGTCTAAACTAATGCTATTTTGCAAAATCAAACGCAAATTTTCTAAAGCTTTAATACTTGCATTATCCACTACTTCATTTCCAGTTAATACCAAGTATCTTTTAGCATTTTCAAAGTCATTTTCTTTAAATTCACTTTCATTTCTTAGTTCTTTTAAAGTATATCTTGTGCTTTTTACACTAGGACTAGTGTGGCGGTGTCTTGCAACTTCTTGTAAGCATGCTCTTGAAATACCTTGTATATAAAAAGTATAGTTTAAATGCTCTAAGGTTGAAGCATGTTTAAATTTATTTCCCACTCGATCGATTAATTCTTTATCTTTTTCGCCACCACAATCGCCTTTGTCAAAACTTTGCCAACATGTTCTTGTCGCATGAGAGCATACAGAAAGTGGAGTATGATTTAATAATGTGATTTTCATCAAAAAATTCCTTCAAAAATAATTGAATTTTACACAAATGTTTATAAAAATAAAATTTTTTATTCGTTATAATTTCAAAAAAAGAAATTAAGGTTATTTTATGAAATTAAAACAAACTAAATATATTTTTGTAACCGGTGGTGTTTTAAGCTCATTAGGAAAAGGTATAGCAGCAGCTTCTATAGCTACGATTTTAAAAAATTCAGGTTTAAAAGTAAGTATTTTAAAAGCAGATCCTTATATCAACGTAGATCCTGGTACTATGAGTCCTTTAGAGCATGGAGAAGTATTTGTTACAGATGATGGAGCTGAGACAGATTTAGACTTAGGACATTATGAGAGATTTTTAAATGAGAGCTTATCTCAAGATAATAACTTCACAACAGGTAGAGTTTATCAAAGTGTTATAGAAAAAGAAAGAAGAGGAGATTACTTAGGAAAAACTATACAAGTAATCCCTCATATAGTTGATGAGATAAAAGATCGCATTAAAAAAGCTGGAGTTGATAAAGATATTTTAATCGTTGAAATAGGTGGTACAGTAGGAGATATAGAAGGTTTACCATTTTTAGAAGCCATTAGAGCTTTAAAGCTTGAAGTGGGTAAATACAATGCTATTAATATTCACTTGACTTTAGTGCCATTTATCAAAGCAGCAGGAGAACTTAAAACAAAACCAACTCAACATAGTGTGGGAGAATTACGCCGTATAGGTATAAGCCCTGATATGATCATTTGTAGAAGTGAAAAATCTTTAGATAGAGAGTTAAAAGACAAAATCGCAATTTCATGCGGAGTTGAAAAAAACTGCGTTATAGAAAGTGTGGATGCAGCTAGTATTTATCAAATTCCATTAAATTTTTTAAAACAAGATATTTTAAACTCTATTGCAAGTTTATTAGATCTTCAAAATTTAAAGCCAAATATGAATGAATGGGATTCTTTAGTAAAAAGAGTCATCGCTCCAAGTAATGAACTTAGCATTGCTTTTGTAGGAAAATATGTAGATTTAAAAGAAAGCTATAAAAGTTTAACAGAAGCCATTATCCATGCAGGTGCAGCACTTGATGCGAGAGTAAATTTAAAATGGATCGATAGTGAAAAATTAGAAAATGCAAATATCGAAGAAAGTTTTAAAGATGTAAGTGGGATTTTAGTAGCAGGTGGTTTTGGTTACCGCGGGGTAGAAGGAAAAATCAAAGCCATACAATATGCAAGAGAAAATAAAATTCCATTTTTAGGAATTTGTTTGGGTATGCAGCTTTCTTTAGTGGAATTTGCACGCAATGTTTTAAAACTTGAAGATGCAAATTCTCATGAGTTTAATCCAAATTGTAAAAATCCTATCATCTTTTTGATTGATGAATTTATTGACGCAAGTGGAGAAAAGCAAATTAGAACAAGTAAAACTCCACTTGGTGGAACTATGCGTCTTGGGGCTTATGAGTGTCATATCAAGCCAAATACACTTTTAAGTAAGGTTTATGATAATCAAAAAAGCGTAAAAGAACGCCACCGCCACCGCTATGAAGCAAATCCAAAATACAAAGAAATGTTTGAGAAAAATGGGCTTATTATAAGCGGGGAAAATGAAGGTTTGGTTGAGGCTGTGGAACTTAAAGATCATCCATTTTTCTTAGCAGTGCAGTTTCACCCTGAATTTACTTCACGCTTAGTTAGGGTTAATCCGGCTATTTTTTCTTTTATCAAGGCATCTTTAACAAATCATGCTAAATAAAGCCAAAATAAAAGAAATTTTACACCAGCGTTTTATCAATGATACGCATGTAAAGCTTTGTGATTTACCTATGCCATCTTGTTTAAAAGATGTCTATAAGGGTGCTTTGCGTATCAAAGAAGCGATTGAAAAAAATCAAAAGCTTGCTATTGTTGGAGATTATGATGTAGATGGGGTGATTTCTTGTGTGATTTTATCTGAATTTTTTGATGATATCGGATATGACTATGTGGTAAAAATTCCAAATCGTTTTAAAGATGGATATGGTCTAAATGAAGAAATCATCAATGAACTTGATGGAGTAGATTTAATCATCACTGTAGATAATGGTATAGCAGCATTTGATGCAGCAGAGCTTTGTTTGCAAAAAGGAATTGATTTAATCATTACCGATCATCATATGCCTTCAACTACTTTACCAAAAGCTTATGCGATTATTAATCCTAAACAACAAGATTGCGATTTTCCTGATATTGAAATTTGTGGGGCTCAAGTGGCTTGGTATTTAGTCGCTGCGATAAAAGAAGTATGTAAGATTAATTATAATATGTGTAAATTTATAGAACTTTTATCTATCGCAATTATCGCAGATATGATGGAGCTTAGAGATTTAAACAGAGCCTTAGTTAGAAAAGGTATAGAGTGTATTAATGATTCAAAACGAGTAGCATTTAAAGCGATTAAGCAGTATTTTGGTAAGGATAAATTTGAACTTGATAATATCAGCTTTTTAATCGCACCTTTGATTAATAGTGCAGGTAGAATGGATGATGCGATTATTTCTTACAAATTTTTACATTCTAAAAATATTGATGAGGTTATGGGCTATTTAGAGCAAATCATTACTTATAATAATAGCCGTAAAGATGAAGAACGTGAGCTTTTTAAGCAGTGTTTAGAACAAGTTGATGAAAATGATCCTGTGATTATTGTCAATGGCCAAAATTGGCACGAGGGTGTTTTGGGCATAGTTGCAAGTCGTTTGGCAAAGCATTTTAACAAACCTGCCTTTGTTTTTTCAGAATGTGAGCAAAAGGCTAAAGCTAGCGTTAGAAGTGTGGGTAGGATAGATATTTTAAATGTTATAGAACAAGCTAAAGAATTTGTTTTAAGCTATGGCGGACATAAAGGTGCAGCTGGAGTTTTAGTAGAGCTTGAAAAATTTGGTGTTTTTAAAAGCAGGCTTTATGAAATTTGTCAAAATATCCCTAAAGATGACTTTTATAATGCTGATGAGATTTTGGGTAGTATTGATCCAAATGAAGTTGATTTTGAACTTTTAGAGATATTAGAATTTTTTGAGCCTTTTGGGCATAAAAATCCAAGGCCATATTTTAAATTTGACAAGCTTTTTGTAAAAAATAAAAGAAAGCTAGGTAAAGATGAAAATCATATGAAGCTTATTTTAACTCAAGGAAATAAAACTCTAGAAGCTTTGTTTTTTAACTTTGACTATGAGCCAGAGCTTGGAGAAAGCATTGATCTTATAGCTAGTGTTTCTAAAAATAATTTTAGAGGATTAATCACTCCACAACTTACTATAAAAGAAATTCTTAGATAATTCATTAACTTAGCTACATAGTTTTTATTTATAAATTTGCTATAGTATAAGTACTTTAAAGGAGTAAAATGTTAAAAAAATTTTTATTATTAGTAGTATTTTTTAATTTTACTTTTGCTTTTGATACCAAAATTTTTATAGGCGATACTTATATACCTGAAGATTTTTATAAGTACGATAAAGACTTTAAAACTGCAGCTAGAAAGTACAATATACCGACGGCTTTACTCAAAGCCATAGCTTTAACAGAAAATGCAGCTTATAAGCATAATATCACTAGCAAAAATAAAAATCAAACAAGAGATTATGGCTTAATGCAAATCAATAGCATTCATTTAAAACGCTATGGGATTAGTGAGAGTGAGATTGTAAAAGCTAGTGTAAATATCGACATAGCCGCAAGATTACTTCATGAGATTATACAAAAACATGGCTTTAGTTGGAATGCCATTGGAAGGTATCATTCAGCAAATGATAAATATAAAAATATTTGGCTTGATAAAGTGATGAAAAATTTAGTTGCTATAGTTTTAAAAGATAGTAAAGATCTTTTTATAATGGAAAAATTCAGAGCTTTTAAACTTGCTTCTCTTTTGATAAATGTAGATAAAAAACGCTACAAAATTATACTAGCATGTGGTAGATATTAATACATTGTTTATTTGTATGTTATGTTAAACTTTTTATAAACAACTTTAATATATAATTCCAAACTTCAAAATATTATTAATTTCTAAAGGAGTTTTAATGTTAAATTTTATGGGGGGGGGGAATTGAGAATTCTCAATCAAGCATATCCTCTTTAAAAACATCAAACAATATTTCTTTTACTAAGAAAACCTTCTTATCTTTAGCAACTATATCTTTTTTAGCAACTTGTGCTAATGCTAGTATAACAACTATAGGTGATAAAGCTTCTAATGGTAGTATTACTATCACTAAAGCTAAAAGCACTACAAACAATAACAACAAACAAGTAAAAAATTCTAAAAGTATTAGTGGTGGTAATTGTAGTAGCAGTAGTAATTGTACTATAAGTAGCTCTACTACTAGTGGTGTTACTATAAGTGGAAATGGTAATAACTCATTAACTATTACAAGTGAAGGTAGTGTTATTCCTAATAGCAACCATGCTGTGGAAATTAAAGATAGTGCTACTAATGTAACTATTAATAATGCAGGTACTATTAAAGGTAATGGTGGTGGAAGACATGGTATAGAAATATGGGGAACTTCTACTGTAGATAATATTACTAATACAGGAACAATTGATAGTGGTAGTGGTTCAGGACTTAGCGTAACTAATAATAGTACTTTAAAAAATTTAGAAAATAGTGGGACTATTAAAGGTATTAAAGTTGATAATGGTGGTAAATTAGGAATACTTAACAACACTGGAGATATCAATAATATTAATGTTAGTAATGGTAGTAAAATAAATAGTATTAACAATCAAGGGGGCACGGGGAATATAAGTGTCACTAATGGAACTATTGATAATATTAACAATATAGGTACTATATCTAATATTAGCTTATTTTCTAATAGTACAAGTAATAAAACAAATATAAAAAATTTTACCAATAATGGTGTTGTTTCAACGCTCTCTTTATCAACTGGACATTGGAGTGCAGGTCAAAATACAATAGAAACTATTATTAATAATAATATTATTAATAAAATTGAAATTAAAACGAGTTCAACTATAGAAAATTTAAGTAATAATGGAACTATTTTTTCTAATACAGATGGTATTTATATGGTAGAAGAAAATAATTTTATACCAACAATTTCTACACTAAACAATACTAACTTAATTGGTGGTAATAGTAATGGCATTAATATCAGTGAAGGTGGAACGATTAAAAATTTACACAACAAAGGAACTATTATTGGTAAAAATAATGATGGTATTTCTTTCACTTATTATAATACCGGAAATCCTTATAAATCTAAAATGGAATTGCTAGATAACAACGAAGGGGTAATTATAGGTGCTCAAAATGGTATCAATTTAAGCGATAAGGGTAATAGTGTAACTCTAGAAATTGGTACTATAATAAACAAGGGTAGTATTATAGGTCAAAAAGGTAATGGTTTATATATTGGAAATAAAAATAGCCAACAAATCAAAGACTACATCAAACTAGATGGCTCTAATGCTCTTATAGCAGGTGGCACAGCAGGTATATACAATAAAGGAACCATAGGTGTAAATAATAATGGAAAATCTGTAAATAATGGCAATGTAATCGACTTGCAAAATGGTGCCACCATAGCAGCATTAACTTTTAGTGAAGATGGAAACTCTTACACTTACAAC
>NZ_JAKMQA010000014.1:0-22102 GCF_025771295.1 Campylobacter sp. RKI_CA19_01121
GCTTGATTGAGAATTCTCAATTCCCCCCCCCCATAAAATTTAACATTAAAACTCCTTTGGAAATTAAAATAAGATTTGAAGTTTGGAATTATATATTAAAGTTGTTTAAAGTTTGTTTATAGGTTTAATTTATTTTTAATAAATTTTATAAACTCATCACTATCATTAGGGCAAGCAATAAGCTCATAATCACTTTTTGCTAAGTGTCTATACTCAACTCCAAGTTCAAAAATCGTTTCAGAGCAATCTATACAAAAAGATATAGGATAAATCAAAGCTTTTTGATCTAAATTTTCTAAAATATCACTTGTATTTGGTTCAAGCCATTTTACTGGACCTAGTTTTGATTGATACGATAAAATGATTTGTTCAAATTCATTTTTAAGTTTTTCTTTTAAGATACCCACATGCTCTTGCACATGTTTTTCATACAAATCGCCTTTTTTAATCACTGAAAGCGGTAAAGAATGCGCAGAAAAAATCAAAGTTTTATAATCACATTCTTTCTTTTTTTCTAAAATATGCTTTATAATCATTTCATTATAAAGCTCATCTTTATAAAAAACATCAATGATTTTTACATTAGCTTGATTTTGGATATTTCTTAACTCATTTTGCACCACTTCTAAAGAACTAGTTACAGTGGTTTTAGAATGATGGGGGTATAAAGGAAATAAAATGATTTCATCATTTTTTTGAAAATCATATTTTGAAAAAACCTCATTTGCAAAGGGTGGTACATAAAGACTAATAAAATCAAAGCTATATTTTTTAGTTTTAGAATTTAATTTATCACATAAACTTTGTGTGATTTGGGTAAGCGGGGACTTCCCACCCATTTTTTCATAGTTTTGCTTCATAGCTTTTAGTCTTGATTTTCTTATCATAAAGGCTACAAATTTTCTTAAAAAAACATTTTTTATCCCTAAAATATAAGGATCATTAAACATATTTTTTAAAAAAACTTCACATTCTTCAAGTTTATTAACCCCGCCCATATTTAAAAAAAACACATATTTCACTATCAAACACCTTCTAAAATTTCTTGTACTCTCAAAGCATCTTCAATACTAGCTAAATTTTTACAAACCCCATTATTTTGCAAAAGCTCAAAAAAGGCTTCATGCTCAGCATATAAAGGAGAATTTTCATATAAATTTGGAATTTTTTGCATATTGATAAAAAGTTCAAAATTTTTAAGATCAAGTTCATAAGTATGTTTTTTACCTAAAAGTGTGATTTTTCTTATAATGCATTGTCCATTCCAGCTATCATGAATACTTGCTAAGATATTTTCTAATTTTAAGCTTATCATTACTTCATCTTCAAATTTATCATGATGGAAGCTTTTATAAATATTTGCTTTTAAAATTTGCTCTTGACTTAAAAATCTAACTAAGTCAATATCATGCACACTAAGATCACTTAAAACACCTACATCGTTTATTCTTTGCGGATAAGGCGAAATTCTTTGTATGTCAATACTTATAATCTCATCTTCTAAAAGTTTTTCTTTAAAAGTTAAAATAGCAGGATTAAATCTCTCGCAAAAGCCCACCCCTACCCTGACTTTATTTTCTCTAGCTTTTTGTTCTAAGATTAAAATTTCATCAACATTTAATGCCAAAGGCTTTTCTATCAAAACATTTTTTATTTTAGGAAAAACTTTTAAAGCTATATCTAAATGCGTATGAGTAGGCGTAGCAATGATAGCACCATCAAGATTTTGTGCTAAAAAATCATCAAAATTTTTATGAAAAAAGTGTTTAAATTTATCTTTACAGAAAGGATCATAAAGATGAATTTCTTTTACTTTTAAATTACGCTCGAGTTCTCTTAAATGGTTTTTACCCATTTTACCAAGGCCTATAAGCCCTATTTTCATTTAAAAGCCTCTATCACTCTAGCTTGGTGTTCTTCTTTTAAAAATGCACTCATAGGTAAGGATAAAATTTCATCACTTAAAAGTTCTGTATTTGGTAAATCGCCTTTTTTATAAGCAAGATAATCAAAAGCTTCTTGTAAATGAAGCCCTAAAGGATAATGCACCGCAGTAGGTATGCCTTGCTCTTGTAATTTTTGCATGAAATTTTCTCTATTTTTTACACGCACGCTATATTGAGCCCAGGCACTCATAAAACCATCTTTCCTTGGCGGTAAAATACAATTTTTTAAATTTTCATCATAAATTTTTGCTATTGCTTCTCTTTTTTTAATCTCTTCATCTAAGTATTTTAATTTCACATTTAAAATAGATGCTTGGATGGTATCAAGCCTTCCATTAATACCGATGTATTTATGCTTATATCTTTGCACTTGTCCATGATTTAAATAAATTTTTATTTTTTGTGCTAATTCATCATCTTGGGTAAAAATCGCTCCACCATCTCCATAAGCACCTAAAGGCTTAGACGGGAAAAAGCTTGTACAAGATATATCAGCTATACCACATGATTTTATACCCTTTTGACTAGCTCCAAAACTTTGCGCACTATCTTCTATCAAAGCAATGTTTTGACTTTTACAAAGCTCTTTTAGAGTAAGCATATCGGGCATAAGCCCAAAAATACTCACAGCAATTACAGCTTTAGTTTTAGGCGTGATAGCACTTTGAACTTTTTCTAAACTAAGATTATAATCTTTAAAATCAATATCTACAAAAACAGGTTTAGCACCGATTAGAGCAACCATTTCAGCTGTAGCTATAAAGGTAAAACTTGGCACTATTACCTCATCATCTTTACCTACACCCAAAGCCATCAAGGCTAAAAATAACGCACTTGTACCACTTGAACAGCCTATTGCATGTTTAACACCTACATATTTAGCCAAATTGTTTTCAAATTCTTCTAATTTTGCACCACCTATGAAAGAAGTGCTTTGTAAAACTTCACTAATAGCCTCATCGATTTCATTTTTATAAGCATTATATTGAGCATTTAAGTCTATAAAAGGAATTTTCATTGTATTACCTTAGTAAATTTAAAATCGTGATTATAAGATAGTTTTACTTAATTTAAAGTATTTTTGGTATTATTTTAAGCAAAAAACTAGCTAGGAAAATCTATGGATATAAGAAAAGAATATTTAGAATTTTTTAAGTCAAAAGGACACGAAATCACTCCTTCAAGTCCTTTAGTTCCTGATGATGCGACTTTACTTTTTACTAATGCAGGTATGGTGCCTTTTAAAAGTATATTTACTGGAGAAGTACCACGCCCTAATCCTCCGCGTAAAACAAGCTGTCAAACTTGTATAAGGGCCGGTGGAAAACACAATGACTTAGACAATGTAGGCTACACAGCAAGACATCATACTTTCTTTGAAATGCTTGGAAATTTTAGTTTTGGGGATTATTTTAAAGAACAAGCTATTGCTTATGCTTGGGAATTTGTAACTGAGGTTTTAAAACTACCTAAAGAAAGATTATATGTAACTGTACATGAAAGCGATGATGAGGCATATGAGCTTTGGCAAAAACATATAGAAAAAGAAAGAATTTATAAATTTGGCGATAAAGATAATTTTTGGCAAATGGGCGATACTGGACCATGCGGGCCTTGTAGTGAAATTTTTTATGATCAAGGTGCTGAGCATTTTAATTCTAGTGAAGATTATATGGGTGGTGATGGAGATAGGTTCTTAGAAATTTGGAACCTAGTTTTCATGCAGTATGAAAGAAGTACTGATGGCGCACTTACTCCATTGCCAAAACCTAGTATTGATACAGGCATGGGACTTGAAAGAGTTAGTGCTATAAAAGAAGGAAAATTTAGCAATTTTGATAGTTCTTTGTTTATGCCTATTATTGAGAGTATTGCAAAACTTTGTGGCAAAACTTATACCTACGAAAATGGAGCTAGCTATAGAGTAATCGCTGATCATATTAGATCAAGTGTATTTTTACTTGCTCAAGGAGTTGGTTTTGATAAAGAAGGCAGGGGCTATGTTTTAAGAAGAATTATGCGCCGTGCCTTAAGACATGGATATTTACTAGGTCTTAAAAGAGCTTTTATGTATGAGCTTGTAGATGTAGTGTGCGAGTTAATGGGTGGGCATTATACTTACCTAAATGAAAAAAAAGAATTTATTAAAGAACAAATCAAACTAGAAGAAGAAAGATTTTTAAGCACTATCGAAAATGGTATTGAAATTTTCAATGAAGAACTTAAAAAAACTAAAGATATTTTTAGTGGTGAAGTAGCTTTTAAACTTTATGATACTTATGGTTTTCCGCTTGATTTAACCCAAGATATGCTAAGAGAAAAAAATCTTAGTGTAGATGAGGCTAAATTTAATGAGCTTATGCAAGAACAAAAAGATAGAGCCAAAGCTTCTTGGAAAGGAAGTGGAGATAAAGCAGTTAGCGGAGACTTTAAAGTTTTATTAGAAAAATTTGGTACAAATACTTTTAGTGGTTATGAAAATTATGAAGAAAAAACTAAAATCATGGCCATTTTAGATGAAAATTTTAAAATCATAGCCGAAGCTAAGGTAGGAGATATAGCATGGTTAATGCTTGAAAAAACTCCATTTTACGCAACAAGTGGAGGACAAAGTGCTGATATAGGTTTTATCAATGAAAATGAGGTTTTAGATACACAAAAATTCTTTGATATTAATCTTAGTCAAGTGAAATTAAAACAAGATCTTAAAACAAACGATGAAGTGTTAGCTTGCATAGATACTAAAAAAAGAGAACAAATCGCAAGACATCATAGTGCGACACATTTATTACACCATGCTTTAAGAGAAATTCTTGGCTCACACATTAGCCAAGCAGGCTCTTTGGTAGAGCATAATAAATTAAGATTTGATTTTACTCATCCAAAAGCCCTAAACAAAGAAAAATTAAAGCAAATAGAAGCTTTAGTAAATACTTACATCATGCAAGCAAATGAAGCTAAAATTGAAATTTTAGCTTTAGATGAAGCTAAAAAAAGTGGTGCAATAGCTTTATTTAGTGAAAAATATCAAGAAAAAGTAAGAGTTTTAACCCTAGGAGCTAGTAAAGAACTTTGCGGTGGTACTCATGTGAAAAATAGCTCTGAAATAGGAAGTTTTTATATCATCAAAGAAAGCGGAGTTAGCGCTGGAGTTAGAAGGATAGAAGCAGTGGTAAGCAAAGCTGCACTTGATTATGTTAATGAAAATTTAAAAGAGCTAAACCAAGCTAAAGAAGAGTTAAAAACTCATGATATTTTAAGCTATGTAGCAAAATTAAAAAATGAAATAGCTAGTTTAAAAAATGAATTAAAAAATTCAAACAAAGCAGAATTAAACTCTAAAGAACTAAATGGCATTCAATATTGCGTGCAAAAAATAGATAGTGGCGATATAAAAACCATGATAGATGAGTTTAAAAACAAATTTAACAAAGCTGTAATTTTACTTTTACAAGAAAAGGAAGGCAAAATCATCATAGCTGCAGGTGTTAAAGACTCTTCATTAAAAGCTGGTGTTTTGGTAAAAGAAATTGCACAAATACTTGGTGGAAACGGTGGCGGTAGGGATGATTTTGCAACAGCTGGCGGTAAAGATACAAGCAAAATAAAACAAGCGCTTGATCATGCTAGAAAAATCATAGAAGAAAGTCTTATTTAATGCTTTATCTAGCTTCAAGTTCGCCTTCACGCGTTGCTTTATTAAAAGAAGCAAATATCGCTTTTGAACAAATTATTATCGATTATGATGAGAGCTTGGTAAAAAAAGATAATCCAAGCTCTTATGTGCAAAAAATTGTTTTAGAAAAAGAAAGGCAATTTTTTGCAAAATATCCTGATTTAAAAAATGTTTTATTTGCTGATAGTATAGTTTGTGCTCAAAATATCATTCTAACTAAAGCTAAAAGCGATAATGAGGCTTTTAATATGCTCAATTTGCAAAGTGGCAAAAGCATTAGCGTTTTAAGCGCGATGATTTTAGTTTTAGAAGATAAAAAGATTTTTAATCTTAGCAAGTGTGATTTGATTTTGGATAAATTTGATTTAAAAGATATGCAAGAATATATTGATTCAAAACTTTATCAAGGTAAAGCCGGTGCTGTGATGTGTGAGGGATTTCATAAAAAATACATTAAAAAAATCATAGGCCATCAAAGTACAGCACTAGGGCTTAATATAGAACTTTTGAAAGCATTTTTATGATAAAAATTTTAAAAATATTTCTTTCTTTTTGTGTAGTGTGCGCGGTTGGAGTTTTTATATTTATTGCTTATTTGTTTTCTGATTCTGATTTAAATCAATACACCTTTAAAGATTACAAACCGCCTCTTACAACACAAATTTTTGATAAAAATGGAAAATTAGTTGCAAATGTTTTTGAGCAACACCGCTTTTATGCTCCTTATGAAGAACTTCCACCAAGACTTATAGAAGCTTTGGTAGCCATTGAAGATACTAGCTTTTTTGAACATGGTGGGGTTAATATAGATGCAATTTTTAGAGCAGCTATTAAAATCATAAGAAGCGGTGGAAAAACCATGGAAGGAGCTTCCACTCTTACGCAACAATTCATAAAAAACACAGAATTAACCCCTGAGCGCACTTTGAGTAGAAAGCTAAAAGAAGCCTTGCTTGCATATAAAATAGAAAGTACTTTAACTAAAGAGCAAATTTTAGAAAGATATTTAAATTTCATATTCTTTGGGCATGGATATTATGGAGTAAAAACTGCTGCGCTTGGGTATTTTAGAAAAAATTTAGATGAGCTTAGTTTGAAAGAAATTGCCATTTTAGTAGGTATGCCAAAGGCTCCAAGTACTTATGATCCTACTAGACATTTAGATCTTTCTTTAGCTAGAGCAAATAGCGTAGTACAAAGAATGTATAATCTTGGTTGGATTTCTAAAGAAGAGTATGAAAATGCCTTAAAAGAAATTCCAAAAGTATATGATGATACTTTAACACAAAATGCAGCTCCTTATGTTACTCAAGAAGTTTTAAAACAACTAAGCGGAATTAAAGACTTAAAAAGTGGCGGTTATAAAATAGAGCTTGCTATCGATCTTGATGTGCAAAATATTGCAAGAGAAGCTTTAAAATTTGGCTATGATGAAATAGTTAAAAGAGACAAAGATGCCAATTTAAGTACACTTAATGGAGCTATGATAGTAGCAAATCACCAAAATGGAGACATATTAGCCTTAGTAGGTGGAGTAAATTATACAAAAAGTAATTTCAACCGCGCTACTCAAAGTTTAAGACAGCCTGGAAGTTCTTTTAAGCCTTTTTTATACCAAATTGCCATTGATATGGGCTATTCTCCTATGAGTAAGGTTGCTGATATTTCAAGAATTTTTGAAAGTACCAAAGAAGATGAGAAAGACTGGAAACCTAAAAATTATGGTGGAAAATTTCTAGGGCTTATAAGCTTAAAAGAAGCACTAACTGGTTCAAGAAACCTAGCTACCATAAATTTAGCTCTTGCCCTAGGACTTGATGTGATCCATGATAAACTTCAATTTATGGGCTTTGAGAATATACCAGTTGATTTATCTATAGTTTTGGGTAGCTTTGGAATTTCTATTTATGACTATGCTAAACTTTATACAGTATTTGGAAACTATGGCGTGCAAAAAGATTTGATACTCATTAAAAGAGTAATTGATAAAAATGGCAAAATAGTAGTAGAATTTAATTCAGGAGAAAGAAAAATCAGCGAACCTGAACAAGCCTTTTTAGTTAATGATATGATGCAAAATGTTGTTAAAAAAGGTACTGGACGTAATGCTAGAGTAGAAGGGATTGAAATAGCTGGAAAAACTGGTACTTCAAATAAAAGCGTAGATGCGTGGTTTTGTGGCTTGACTCCTGAAATAGAAGCTATCATTTGGTATGGTAATGATGATAACAAACCTATGAAACAAATCGAAGGTGGTGCAAGAACCGCTGCTCCGGTTTTTAAAGAATTTTTAATAAAATACTTAGAACTTTATCCTGATAGCGCTAGAAAATTTATCATTCCAAAAGGAGTTTATCAAGGAATTTATGAAAAACAAAGAGAATATTATACCAATACCTCCCCATTTCCAAAAAACAACCCTGCTCTATCTGAAAACAATGAGATAATTTTTTAAAAATATTTTTTTATATAATAAAAATTATCCTTTTATTTTCCTTTATATGTTTTAATATCACAAAACTTATAAAGGAAAATTATGAATATCACAAACGAACAATTATATAAAAAAAGACGCCATTTTTTAAAACTAGGTGCTGGAGCTTTAGTTAGTTCAGCCTTGGTTCAATCTGAATTGATGGCATTAAATTTCTTTCCTGATCCTAATAATGAAAAATTAAAACTTAGCGATGAAAAAATTGCGACTAATTATGTAAATTTTTATGAATTTTCTACTGATAAAAAAAGAGCCGTAGAGCTTGCAAAAAATTTCAACACAAATGGTTGGAAAATAGAAGTTAGCGGAGAAGTTGAAGAGCCTTTGACTTTAACCATGCAAGATTTATTAGCCTTTCCTTTAGAAGAGAGAATTTATAGATTTCGTTGTGTTGAAACTTGGTCTATGGTAGTGCCTTGGGTTGGTTTTGAATTGCGTGCTTTAATAGAAAAATGCAAAGTCAAAAGTGAGGCTAAATTTATAAAATTTACCACTCTTTTTGATAAAAATCAATTTGCCGATCAAGCTTCATTTTTCCCAACTCTTGATTATCCTTATGTAGAGGGCTTAAGATTAGATGAGGCTATGCATCCACTAACGCTTATGGCTGTGGGTATGTACAAAAAGCCTTTATTAGGACAAAACGGAGCACCGATTCGTCTTGTAGTTCCATGGAAGTATGGCTTTAAAAGTATAAAATCTATTGTAAAAATAGAATTTACCAAAGAACAACCTAAAACCACATGGGAGTTAGCAAACCCTAGAGAATATGGATTTTATGCTAATGTTAATCCAAATGTCTCTCACCCAAGATGGTCTCAAGCAAATGAGCGTCCTTTGGGAGATTTTTTCACCAAGCCTACACAAATGTTTAATGGCTATGAAAAAGAAGTAGCACATTTGTATAAAGATATGGATTTAAAGGTTAATTTTTAATGAGCAAAAAAGTTTATAATATCGGTGGATTTTTAGCCTTTGCTTTAAGTATTGTTTTTAGCATCTATCAAATCATGCAAGAATTTGATATTGTAAAATCTGTATATTTTTATAGTGGTATATTCGGCTTAATCTTTTTTGGATTGAGCCTGTTTTTTTCACTTTTAAAGTATAAACACACAAAAGATTACCCTAAATTTTTAGGTTTTTATGCATTTTTTTGGGCTTTGATTCACTTTTTTAATTATTTTGCTTTTGGAAAAAATTTAGATTTAATACTTTTTTTCAAAGATACTTTTAGTAAAAATTTAGAATTTAGTGGTTTTGTAAGCTTTTTTATACTCACATTTATGTTTATAAGCTCATTTAAGCTTTTTAAAAAAATGAGTAAAATAAGAAAACTTGGATATTTTTGCTTTTTGCTAGTAGCTTGGCATTATTTTTTATCTGCAAAAATACCACAAATTCCACATTTTTTAGCTTTAAGTCTAGCCTTGATTTTTCTACTTATTAAACTATATAAAAATTATAAAAAGAGAAAAAAAGTAACTTTTTTATAAAAATTTGTATTCAAATGAAACACTTTTAAGAGTAAATATATAAATATATTCTTAAAATAAGACTTGATATATCTTATTTTAAGGACAATCATGCAAAGAAGAGATTTTTTAAACGGAATGGCTTTAACTATACTTGCAGGAATGACTCCTTTGCAAGTATTATATGGTAAAGAAGCCAAAATCGAAGATTTTACCAAAGAATACTATCCTCCAAAATGGCTTGGACTAAGGGGTAGCAATAATGCAAGTTATGAATTTGCACATATGCTAAGAGATGGTGAAAAATTTGACTTTAGCGCTATCAAACCTAAACAAGAATATGATTTGGTTGTAGTTGGAGCTGGAATTAGTGGTTTAGCAGCTGCCTGTTTTTATCAAAACAAATTTGGAAAAGATAAAAAAATTCTTATCCTTGATAATCATGATGATTTTGGTGGACATGCTAGAAGAAATGAAATAGATTTAGAAGATGGTACTATTTTAAGTTATGGTGGTAGCGAAACATTTCAATCACCAAAGGCGTTATATTCTAAAGAAGTAGTAGATTTATTATCATCTTTGGGTGTGGATATTGATGAGCTTGCTAAACGTTTTGATGTAAATTTTTATCCTGATTTAAATCTTAGCAGGGGTGTGTATTTTTCTAAGGCTGAATTTGGAGTAGATAAGGTCGTAAGTGGCAACCCTAGAAAAGTAATTTGCGATGATATTCCTGAGGGAAGACATAATGGCAGAAGTGTTGAAGCTTTTATAGGTGATTTTCCTCTTAATGAAAAAGATAAAAAAGATTTAATTGCTTTATTTAAAAGCGAAAAAGACTATTTAAAAGGCTTGACAAAAGAGCAAAGAGATGAGTATGTGGCTAAAACAAGCTATAAAAAATTCTTAGAAGAAAAAGTTAAGCTTTCACCACAAGCTGTAAAATTCTTTGAAGGTATGACAGATGACTTTTTGGCTTTAGGTATTGATGCTGTTTCTTGTGAAGATGCTAGAGCTTCATTTTTACCTGGTTTTGACAAACTTGGACTTGATCCAATCGAGGGAGAAGCATTAGCTGAAATGGAAGAACCATATATCCACCACTGTGCTGATGGTAATGCTACTGTTGCTAGATTAATGGTTAGAAGATTAATTCCTGATGTGTCTAAAAAAGGCAAAGATATGGATGAAGTTACTCTAGCTCATTTTGATTATTCTAAACTTGATCTTGCTAAAAACAAAGTGCGTTTAAGATTAAACAGCACTGTTATAAATGTAGAAAATACAAAAGATGGAGCTTTAGTAACTTACGTTAATAAAGGCAAAAATTACAGAGTAAAAGCTAAAAAAGTTGTAATGGCAAATTATAATAGTATGATTCCATACATAGTACCAAGCATGCCACAAGATCAAAAAGATGCTTTGAGTAAAAACGTAAAAACATCACTTTTACACACAAATGTTATTATAAGTAACTGGGAACCATTTATAAAACTTGGAGTACATGAAATTTATTCACCAAAAATGCCTTATGCTAGAACCAAGCTTGATTATCCTGTAGATATGGGAGGATACCATCACCCAAGAGATCCTAAAAAGCCTATTTGTGTTCATATGGTATGCTCGCCTTTAGTATTTGCTTCTATGCAAGGAATCGACCTTGAAGGAATGGATGCAAGAGATAGAGCTAGAGTGGGTAGAAATTTATTATTCACTATGAGTTTTGAAGAACATGAAAAAATCGTTCGCGATCAACTTCAAGGCATGTTAGGCTCGGCTGGATTTGACCATGAAAGAGACATTAAGGCTATAGTTGTAAATCGCTGGGGGCATTGTTATTCATATACAGAAAACAGTCTTTTTGATGATAGTGAAGAAGCGCAAAAAACTATAGAACTTGCAAGAAAACCTTTTGGTAATATCGTTATAGCAAATTCAGATGCTGATTGGGATGCTTATATGCACGCAGCAATTGACCAAGCATATCGTGCTGTTAATGAACTATAAAATCAAACTCCTTTTTAGGAGTTTGATGAATCAATCATCGTTTTTGATACTAATATAAATTAAAGCTAAAAGCATATAAGTTACTAATCTGGTAGCATCAGGTAAGCCATTCCAAGTTTTACTCATCCACATACCAAACCATTCTGCAGCCACTACTTGAAAGCCAAAAAACCAAAGTAAACAACAACAAGTTAAAGCAATGATTCCAAATTTTTTAGCTTCATGGAAAGTTTTTGCATCTGAATTTCTTGCGTTAAACATATCCAAAGCGCCTTTTAAAGCAGTTAACATAATAAAAGCTTCAAAACAAATAATAAAAATATAGGCAATATGATGGATAGTAGAATTTGTAATAGCTCTATAAACAATAGCATTACCTAAATAATCAGGTTTGGTATCCATGCTCATAACATGTTTTACAAATTGAAAATTTGAATTGTAATCAGTTACATTACCAAAAACAACAATAGCCGCTAAAGAGGCAACTGTAAGCAAGATAATCATTTTAGAATATCTTACTATATTCATCATAGAAAAACCGCAGTTGCAATTCATTCTAGTACTCCTTTTTGTTAAATTTATATTAATATAATATAGAAAATATTAAATAAACTTAAATACCTAACGTAATCTTAAAGAATTTAGTACAACTGTTACTGAACTAAAACACATTGCCAAAGCTGCCAAATGCGGACTAAGACTTATAAATGGCACAAAACCTGCTGCAATAGGAATGCACAAAGCATTGTAAATAAAAGCCCAAAAAAGATTGAGTTTGATGATATTTTTAGTTTTTTGAGAAAGCTCAAAACAATAAGCTATTAAAGATAAATCATCTTTTATTAAAATCAAATCTCCACTTTTTTTAGCAAGCTCACTTGCTTTGGAAAAACTTATGCTTGCACTAGCTAAATTTAAAGCAGGAGCATCATTGATACCATCTCCTATAAAAAGCACTTTTTCTTTTTTAATTTTTTCTTTTATAAAATCAAGCTTTTGCTCGGGTTTTAAGTCAGAATAATACTCATCGATATTAAGCTCATTTGCTATTTTGGCAACACTTTTTTTATTATCACCGCTTAAAATAATACTTTTTACACCTTTTTGCTTTAAATTTACTATCAAGTCTTTAGCTTCGTTTTTAAGTTCATTTTTCAAGCAAACCCCACCAAGACAAATTTTATTTTTTGCAAAATACAAACATATAGGTGCTTGATCTTCAAATTCTTGCAAAAATTGCTTGCTTTTTTGTATATCAACACCATTTTCAAGCATTAATTTTTCATTGCCTATTAAATATTTATCTTCATTTTCCTCATAAAGCAAACCACTACCCACTAAAACACTTAATTTTCCTTGCAAATTTAAATTTGCATTCAATTCTTTAGTAAAAGCCTTTGCGATTGGGTGTGAGCTTAAATTTTCAATTTGCGTGAGTTTTTGAAAATTTTCTTGAGTTAGATCATGCTTATAAACACTTAAATCATCTTGGCTTAAAGTGCCTGTTTTATCAAAAATAGCAAGTTTTATACTAGCTAAATTCTCTAGCACTGCTGGATTTTTCACTAAGATAAAATTTCTTGCTCCATTTGCCAAAGCACTAACTATGGCTATAGGAGTTGCTAAGCCTAAAGCACAAGGACAAGAGATTAAAAGCGTAGCACAAGCATGTAAAAATGCTGCGTTAATTCCTTCTTTAAAATACCAAAAAACAAACACAAAAAGTGATAAAACAATAATACAAGCTACAAAATAAGCTGAAATCTTATTAGCTAAATTTGCTAAAGGTGTTTTGATATTGCCTGCTTTAAAAACAAGATCTTTAATTTGTTCTAATGAGCTTTCAATCGCCTTTTTATTAGCTTTAATCTTTAAACTTCCATTAATCAACACAGTTCCTGCTAAAATCTCATCATCTTGCTTTTTTAAAAGTGGCAAAAACTCTCCTGTTAAAAAACTCACATCAACCTCAGCTTCACCTGCTATAATCACCCCATCAGCAACAACGCTTTCGCCCTCTTTTACTAAAATCACATCATTTTCTTTTACAAAAGCACTGGGTATGCTTTTTATACTTCCATCTTCTAAGATTATATTAGCTTTTTTAATATCTATGTTTTTTAATTTATTTTGATATTCTAAGGATTTAAATTTAGCCTTTTCTTCTAAGTATTTACCCAATAAAACAAAGCTTATAATCATCGCTCCGCCACTAAAATACAAATAACCATCTTTACTAAATATTTCAAAATACACAAAAAAAGAATATACAAAAGAAGTAAAGGCACCTAAGGATATCAAAGTGTTCATATCTAAATTTTTATGTCTTAATCCTTTAAGGGCGTGGATGAAAAAACCTTTTCCACAATAAAAAATCGCTATCATAGATAAAAACATTTGAATTAAAGCAGAAACATTTCCTTGGACAAACATTTCAAAATACATCACAATAGAGCTTAAAATTATACTCATGATAAGCTTTGTTTTCATATTTTTAAGCTCTTTGAGTTTAAACTCGTATAAATTTTGCTCTTCTTGTAATATCTCAAAACCCAAAGCTTTGATTTTTTCTTTGATTTTTACTTCCAAGGATAAATCTTTAAGCAAAAACACCCCACTAGAATTGACATAAGAAACACTTACATCTTCGACTCCATCAATTTTTGCACAAACTTTTTCTATAGCATTAGAGCAATTAACACAAGTCATATTGCCTATTTTTAATTTTAACTCATGCTTCATCTATCTCAAAACCTAAATCTTGCAATTGTTTTTTGAACTCTTCAACTTGCTCTGTTTTTAAATCAATCTCTATGCTTTTTGTTTCAACGTTTATTTGCATAGTACCAAATTTATCTTCTAATGAAGCTTTGATTAAATTTACACAACTTTGACAATTAATATTTTTAGTTTTTATAATCATTTATTCTCCTTTTTCTCTGTATTCATATTTATGAGAGTGAAAAATTTTATTTTTTATCAGTTTAAAGCCCATTTTTTCATAAAGCATTTTTGCATTTATATTTTCATCTTCTACGATTAATGAAAGCTTTTTACCATTTTTTAAAGCTTCATTGAAAGCGCATTCAATCAATTTCTTAGCAATGCCTTTTCCTCTTGCTTTTTCATCCACACAAATACTATCTAAATAAAACTCATTTTCACATTCTTTTAAAACTTTTTCATTGATTCCTAAAAATTCTAAATGCTCATTTAAAGGCTTATCTAGTTCATCGGCCAAAGCCCCATCATAACAACAAATCGCACCTAAAATTTCCCTATCTTCTTCATAAACATATATATTTTCATAGCTTAAACGATTATTTTCTTGAGTGAAGAAATTTTCTAAAACCTCTATGGCTTTTTGACGATCATTATAACCACTAAGTTTATATATAAAATGATCCATTGCCAAAGCAAGCAATTGTATGCATTTTTTAACATCATCTTTTCTAGCTTTTCTGATCACTCTTTTACTCCTTTAAAATCAAATTTAGACTTCTTAGTTTATACTTTTAACTTTAAAACAATATAAGAAAGAGAGAATTTATGGGAAGAGCGTTTGAATATCGCAGAGCCTCTAAAGAAGCAAGATGGGATAAAATGAGCAAACTTTTTCCAAAACTTGCAAAGGCTATACAAGTAGCAGCAAAAGAAGGCGGAGCTGATCCTGATATGAATCCAAAGCTTCGTAGTGCCATAGCTACTGCAAAAGCTAATAATATGCCAAAAGACAATATCGATGCAGCTATTAAAAGAGCAAGTGGAAAAGATAGTGCTGATATTAAAAATATCCACTATGAAGGAAAAGCAGCACATGGGGCTTTAATCATTGTTGAGTGTATGAGTGATAATCCTACACGCACAGTGGCCAATGTAAAAGCGATTTTTAGCAAAAATGGTGGAGAAATTTTACAAAATGGCTCTTTAACTTTTATGTTTTCACATAAAGCTGTTTTTCATCTTGAAAAATATGATGGAGATTTAGAAGAACTTGAGCTTGAACTCATTGACGCAGGACTTGAAGAGCTTGAGCAAAATGAAGAGGAATTGCTAATTATAGGTGATTACACTGCTTTTGGCGAGCTTAGCAATGCCATAGAAAAAAAAGGTTTAGTGCTTAAAAAAGCAGGACTTGAGTATCTTGCTAACAATCCTGTAAATTTTAGCGAAGAACAACTTCTTGATATTGAAAAATTGCTTGATAAATTAGAAGATGATGATGATGTGCAAGCAGTTTATACTAATATAGAATAGGATCATAAAATGCTTAAAAAAATCGACACAAAAAATGCAAAAAAATACAATTTTGCTATCATTAGCACCGAAAAAGGTGATATGAAATTAGAATTATTTCCTGATGAAGCACCACAAACTGTGTGTAATTTTGCCAACTTAGCCAATGATGGTTTTTATGATGAGCTTGTTTTTCACCGCGTGATTCCAAATTTTGTGATACAAGGTGGTTGTCCTTATGGTATAGGCTCAGGTGGCCCTGGCTATGAGATAGAATGTGAATGTGACGATCAAAAACACAAGCACTTAAGAGGTAGCTTATCTATGGCTCACGCTGGCAGAGATACAGGCGGATCGCAATTTTTCATTTGTCACAGCCCGCAGCCTCATTTAGACGGAGTGCATACTATCTTTGGGCAAATTAACTCTGAAGATAAAGAAAGTTTGGAAGTACTAGATAGCATTAGAGCAGGAGATAAAATCAAAACTATCCAAATTTTAGAAAAACTTTAATTTTACATCTCCTTAAAATTGTGCTATGATTTTTAAGGAGATTAATTATGCATTTTATTTTTATTTGTATTCATCTTATTTGCGCTGTATTTTTTATAGCCTATGTATTTTTTGATGTATGTGTTTATCACTTTGCTTATCAACACGCAAACAAAGAAGATTGTGATAAAATTAAAAAAGCTTATACTAAATCAAGTATTTTTATTTTTGCTGGTATTTTTATCTTACTTTTACTAAGTGGATTTTATCTTTTGAGCTTTTATGAATTTAACTCTTTTTGGGATTTTTTTGCGAGTAATTTTGGCATATTTTTATTTATCAAACTTTTATTATTAATAACAATGCTAGCTTTGACTTTTTATTCTTTATTTTTTATAAAAGTTTTAAAAAGAAAAGATCCTTTAAAATCTCACTTGATTGCATTGATTTTATGTATTTTAATAATCATTTGCGCAAAAGCCATGCTATATTTTTAAAACATTAAAACTAAGCTTATATCATTAGCTTAAAAAATAAAGGTTATTTATGCTTGGTGATATTATAGATTTTTTACTCACTCTTGCAAAAGATTGGGGTTATTGGGGGATTATTTTTCTTATGTTTGTAGAAAGTTCCTTTTTTCCTTTTCCCAGCGAAGTAGTGATGATACCTGCTGGATATTTAGCCCATCAAAACGAACTTAACTTTTGGCTATGTCTGCTTTGTGGGACTTTTGGAGCTCTTTTAGGAGCTTTGCTTAATTATTATTTATGTTATTTTTTAGGACGGGAAGTTCTTTTGAAAATATGCAAATATTTTGGAGTTAATGAAGCAAAATTTGCTCAATTTGAAGCCTTTTTTAACAAACATGGTGAGATATCAACCTTTAGTGGTAGATTAATCCCTGGTTTGCGTCAGTATATTTCTTTACCCGCAGGATTAGCAAGAATGAATTTGAAAAAGTTTATATTTTATACTAGTTTAGGGGCTGGAATTTGGTGTTTGATTTTGCTTATATTAGGCTATGTTTTAGGTAAAAATGAAGATTTAATCAAAGAATATTTGCATTTTGTTATTGTAGCTTGTATTATTTTTGCTACTATGATTGTAGCTATTTATATCTATATCCAAAAAAGGAAAAAGATATCTTAAAATTTCATTTTTAAATACCTAGTTTCATTAGCTAGGTATTTTATTATTTTCTTTAATTTAATATATATTTTCTAAAAACATTTAAATTTATATGATTTTATATTTGATTTTTGATAAAATCTTATAAAAATTATTTCAAAGAAAAATGTTATGCAAAAGCCATCTATTCAAAATTTAACAGATTTTTTAATCGAATACATCAGTGTTTTTCTAAGTGCTGGAACCTACACAGCAAGAGTGGCAAAGTGCGTTGGAAGAATAGCTAATGCATATGGTTATGAGATTAACATGAATTTTTTCTTTCATCATACCACACTAAATATTTTTGATAAAGATGATAATTCCATACAAAGAACCTATATCATACCTAATAAGCACAATCATATTAATTTTAAACTTATTTTAGAACTTAGTGCATTAAGCTGGCAAATTCATGATCATAAATATAACCTAGAAGAAGCTAAATTTTCTCTTATAAAACTCAAACAAAGCACAAGAAATCCTTTTTTAGCGAATTTATTTTTAGTTTCAGTGGCAAACTCAGCATTTTGCAAGCTATTTGGAGGAGATTTTTATGGTTGCTTATTTGTATTTTTAGCTACTTTAGTAGGTTTTAGCTTAAGAGTTTTACTCACTAGAATAAAAATTGATTTAAGAATTCAATACATTATTTGTTCTTTTTTATCCTCTTTTATTGTATTTTTTGGAGTGGACTTAAAACTCGTGCAAGAAGCTAATGTTGCTTTGGGTTCTAGTATATTGTATTTAATTCCTGGAGTTTATTTTATAAACTCCGTTATAGACATTTTAAAAGATCATATACTTATGGGACTTAGTCGTATTATTAGTGTGGCGATATTAGTATGTTGTATTGCCATTGGAATTTATACTACTCTTAGTATTAGTGATTTTGGGATTTTAAGATGATTGATTATTCTTCTATACTTTGGGATATGTTTTTTGCAGCTTTAACAGGTTTTGGTTTTGCTTATGTGTGTAATCCACCCTTTAAAACACTCATACTCTCAGCCATATTAGCCGCTATAGCTCATGGCATGCGCTTTACCTTGATGGGGTATTTTGGCTTTCAAACCTTGGCTATTGCAACCTTTATAGCTTCTTTTAGCATAGGCTGTCTTGGTTTGTTTTTAGCTAAGATTTTTAAAACACCTGCTGAAATCATAGCTTTTCCCGCTCTCATTCCTATGATACCTGGAATTTATGCATATAAAGCTATATTGTATTTGATTTCTTTTATACGCTCAGAAGATATTAGCGAAAAGACTAATTTCTTGATTCAATTTTTCGATCATTTTTTTACAACACTTTCAGTAACACTAGCCTTAGCAGTAGGAGTAAGTGTGACTTTGCTTTTGTTTTTTGAGCAAAGCTTTATGATGACAAGAAGTATTAAAAAAAGTAAAAATCACGATCAAAATTAATCGTGATTCATTTTATTTTTTGCCTCTATTCCCATAAGTGCAAAAGCTGTTTTAATACTTAAAGCACATACGGCAAAAAGTTTTAAAAGCTCATCTTCGTTATCTGAGCCAACTACTTTATTTTCATTATAAAATTTATGAAATAAAGAAGCTAAATTTTTTAAATAATCAGGAATTTTTTGCAAGGCTCTTGACTCAAATGCGTCATTAAGCACTGCTTTTAAATTTAAACTTTCAAATAAAAGATTCATGCCATCTTCATTCAAACTCTCAAATTTAGCATGCATAACATCATCTACACTCTTACCTGCTTTAGCAAATACTTGATGAATTCTAGCATGAGCATAATTAATATAATACACAGGATTAGAGCTATCTTCTTTTTTAAACTCATCTACATCAAACTCTAAATGTGTATCACATTTTTTACTAATAAAAATATATCTTAACACATCACTGCCAAGCTCTTCTAAAACATCACCCATTAAGATGAAATTTCCTGCTCTTTTGCTCATTTTATAAGGCTCACCATTTTTTAATAATGAAACCATTTGCGCTAAGATAATTTCAAGATTTTGACTATCATGACCTAAAAATTCCATAGCAGCTTTCATTCTAGCTATATAGCCATGATGATCAGCTCCCCATATATTAATACACTTATCATAACCGCGACTCATTTTATCTTTATGATAAACTATATCAGCAGCTAGATAAGTTCCTTTTCCATCATCTTTAATAATCACACGATCTTTTTCATCGCCTTTAGCACTTGATGCAAGCCAGATTTTACCATCTTGTTCATAAGTACCACCATGCTCTTTTAAAGCTTTCAAGGTATTTTCTAATTCATTATAATAACTCGTTTCGCTCACATAAGTATCAATAAATATCTTAGCATCGGCCAAATTTTGCTTGATAATTTTAAGCATTTTATCCTTAGCCCAAAGTGCTAATTGCGGAATGTTTTCTTCTACAAAGAAATCTTTTTCAAAATCAACAAAAGCTTCTTTTGCTACATCTACGATATATTCGCCTTTATAATACTCATCAGGATATTGAACTTGCTCTTTTAAACAATGCTCTTTTACTGCAAGTAATATAGAAAGACCTAAAAGATAAATTTGATTACCCGCATCATTGACATAATATTCTGTATCAAATTTATACCCTAAATGCCTAGCAACCCTAGTTAAAGTATCGCCAAAAATAGCCCCTCTAGCATGTCCTATGTGTAAAGGTCCTGTCGGATTTGCACTCACATATTCAAGTAAAAAACTCTGCTCTTTTTTATCATCTTTTGCAAAATTTTCACTATCGCCCAAAGCTTGCGTAGCCAAAGAATTTAAAAAAGCTTTTGAAAGTTTAAAATTTACATAACCATTTAAAGCCTCTACACTTTCAAAACAATCACAATCTTTTAACTTAGCAACAATATCATTGGCAATTATCATAGGATTTTGCTTTAATTCTTTAGCCAAAGAAAAAGCCAAAGGCGTGGCAAAATGAGCTAGATTTTTATTCTTGGGATTTTCTAAGATAAAATCTCTTCCTAATTTTTCTTTAATTTCTTTATAAACTAAAGTTTTCAATGTATTGCCTTAAGCTTTTTTTACTTCTTCGTTATTTTCTTTTACAAGAACATCTTTTTCATTGATTTTTTCAATTTTTTGTGCATCTTCTTGAACGATTTTTTTATCATCTTCTGTATTCATTTCATCTTTAAAAGTTTTAATACCTTTTCCTAAGCCTTTAGCAAGCTCTGGAATTTTTTTTGCACCAAAAAGTAACACTACTATAAGTAATATAATCAACCATTGAGTTCCGCTTGGCATATGCATTTTATTCTCCTTTATTCCATTGAATTTGAATTTGTTTTAAATCATGTTTTGTACTTTTTAATTTTGAAGCTTCAAAAACCGCTTCTAACTCCCTATAGCTTTTTTCAAGATCATCATTTATGATTAAAAAATCATATCGATCCAAATAAGCCATTTCATCACTAGCATTTTCCAATCTTTTGCTAATATCTTCTATTTTATCAGTATTTCGCTTAAGCAATCTTTTTTCAAGTTCTTTTTTATTTTTAGTTGTAATAAAAACAGAAGTAATATATTCAGGCATTTTTTCTTTAGCTATACAAAAACCTTGCACATCGATATCAAAAATGACACTTTTACCCTCTTGTAATGCTTTTTTCACAGGGATTAACGAAGTACCATAATAGTTTTTATGCACCAAAGCCCATTCTAAAAAATCACCTTTTTCTATACCTTGTTTAAATTCTTCTTCGCTAATAAAAAAATAATCTACTCCATTTTTTTCATTTTCTCTAGGAGCTCTTGTTGTACTTGAAATAGAAAAATAAATATTATCTTTTTCTTTAAAAAGCCTTTGAAGCAAGGTACTCTTACCTGCTCCACTTGGCCCTGAGATGATTAAAATTTGACCACTCAATGTTTATCCTCATCAAAGCTTATGTTAATGTTTATATTCATTTTCATGCCTTTTAAGGCTGCTTTTAAAGTATCATCGGTAATACTCGAAGTGATAGTTTGAGCTATACTTTTACTAAGCTCATTTACCATTTCATCTTCTTGTAAATTCTCTGCTTTTTCTTCAGTGTTTACCTTGCTTACTTCTTTCTTTTCTACAATAGCTGGAGCAAGTTCTTCTCCTAAAGCTAACATAATATCATTTTCGTTTAAATTTGCAAATTCATCTTGCGTTTCATCTAAAACTTCACTCATATTTTCCTCTATATTTTCCTCGTTCACATCGGCTTGTGGTTTCATTTGTAAATCTTCACCCTCACTTAAATCCTGCATATCAAAATCACTCATTAAATTCTCATCAATACCACCAAATTCTTCATCTAATTCATCAATAGCAGCTAATTCTTCTTTTATTTTATCTTGAGTACTTAACTCCTCTTCTGGTTGAAAATCATCTATACTTTTATCTTCAAAAACCTCTTCTACTAAAGGTTCATTTTCTTCTGCAACACTATCATCATCTTTTGCTTCACCAATAAATTGAGCATCTTCAGGTAAATCATCAAAACTCATCTCTTTTTCGCTCATTTCTTCAACCATAGGTAAATCATCAAGAGAATCAAATTCGGCGGGGTTTTCTTCTATATTTTCTTCTATATTTTCTTCTATATTTTCTTCTATATTTTC
>NZ_JAKMQA010000015.1:0-19530 GCF_025771295.1 Campylobacter sp. RKI_CA19_01121
GGGTTTGAATAAAAAATAATGTTATAAATTTCTAGAAGAACTTTTTACTAAAAGTATACTTAGCAAACTAGCAATCACTATAAAAATAATATAAATATAAAAATACTTCTCATATATAAAATTAACAACAAAGGGTGTTAAAAAACCTAAAATCGCATAAGAGATATTATAAGCAAAAGAAAGACCACTTGATCTTAACTCTGTAGTAAAAATTTGAGTCATAAAAATAGGAGCAAAAGCTATAATGCCTTGCGCAAAACAAGCAAGCAAATAAAATGATAAAAACCACTCATTATAAAAGCTAAAACTTATGCCAAAAGCTCCAAAAACCACAGTAAAAATCAAGCAAATCCTAAAATGTCCTAAAAAATCCGCTAAATACCCTTGTGCTAAACTTCCTAGTATGATCATCACGATGGCCAAATTTTGATATAACAAAGCAGTAGTTTTACTAACTCCTAATAAGCTTTCAAAATATTGTGGCAGTATCATTAAAGTAGCTACCCCGCTTGTTAAAACCACAGTAAGTAAAGCGCATATTAACATACTTTTCTTGTGTGTTTTTAAAGCTTGTAAAAGTGGAAAATTTAAAATTTTTTCTTTCTCTTTTATGTTTTTAAAAGCTGGCGTTTCATTAAGCTTTGTGCGCAAAAATAAAGCTATTATGCCAAAAAATCCCCCTATAAAAAAAGGAATTCTCCAAGCAAAGCTTTCTACTTCTTCTTTATTAAAATACGCATATATAGTCAAAGTCGCTAAATTTCCAAGCAATAAACCTAAAGTTAAAGTCGCTGAAATAAAACCAAGTGCCAAACCAAGTCTTTTTTTACTCACAAATTCACTCACAAAAATCCAAGCACCACTCACTTCAGCTCCTATGGCTAGTCCTTGAGTTATCCGTATGATAAAAAGCATAAAAGTAGCTAAAAGTCCTATACTTTCATAAGTAGGTAAAAAGGCCAAAACAAAACTTGGCACGACCATTAAAAGCATACTGACATAAAAAACATTCTTACGCCCTTTAATATCTGCAAAATGTGCTAAAACAACAGCACCAAAAGGTCTAGCTAAATACCCTGCTCCAAAGGCTACATAAGTGTAGATTAATGGCCAAAAATCATCATTTTGAGGAAAGAAAATTTTTGCAAAAACACTTGCAAAGAAGATAAATAAAACAAAATCATAAAATTCTAAAATACCACCTAAAGAAGCATAGATGGTATTTTTAAAAGCTTTTTGCATTATTAAATTTTGCCACCTTCGATTACTACATCATCAGCTTTTATATCATCGCTAAAAAATGGCTTTAAGGTTTCATCATAAGCTTTATGAAAAAACTGCTCATTTTGTAATTTTATAGTCAAATCATTGATAAATTTCAACATAGCCTCATCACCTTTTTTTACAGCAGGAGCTATAACATCATGATTTCCAAGTTCTTTAATCACTACTTCAAAATTTGGATTTTCTTTAGCCCATGCAAAAAGCAATGCATTATCATGACTTAGCGCATCGCCTCTTTTTCCGATTAAAGCTGCAAAGGTTTCTGTGTTTTGATCAAATTTAATCGTTTTAATTTCTGGCATATTTTTTGTAAAATACGCATCAGCTGTTGTGCCTTTATTTAAAATCAAAGTTTTGTTTTTTAAATCATCTATAGTTTTAATATCTGATCCTTTAGGAGCTACCACCCCAAGAGCAACTTTCATATAAGGCAATGCAAAATCCACCACAGCTTCTCTTTCTGGAGTTTTAGTAAAATTAGCTAAGATTAAATCTACTTTATTTGACTCTAAAAACTCCACCCTATTTGCTGCTTCAACTAAAACAAATTGTACTTTAGACTCATCACCCAAAAGTTCTTTTGCTATACGTTTAGCAAAATATACATCATAGCCTTGATTTTTTCCTTGTGCATCTAGGTAGCCAAATGGAGGTTTATCACCAAAAACACCTATACGGATAACACCTTGTTGTTTGATTTTTTCTATGGAGTTTTCATTAGAACTTGAATTTGAGCAGGCGCTAAAAAAAAGTGCCATTAAAAACGATAAAAGAAAAATCTTTTTCATATTTTTTTCCTTATGATTGAAATTTAAATTTTTAAACCTTATATTAATTTTTTAAACAAATCTTTTCTAAAATAAAATTAACGATGAAAATCAAATAAATTGAGAAATTTCTTCGCACGATCAGTTTTTGGATTTTCAAAAAATTCATCAGGCTTTGAAATTTCTACTATTTTCCCATCATCCATAAAAACTATTTTATCAGCAACTGCTCTTGCAAAACCCATTTCATGTGTAACTATAAGCATAGTCATACCATCTTTTGCTAAATTTAAAATCACATCTAAAACTTCACGCACGATTTCAGGATCAAGCGCTGCTGTAACTTCATCAAAAAGCATGATTTCAGGATTCATACAAAGGCTTCTAACTATGGCTATGCGTTGTTTTTGTCCACCACTTAACTCTTTAGGATAAGCTTTTAATTTACGCAAAAGCCCTACTCTATCAAGCCAGTATTTAGCTTCTTCTAAAACCTCTTCTTTTTTTCTTTTTTGCACCTTTAAAGGTCCTAAAAGTATATTTTGCTCCACATTTAAATGATCAAAAAGTTCATAAGATTGAAACACCATACCTATTTTTTGGCGAATTTGAGTCCATTTTTTATAATTTTTATCAATTTTTTCATCATCTACAAAAATAGCCCCATCAGCCATTTCTTCTAAACCATTAATACATCTTAAAAGTGTAGATTTCCCACAACCACTTGGGCCTAGTATAACCACTACTTCTTTTTGATTTACTTCTAAATTTATATCTTTTAAAACATGATGATCATCATAATATTTTTGTAAATTTTGTATTTTTAAAATGCTCATATTAGCTCCATTTTTTCTCTAAAAACTTTGAATATACCGACAAAGGATAGCAAAGTATAAAATAAATCAATAAAATCAAACCATAAATCACAAAAGCCGTGTAAGAATTTTGAAATAAATTTAGCTCAATCACTTGTTGGCCTACTTTAATAAGCTCTATGCCACCGATTAGATAAATCACTGAAGTGCTTTTAATAATTCTTGTAAAAAGATTAATACTCATTGGCAATAATCTTCTTAAAGATAAAGGTATAATGATAAAAAGATAAACTTCAAATTTATTAAAACCTAGTGAAAGTCCTGATTCATACTGGTGTTTTGGTATGCTTGCTAAAGACGATCTAACCAAATCCATCATCTCAAACACGCCCCAAATACTAAAAACAATAATACTTGAACCCAAAGCACTCAAATGCCATCCAAACCATTTCGCCAAGCCAAAATGCACTATAAAAAGCCAAACAATCAAAGGCATAATACGTACAAATTCAAGCATAAAACGACAAAAAGCATAAAGGATTTTATTTTTAGAATGCATTAAAATTCCAAAAAATACTCCTCCAATAAGTGAAATCAAAACACTAATCAATGAAAGCTCTAAAGTAACCTTTAAACCTTGTGCTAGTCTAAAAAAGGTATCTTGATTTAAAATTTCAAACATAATTTAACCTTTTTTCTATACGGTTTAACACTAAAGATAAAGGTAAAATCAAAATCAAATAACAAAGCACCAAAGCAAATAACGCTTCATTGCTTTTATAATAAAGTCCTATAAGATCTTTAGCCACATATACTAAATCTGCTAAAGCAATAATACTTACTACAGAAGTTTCTTTGAGTAAAAAAATGATATTTGCGCTAATACTTGGCATAGCTATACCCAAAGCTTGAGGCATGATCACATAGCGAAAATTTTGCCATTTACTCAAACCCAAAGAAAGTCCTGATTCATATTGTTGTTTTTTCACCGCTTCCATACCTGCTCTTAAGCTCTCAGCCATATAAGAACCACCTAAAAAACTAAGTCCTATCACAGCACAAGCAAAAGAACTAAGGTGTATCCCAAACTCAGGCAAGGCATAATATAAAAAGAAAAGTTGGATTAATAAAGGTGTATTTCTTGAAAATTCTATGTAAATTTTACAGATTGTATTTAAAAAAGAAAATTTAAAATAACTTACTCCCACACAAAATAAACCTACTAAAAATGAAAAAAATACTCCATAAATAGCAAGTTTTAAAGTAAGCCAAGAAGCTTGTATAAACATAGGGCTAAACTTGATTAAAAAATCAAAATCCATAAAACCTTCCATACTTTAAATACAATATTGTAACAAATAAGACTTAAAAAGACTTAATTAAATTTTGCATTTTTTCTTTATTTAAAATTGCTATTTTACCTTTATTTGTGCAAATAAGCTCATTTTGTTTTAATTCTTTTAAAAAACGCGACAAAGATTCTGGAGGTAAATTTAAAATCACAGCGATTTCTTTTTGCTTTAAATTTTGTAATTTTTCTTCATTTTCTAGTAAAAAGCTGACTAGTCTTGATTTTAAATCCAAAGATTTTTGTCTGATGAAATTTTCTAAAATTCGAATTTTACCGATTAAAGAAGTCAAAAGTAAAAAGCTAAATTCTCCATTTTCTAAGCATAATTTTTTAAATTCATCAAAATCAAAAACACAAATTTCACAATCTTGCTCACAAATTGCATTAGCTGGGTAATTAATACCCTCAAACACAGGCATTTCGGCTATAAAATTCACCGGAGTTAGAGTATGCAGTGTCAACTCAAAACCTTTTGTATTCACCTTATATATACGTACTTTTCCACTTAGTAAAATGTAAATTTTATTTGCTTTTTCACCTTGAAAAAATAAAATATTCCCTTTGTTAAAATGTTTTTTCTTGCCTTTAGAAATTAAAATTTCAAAGTGTTTATCCATTTTCTTTTTCCATATTTTTAATACTTTCTTTTGCTTTTAAAACTAGCTCTTCATCATCTGCAAAATCAAAAAATTTAAAATGATTGCCATGTTGCACTCTACCATCTAGCAAATCCCCGCTTAGTCTGTTTTTTAAATCAAGCTCAGCTATTTTAAATCCATCTAAAGTTTTAGCAAATTCAAGCAAACGGCTTGGAATTTCTTTTTGCTTAGTATATAAATAACAAAAGCTCTCAAGTCCTACTCTGCCTACCCTACCTCGAAGCTGGTGTAAGGTAGCAAGCCCAAGTCTTTCAGCCCCAACAATAACAATCACACTTAGTCTTGGTAAAGAAATCCCCACTTCAACCACGGTAGTAGAAAGCAAAATCGTGCCTTTTTCTCTAAATTCTTGTAAAATTTGATCTTTATTTTTATCTTTTCCATGAGTTACATAAACATTTTTGTATTTGTTTATCCAGTATCCTTGTGCTTGCTCTAGCGATAAATAATCTATATTTTCACTTTCATTTACTAAAGGATAAATGATGATTGCTTGATGATTTTTAGCTAGCTCATCGTCGATTTTTTTAAGCAAATATTTAAAATCTTTATCTTGTATGCAAAAAGTTTTAATGTCTTTTTTAAAAGGCATTTGTTTAATAAAACTAAAATTTACAAGCTCACTTTGTATCATAGAAAGTGTTCTTGGTATAGGTGTAGCAGAAAATTGCACGATATGTGGAGCATATTGAGAGTTTTTACTAAGCTCACTTATTTTTTGTCTTTGATTAGAACCAAAACGGTGTTGCTCATCTATCATCACCAAAACTGCTTCAAATTCTTCTTGATGAATGAGCGCATGTGTGCCTATGATAAAATGGGCTTGTTCTTTTAATTTTGCTAAATCTTTATCTTTTTTACCACCTTTTAAAAGCAATACATTAACAAAATCAGGCAAAAGTCTTTTTGCTTCATGATAAATTTGCTCTGCTAATATACTAGTTGGAGCCATTAAAATAGCCTTTTTAGGATATACAAGCAAACTTGCAGCAAGTATAACCAAAGTCTTACCACAACCAACATCACCCATTACCACACGCCTTTTAGCAACTTTATTTTGTAAGTCTTTTTTAATATCTTCTATCGCTAAAAGTTGATCATTTGTAGGGCTAAATTCTAAACCATTAAGCCAAGAGCTTATATCAAAAAGTTCTATTTCATAAGCATTTTGTGATATTTTTTTACCCTTTAAACGCCTTAAATGATTAAAAATTTCTATATATTTTAAGTCTTTAACTATGGCGTTAAAATTTTCATAAAGAGTTAAATCATCATAATTATGTAAATTCAAAAGTAAATTAATGTATTTTTGTTCTAAATTTAGCGCTTTTAAATTAGCTTCGTTGACGTATTTTACGATAAGTTTTTTTATACTTTCATCTTTAATAGAGCTAATTTGATATTTAGGGACTATTTGACCTATGTTTTTTACTATTTTTGGGTTTATAAACTGCCAAATTCCATTAAAAAAATTCATCTTTGCATGGATACAAACCAAAGCATTATGCTTAAAAATTTTAAAATGCCATTTATTAGGATGAAAGATTACTATATTTGCCTTTATACCCCATTCTAAACATTCACAAAGTATAAAAAGCTGGGAGTGATGATTTTGGGTGCTGATAATTTTTACATTTTGGGTACAAAATGTATCTTTTGGAAACTTTGAAATTCTAAAATCATCAAATTTTTTAGGCAAAATCAAAGCCAAATCGATACAATTTTTAACCCCTAAAGCATGAAGTAGTTTTAAATCCTTTTCTTCAACTTTCATTTTCTATACTTGCAAAACTCACTTTGGTAATTTCACTATGAGCTTTAATAAAGTCATTTAGTTCATCTAAGGTAGTGTTTTTGATCTTTTGCATTTCTTCTTTTAAATTTCCAAGTTTTAAACCATGTAAATATTCATTTAGCATTATATCTAGTCTTTTAGCCAAGCTTTCATACCTTAAAGGCATAGAACCTACTAAAAATTGTTTAGCTAGTTGAAATTCTTTTTCATTGACTCCATTTTGGACAAAGTTTTCAAAAACTTCCTTAACTAAAGCTTTAGCCTCATTAGAGCTTTCATTTTTAGTTTGCAAATACCCAAAAACTCTACTATAATTTAAATTTACATCAAGCATAGCATATGCTGAATACGCCAAGCCTCTTTTCACACGCACTTCTTCCATCAAACGCGAACCAAAACCACCTTGACCCAAGATAAATAAAGTAAGTTTAGCTAAATACATTTTTTCATCATTAATTTGCATATTAAATGGAGAACAAAAGTATATATAAGCTTGTTCGGTGCTTTTTTGCTCACTTACTTCTATACTCTCATCAATGAGTTTGTAACTTTTGTTTTGATTTGGAGTATTTCTTTTTAGAATTTGGCAAATTTTTTCTACTTTAATCTTTACTTCATTTTCTTTAATATCTCCACCAAAAACGAATAAAGCATTATCAAGTACTAAATTTTCACTCATAAAATCTTGCAATTCTTTTAAGCTAATCTTTTCTATGCTTTCTTTAGTCCCATCAAGACCACTAGCAAAAATTTCATCTTTGAAAACATTTTTATTTAAAAGTCTTTTTGCTTGATAATCATAATCAGTATTTAAACTTGCAAGCTCACCCAAAGCTAAAGTTTTTAATCTTTGTAAGATTTTTTCATCAAAACGCACATTTAAAAACAATTCTTGTAATTTTTCTAAAGCAAAATCAAAATGTTCTTTCAAGCATTTAATACTAATTTGAAAATGCTCAAAACTAGCCTTAGCATAAAGCTCTATAGCACGGTATTCTAAGCTTTTAAAAAACTCATCATTACTTCCTTCATTTAAAAGCCTAGCAAACATACTTGCACAACCCCTATTGTGTTTTTCTGCTATTTTTCCACTATTTTTAAAAATGAACTTAAAAAATACCACAGGAAGCTCGTTTTCATACTCATATATTATGTCTATTTTAGTATTATTAAAGTCTAAATTTAGCATTAAAACCTTTCTAAAATATTATAAGCTGTGTCACGTTTAGCAGGTAATTCTCCTATATCTTTGATAAGTTCTATCATTTGCTCTTGATTCATTCTATATTTTGCACCCGCTGCAGCTACGACATTTTCTTCCATCATGGTTGAACCTAAATCATTTGCACCAAACTTTAAAGCAAGTTGGCCTATCAAAGAGCCTTGTGTTACCCAAGAACTTTGCAAATTTTTAAAATTATCCAAATACAACCTTGCCAAAGCTAGCAATCTTAAATATCTATTAGAACTTTGCTTGATGATTTCAGGATGTTTTTTAATCAAAGGAGTATTTTCGCTTTGAAATGACCATAAAATAAAAGCTCTAAAACCATTTGTTTTATCTTGTAAATTTCTTAAATGATCAAAATGTTCAATGATTTCCTCATCATTTTCAACCGTACCAAACATCATTGTAGCAGTACTTTTCATACCTATATTATGCGCACTCTCATGCACTCTAAGCCAGGTGGCTGTGTCACATTTGTGTGGTGCGATGATATCTCTTACCCTATCGCTTAATACTTCAGCACCCGCTCCAGGTATAGAAAAAAGTCCTTTAGCTTGTAATCTTTTTAAAACCTCTTCGATAGAAATTTTAGAAACTCTTGCTATATAAGCTATCTCTACTGCTGAAAAACCATGCACAGTGATGGTTGGATAATTAGTTTTTATATAAGAAAGCAAGTCTTCATACCATTCTATTTTAAGTTTTGGATGCACCCCGCCTTGAAATAAAATTTGCGTTCCACCTATGGCTTGTAATTCTTCTATTTTTTGCCCTATTTCTTCGTATTTTAAAATATAAGAATCATCATCTTTTTCTTTTCTACAAAAAGCACAAAAATCACAATCAATACAGCAAATATTTGTATAGTTTATATTTCTATCTACCACAAAAGTAGTTATTTTTTCAGGGTGAAGCTCTAATTTTTTCTCATATGCCATTGCGCCTAGTTCATATAAAGGTGCATTTTGGAGTAAATTTAATGCTTCATTTTTACTTAATCTATTCATTATTAACCTTTTTTATAAAAAAGAATTATTATAGCATTTAAATGTAAAATAATCTTAAAAACGATATAATCAAGCCCTTTAATTTCATATATTCATAGGATACTCATGACTTATAGGTCTTTACTTAAAAATAATAAAACTTTTCGCCTTTTAGCAATGGTACAATTTATAAGTTATTTTGGTGCATGGTTTTCTCAAGTAGGTGTTTTTACCCTCTTAACCAAAGAGCTACAAGCACCTGCAAATATCATAGGTTTTTCAGCTATTTTTGTTTTTTTACCTTCTATTATACTTGCACCTATAAATGGAGTTATAGTAGATAGATTTAAACCTAAGAATTTATTACTAACAATGATTAGCATTGAGATGATTTCTATTTTTATGCTAATTTTTGTAAATTCTTTAGCTATGCTTTGGTTTTTATACTTTTTAACCTTTGTGCGCATGGCGGTTGCAAGCATGTATTTTCAAACAGAAATGTCAGTTTTACCTAAAATTTTAACTCCACAAGAATTAAAACTAGGCAATGAGCTTCATAGTATTATATGGGCTGTATCATATGCTTTGGGTATGGGTGCTGCAGGACTTTTTATAGATCTTTTTGGAGTAAAACCAGCTTTCATAGCTGATACTTTAATGCTGTTTTGCGCTATGCTTATACTTAAAACTTTAATCTTACCCGATGAAAAAAACACCACACAAAACAATCTTTTTATATTAATCAAAGAAGGCTTAGTTTATGTATTTAACAATAAAAAAATCATTCATTTGATTTTACTTCATGGAGTTGTAGGGATAACCGCTTATGATGTTTTAATTACTCTTTTGGCCGAATATGAATACGCAAAAGTTATTTCCATACCTCTAGCCATAGGGCTTTCTAATGCTATAAGAGCCGTATCTTTACTCATAGGACCTTATGTACTTAGTCCTTATATTAATAAAAATACTTTAGTATATTTATACTTAGCGCAAGGTATAGGTATAATGCTTTGGGCTTGCTTGCAATTTAACTTTTATCTTGCCTTTGTAGGCTTAGTAATGGCAGGTTTTTGTACTTCATCTTTATGGAGCTATACTTACACACTTTTGCAAAATGATTGTGATAAAAGATATTATGGTAGAGTGATTGCCTATAATGATATGGTGTATTTAACTTTTAGTGCAATTATTGCTTTTTCAACAGGATATTTATTTGAATTTTATGGAGTAAAATTAAGCCATTTTACTTTTGGCTTGGGGGTATGTTTTATCTTTGCGGCGATTTATTGGTGGTGGTTTAATAAAAAATATAATTAATCCACCTTAGAATAATAAACCCCACCCGCTGAAAAGTTTTTTTCAAAATACGCTGTTTCAGGTACAAGATCTGATTTTCCTGGGTATATTCTACCTTCTCTATTTAATATCCTATGGAAACGCTCCATTAATCTTATTTTGAAATCTTGATCAAAATAAATCATCATATTTCTTGAAAAAATCACATCAAATTTCCCAAGTTTAAATAAAGAATCATCAAAAACATTACAAAGCTCAAAACGACACCTACAAGCTAAAGTTTCTTTTTTAAGCTGATACATCCTATCTTTTACATCAAAATAACGTGTTTTTTGCATAGTGTTTAATCTAGCTACTGAGCGCTCTGAATATAACATTTCATTGCATTTATCTATCATTTTTTTATTAATATCTATACCAACTATATTTATACCTTTAACAAAATTCTCACTTGCTAAAATAGCTAAAGAATACACTTCTTCACCACTTGAACATGGGGCACAAAGCACATTTACAGGTCGATCAAGAGATTTTATATAAAAAATTACATCTTTTAATTGCTCTAATTCTCTAAAAAAATATGTCTCACAAACTGTGATAAAATCCATAGTTTCTTGCTTTAAATTTCTTTGAAACTGTACTTTTTCATTTAATTCGCTAAGACTACTTAAACCTAATTCTTGTAAAAATTTAGGTAGCTTTATAGATAAAATATCTTTTTTAGTATTAAGATTGTTTCCACTTATTTGCTCTACTATTTTTATAAAATCATTCATTTCATTTTCTGTAATTTTTATCATCTTTCCATCCTATGATTTGATAAAATTTATTATTTCTTTTTTGAGTTCTATTAAACTCATAGGTTTTAAATTTGGATTAGTATCTCTAGCTTTTTTTGGCATTCCATATACTATAGAATCTGCCTCATTTTCACATAAACACCTCACACCAACCTTATAAAGCTCAAATAAAGATTTAGCACCATCATCACCCATTCCTGTCATGATCAAGGCTAAAATTTTATGATATTTGCAAAGATTTACAGCCGAATGAAACAAAACATCTATCCCTGGGTTAAAGCTACTTATTTGTTCTGTAGTGTTTAATACTAAAGTGTTATTTCCACTTAAAACCATATTTCTTTGACAAATATAAATTTTATTTTTTAAAACTTCTTTGTCGTTTGGTACAATCACATCACTTTTTGCTTCTTTGTTAAATTGATTTACAAAAGAAGGAATAAAAGCTGGGTTCATATGTTGAGCAATCACTACCGCACAATCTTTAAGTTCTATATCATTTAGTAAAAACTTTAGTTGACTTGGACCACCCGTTGAAGAACCAATCAAAACAAGCTTCATTTTTTACCTTAAGTTTAGTATTATTATATCAAATAAATATTTGAAAATATTAAAAAATAATTATATACAAGAAAGAAAAATTTTAATTAAATATGATAAAATTAATACTTTAAATTTCAAATGATAAGTGATTATTAAATGTTAAGAGAAAAAATTTACATAGCAAGTGATCATGCTGGCTTTATTTTAAAGCAAGAAATTATCAATTTTTTACAAGAAAAAAATATAAGCTTTGAAGACTTAGGTCCTTTTAGTAATGATCGTTGTGATTATCCTGATTATGCACATTTATTAAGCTCTAAAATTAACGAAAATAGTTTTGGAATTTTAGTGTGTGGATCAGGTATTGGTATGAGTATAGCAGCAAATCGCCATACAAATATACGCTGTGCTTTGTGTAACGAACCTTTAAGCGCTAAACTCTCAAGAGAACATAACGATGCAAATGTTTTAGCCTTAGGAGCTAGACTAACCGGAGTAGATATGGCTTTTGAAATCATCTCAAATTTCATTAATACTTCTTTTAGCGGTGGAAGACATTGCGTGCGAATTAGTAAAATAGAGGCAAAATTATGATTTTAAGTTGGCTTGTATTAACTGTATTAATTTGTGTTAGTATTTATATGACTATTATGTTGCTTTATTATAAAACCTTACTTCATAAAGAAAAAGTAGCAAAAGAATTCATAAAAAATAATCTTGATGATACTGAAATAGTCATTAGAAAATTACAAGTACAACTTCAAAGAAGCTTGGGTAATATTGATATTTTAACTGAGGAATTAAACAAAAGCAAAGCAGACCTAACCTCTCTTAGAACAAGAAATTCACAATATCGTATCGAAAATGAAAAATTAAGACAAAGAATCAAAGAATTAGAAGCAAAAATCGAGGCATTATTATGATGAAAGAACAAGATAAAAAATACTTATTAGATAGTATTAGGGCTATTAAGGATTTTCCAAAAGAAGGAATTATCTTTAGAGATATCACTACTTTATTAAATAATAAAGAAGCGTTTGCATTTTTAATGGATCATTTGGTTGAAAAATACCAAAATGCAAAACTTGATTATATCGTTGGTATAGAAAGTAGAGGTTTTATTTTTGGAGCTGCGCTAAGCGCTAGATTAAAACTACCTTTTGTACCTATTAGAAAACCAGGTAAATTACCTTCAAAATGCTTGCAAGAATCTTATAGCTTAGAATATGGTAGTGATACCATAGAAATTCATATCGATGCATTTAATAATCAAAAAGCAAACGTTTTGCTCATAGATGATCTCATCGCCACAGGTGGCACAGCTATCGCTGCTGTTAAACTCATAGAAAAACTCAATGCAAAATGCATTGAAGCTTGTTTTTTACTAGAATTAAAAGATCTTGATGGGGCTAAAGAATTAGCTAAATTAACTTCTGTTTATAGTGTTTTAGAGGTATAAAATGGAAGAATTTTTAAAACAACTTTTGTATGATTATAAAAACTGGGCTTATATCATCGTGTTTTTATGGTGCATACTTGAGGGAGAACTTGCGCTTATTTTAGCAGGTATTTTTGCACATGAAGGTCATGTAAATTTAGGACTTATCATCTTTGTAGCGGGTTTGGGTGGTTTTGTAGGCGATCAAATATATTTTTATATAGGAAGATATAATAAAAAATATATTCAGAAAAAACTTCGCACCCAAAGGCGTAAATTTGCCATAGCACATTTACTCTTGCAGCGTTTTGGTTGGCCTATTATATTCATACAAAGATATATGTATGGCTTTAGAACTATTATACCTATGAGCATAGGACTAACACGCTATAGTGCGAAAAAATTTGCATTTATTAATCTCATTAGTGCTTGGGCTTGGGCTGCCATAACCATTTTACTTGCATGGTTTTTTGGAAAACAAATTTGGCTTGCAGTGGAATGGGCTGGAGAGCACTGGTATTTTGCAGTGCCTATTATTGCTTGTTTTTTACTTGCTTTATTTTTAGGTATGAAACAAATAGAAAAATCAATACTTAGAAAAAGGGAGCATAAATGATTTTTAATTTTAAAGAAGAAACTATAAATTCTATAAATGCTGACTTTGAAATCATTTTAATACAAGATAAAAAGATAGAAAAATACACTCAAAGTCAAGAACTCTTTAAACTTTCAAATTATAAAGGCGAAGGAATTTGCATAGATATGCAAAATAAAATTCTTTATAGTGAACTTAAAAGTTTAGAATATGAAGATATAAGACTTGCTTTTGCAAATGCTTATAAAGCTTTAAAAAAACTTGAAATTCAAAGTGTTAAAACAAAGAGTGTTGTAGGAAAATGCGTAGTAAATAGCTTTAATGCTATGATTCAAGGATTTACTTTTGGTGCTTATGAGTTTGATAAATATAAAAAAGAAAAAACACCGAGTAAATTAGAAAATATTTTCATTTCAAAAGATGAAATTAACAACAAAGCATATAACCTAGAAGAAGCTTGCATAGGTATAAACTATGGTCAGGTTTTTTCAAATGCTTGTGATTTTGCAAAAAATATCGTAAATGAAATTCCTCAAATTTATACTCCTGCAAAAATGGCTGAGGATGCTCTTAGCTTAAGTCAAAATGATTGCAAGATTTCATGTAAAATCTATGAGAGTGATTTCTTAGAGCAAGAAAAAATGCAAGCATTTTTAGCGGTAAATCGTGCATCAATCCATCCTCCAAAACTCATTCATCTTTCATACAAACCACAAAATCCAAAAATGAAAGTAGTGTTTGTAGGCAAAGGACTAACTTATGATAGTGGTGGGCTTAGTTTAAAACCTGCTGATTATATGCTTACGATGAAATCAGATAAAAGCGGTGGTGCAGCGGCAATGGCCATCATCAAAGGTGCAAGTGAATTAAACCTTAATATAGAAGTGCATTCTATCATCGGTGCAACTGAAAATATGATAGGCGGAAATGCTTACAAGCCTGATGATGTACTTATCTCAAGAGAAGGTGTGAGTATAGAGGTTAGAAACACCGACGCAGAAGGAAGATTAGTTTTAGCAGATTGTCTTTCGCTTGCTCAAGATCTAAAACCTGATTTATTAATAGATCTTGCCACTCTAACTGGAGCTTGCGTAGTAGGACTTGGAGAATACACAAGTGCTATCATGGGAAATAATGAAGATTTACAAAATGATTTTTTCAAAGTAAGTAAAAAAAGTGGAGATTTAGCTACTATTTTACATTTTAACCCACACTTAAAAGAGCTTATAAAATCAAATATAGCAGATGTAAGTAATACCTCTTCAAGTCGTTATGGCGGGGCTATTACTGCAGGGTTATTTTTAAATTCTTTCATTAGAGAAGAATACAAAGACAAATGGCTACATTTAGACATCGCAGGGCCAGCTTACTTAGAAAAAGCTTGGGGTTATCATAGCTTTGGTGCAAGTGGAGCAGGTGTTAGAATGTGCCTTTCATATTTACTTTATCTTTCAAGGAAATAAAAATGAGTTTATCAGTTGGTATAGTAGGACTTCCAAATGTCGGAAAATCTACCACTTTTAATGCACTAACAAGAGCACAAAATGCAGAAAGCGCAAATTATCCATTTTGTACCATAGAGCCAAACAAAGCAGTTGTACCTGTACCTGATCATCGCTTAAAAGAGCTAGCAAAGATTGTCAATCCACAAAAAATCATACGCTCAAATATAGAATTTGTTGATATAGCAGGTTTAGTAGCTGGCGCTAGCAAAGGCGAGGGTTTGGGTAATAAATTTTTATCTAACATACGCGAAACTGAGATGATTTTACATATTGTACGTTGTTTTGATGATGAAAATATCACCCATGTTGCGGGCAGTGTTGATCCTGTGCGTGATGTGCAAATCATAGAAACAGAACTTATACTAGCAGATATAGAACAACTTAGTAAAAAAATAGAAAAACTCACCAAAGGTGCAAAGGCCAACGAAAAAGGCGCAAAAGAAAGTTTGGCTTTAGCTAATGAGCTTTTAGAACATTTAAATCAAAACAATAGTGCAAGCTCATTTCCAAATAAAAATGAAGTCTATCATGCTCTTATAAAAGAACTAAGATTGCTTTCAGCTAAGGAAGTAATATATGGAGCAAATGTAGATGAGAATTCCCTTTTAGAAGATAATGAATTTGTAAAAAACCTCAAAGAATTTGCAGCAAAATCAGGTCATGAGGTTATCAAACTTTGCTCTAAAATAGAAGAGGAAATGATAGCTTTAAGCGATGAGGAGCATTTTGAGTTTTTAAAATCTTTAGGGATTGAACGTAGTGGGCTTGAAGTAGTTATACGCACAGCATTTTCAAAGCTTAATCTAATTAGCTATTTTACAGCAGGTCAAATAGAAGTTAGATCATGGACTATACAAAGAGGCTGGAAAGCACCAAAAGCAGCAAGTGTAATCCACAACGACTTTGAAAAAGGTTTTATCAAAGCTGAAGTGATTTCTTATGAAGATTATATCGCTTGCAAAGGAGAAAGTGGCGCTAAAGAAGCAGGAAAACTACGCCTTGAAGGAAAAGATTATATCGTACAAGATGGCGATGTAATGCATTTTAGATTTAATGTTTAATTCAAATTGCAAGCTGTTTTAGCTTGCAAATTTTATTAAACTATATTTTCATATAATTTTACCGCACAGACACAATTATCTTATATTTTGCTGTTTTATGTAATAATAATATATCTCCAAAAAGCATTTTAAATGATTCAAATAACTTAAAATTAAAAATAATCTTGATAATTTTATATTCTAGTTTAAAAATTTTATATTATTATCTTGGTATAAAATCATCAACCTACTTTTCTTCCAAAGAATTAAAATTTAATTCTTTGGAACATTTTTTACACTTATAAGCTATATTTAAATATTTAATTTTTACATGCAATCCATAATCAAGCTTGTGAATCATATCCTTGCAACCACAAACATATTCAAATTTATTATCTTTTTCTTGCTCTTTTGTTAGCTCTAATTCTTCTTTGTCTAAACTTTTTTTGTATTTATTAATCATCATATCATGTTCTGCAATATGCTCTACTAGCCAAATAGAAACTATTTTATAAAGTTTTTCTTTAAGATCATTTGTACTATTGCATTCACTAAGTAATGCGCTCATATCTTTAACGATTTTTTTATGCATTGCCTTGTGCTCTGATAGATATGGATAATTTATAGAGTACATATATTCTTCTTCATCTTTAAAATGTGTTTTCATATAATCAAAAAAATTACCCAACAACTCTTTAACTTCAATTTTATAAATATGCCTATTTAATAAACTAGCTGTTTTTTCTGCTAAATCAAAAAGAGCCTGATGCTGTAAATCAATATCCGTATTTTCAATGCTATATTTTTCATTCCATACTGGAAGCGCCTCCATAAACAATCCTAAGCAATACGAATTATTTTTTTACAAACTTTGCAGTTATATTTTGCGCCATCAAGAATTTGCAAATGAACTCGATGAGGAATTTTATGCCTCTCATTTACACAATCACAAACATAAATAATATGTTCTGGTACAATCTCTTCAAAAATACTTTCAGTTGAAACATCTACTTCAAATAAATTTTCTTTCATTTGAAGCTGTTTTTGTTTTTCGTATTTGTGGTATTTCATATCTTCTTTTAAGATATGCTCTAAAAGCCATTTTTCTGTAATAATATTAAGTTTTTCTTTAAAATCATTTACAGTTTTGATATTTTTTACCAAAGAAATCAACGAGGCAGTGATTTCTTGATGTATTTTTTTATGATACTCTAAGTCAGGATAAGCAATACTTTCCATATAAGCTTCTTCATCTTTAAAATGTGTTTTAACATACTCAAATAATTCAATCAAAACACTCTTTATTTCACCAACACTTGCATGGTTTTCTGCTATAAGATAAGCCTTTTTGGCTATATCAAATAAAGCTTTATGTTGTTCATCAATGATTTTATTATGTACGCTGTATTCTTTTGCCCATTTAATCACAAAAATCCTTTTCTATAATAGCTATATAATTAAGCAATAAAATAAACACAAAAAATGAGCAAAATTATACAATAAATTTTAAATATTTACAATAATATTAAAAATAATTTATAAAATATTTAAAATAATATAAAAATTATCTGATTTATAAAACATCTATCTTAAAAGATGTTTTATAAAAATTTTATCATCAAACACAAATTAATCTTTTGATTGTTTTTTGCAGCCTATCCTTTGTATTCTCTTCATTAGAAAAAGTAAGTAAATTTGCTTTAGGCCAAAAATAACTTTTAGGATTTTCAAATTTACCCCAACGCCAATCAAATCTAGGCGCTAAAAGTACTATTGTAGGTATATCTAAAGCTAAGGCTAAATGTGCTATAGCACTGTCTATACTTACCATACAATCAATATCTTTTAAATTATCTAAAGTATCGTTCCAATTTTTTAGTTTCACTCCCCTATTTTCAACTTCATTAGGTAGATTAACTCCTTGCATTCCATCTACTTGAAAAGATATTATTTCACAGTCTAAATCTTTTAAAGCATTAAACAAAAATGCAAAATCCACATTTCTTAATAAATCAGTATTCATAGCATTAGGTGTAAACCAAAAAATTCCTATTTTTTTAATTTTGTTATTTGGTTTTTCTAGAGCTATGATAGGTGTTTTTAACTTAGGAATTTCATCTAATTTAATATCACAAAGTAAAGGCAAAGAGCAAATTGGCATAGCATAATCAAATTCACTCGGAAAATCTTTTAAAATTTTCAAATTAGAAAAAATTTTATTTTGCTTATTAAACTCTTTGAGTTGGTTTTTAAATATTTCATACATAGCACTTTGCGGAGCAAATAAAACTTTAGAGGCAATTTGACAAAGTTTTTCCAAACATCTAGCATACATAAAAGTATCACCAAAACCTTGCTCACAAAAAACTAAAATTTCTTTATCTTTAAAAGCCTGCACACCTTCTTTGTTAAAAGCTTGTATAGTTTTATTATAATGATATGGCGAAAATGTTTCATTATGGGCATAAAAAAGTCTACTTTCATATACTCTTTTGCCTTCTTCAAAATTATCACTTTCACCCATACGCATTAATAAATACGCCAAATCAAACTGATAGGTTGCGTGCGGATGTAAACTCAAAGCTTTTTGATACGCATTATAAGCACCTTGGTAATTAGCGCTTAACTCTAATGCTTTTGCATAGTTTTGCCAAAACTGAGCATTATTTTGATTATACTCACACAAACTTGCAAATAATTCTAGAGATTCTTCTAATCTTAAAAGTTTAAAAAGCAAATACGCCTTTTGCGGTAAAATTTGCGTATTTAAATACTCATAAATTTTAACTATAGTCAAGTTTTCTTGGGTTTTCTCTTGTAATCTATCTTGTAAATTAATACTATTTGTAAAATTTTTTTCTACTAACTCTCCACTTTGTAATTTTGCTATCATAATTTGTGTAAAATCACAAAGTTCATTATGTGCTTCAAGTGCCTTTTGGAAATTTGTTTTAAAATAAAGCTCAGCGTAATTTTTCCACAAATCAAGATTATACATATCTTTTTCTAAAGCAAGCTTATACAATTTTTCTGCCTCTTCTAGGCTTCCTGTATTTTGATAAGCAAAAGCAAGTTCTAAACTAAGCTCATCTTTTAAAAAACATTGCCTTTGTAAAAGTTCTTTAAGCAATCTAATGCCATCATTAAAGTTTCCATTAGACAAAAATGCTTTTGCAAGCATTAGCCCATAAAAACTTGTAGGATATAAATTAAAAATTTGTTTTGCATAATGTAAAGTTTTAGCATAATCTCCTATTTTAAAAGAAGCCATCATAGCATACTCTAAAGCATTTTTAGGATCTTGTTCTAAATATGCTTCACTATATTCTAGACATTTGTAATAATTATTGTTGTAATAATAATATATTATTTTATCTAACATAAACACCTCTAATATTTTTTATATTATTATAACATATCGCCAC
>NZ_JAKMQA010000016.1:0-18059 GCF_025771295.1 Campylobacter sp. RKI_CA19_01121
ACTAAATCAAAAAGACTTACAAAGCTTATTAGAAACTATTACTAAAAATAATCAAAGCTTACATAAAAACATCAAAGCAAAGGTTCAAAAAGCTAAATACACTCTAAGTGTAAGTAAAGATGCAAAAAGCATAGTAGTGAATTTAAACTAAAGTAATATACCAAAAGGATTAATTATGAAAAAGCTAGCAAATCACATCATACTCTCAGGTGTAACGGTATCAATGTTATTTTCTCCACTAATGGCTTTACCTAGTGGAGGTAAATTTACTCATGGGACTAGTGGGAGTATAACTTCTAATGGTAATAATATGAATATTATAGGTAATGGAACAAACTCAGTCATACAATGGGGTGGTGGTTTTAGTATAGGTCAAGGTGAAAGTGTAAACTTTGGAGGTAAAGATAAAAACTATCTAAACATTGCTCATGGTACTAGTAAATCTACCATAGAAGGTTTATTAAATGCAGGTGGTAATAATGTCTTTTTAATTAATCCTAATGGGGTAATCATTACTAAAACAGGAACTATCAATGCTAATCGCTTTGTGGCTTCGACTTCATCGATGAGTGATGGGGATATGTGGAAATTTGCAAAGTTAACTAAAGCACAAGGTGCTTCTTTCTCTCCGGTATTTAAGCCACAAAAAGCAGGCAATGTAGTAAATATGGGTAATATTAATGCTGATGATGTATTACTTATAGGGAATAAGGTAGATATACAAGGTGGTAAAGTAGGTAATAAAAACTCTACTACACATTTGGTGGGAAAAAATGTATATATAGATGCAGATAGTGCCAAGTTAAATTCTAATAACATCAATGTAACAGCTACAGAGGGTGGTTACATACAAAGACAAATGATAAAATTTGCAAATGATAAATATAACTTTGGTGATAATGTAAAAGTAAATGTAGTAAATTATAAAGATTCTAGTGGTGCAACTCATACAGGAAGTTCTAATTTCAAAAAAGCTCTAACTATAGGTAATATGGGAAATGAAAAAGATAATGCTATAGAGTGGTGGCACTTTGCTAAAGGTTGGAATGAAGGTTTAGGTAATATTAGAGAAATTGATGAGTTTAGATTGGTAGATGATATAGATTTTAGTGGTAATCAGGGTAAAGGGGTAGAGGGTAAAGATTGGCAAAACTATGTAAATTATTGTATAGAAGGACTTGGGTGTACTAGTATGATTGTGGGTCCAGATTTCGGTAATAGTTTTACTAAAACATTTGATGGTCAAGGATATGCACTTAAGAATATTAATATTAAAGCTACAGGACTGGATTATAATAGAAAATTTGTTGGTATATTTGGCTCTGCCAGTAATGCAACTTTTAAAAATATTAATGTGGATTATATGGGTGGAAATATTTACTCTGAATATTCTACAACTGGTGGTTTTATAGGAAGTGCAAGTAATAGTAAATTTTATAATATTTCATTAAATAATATACACGATATGAAAGTAAATTTTCCTACAGGTGGACAAGCTGGAATATTTAGTGGAATAATTACTGATAGCGAGGTTATAAAAATATCTTTGAATAAAATAGGTAATTTTATTACTTTTGGTGGTTGTGATGGTTGTGGCGCTATATCTATTGGTGGTTTTGCTGGACAGTTGCTAGGTGAAAATAATAAATTTAATCATATTTCCATAAGTGAAATAGGTAATATTAGTGGTAACCAAAATGGCGACAATAATTTATATGTTGGTGGTTTTGCTGGAAAAGGTAGTGATGGACAATTTTCAAATATATATTTATACAATATAGGTAATATCGAAGGGAATTATTTTAATAACTATAGCAATCAAGGAGCTTTAGTTGGAGGTTTTTTTGGAGAATTGCAATCTCGAAATACAGTCAAATTTGAAAATATTTATATATTTTTTAATCCAGCAGCAGCAATTACAGGAAATGGCGGATCATCAAGTAATAGTATATTTTCTCATTTTTTTTACGATTCTAAATTTGCTTTCTCCAATATCCACATCTACTATCATGAAAATGATTTAACCAATACAACTGGAGATAAAGACCACTGGAATGACTTTAATAAAAATGGTTATGTTTCAGATAAAATAAACATCCGCACTTATAACGATTCTACTCAAAGCGATGCATATAAAGACTTTTTATCTAAAGCTAACACCATAGAAAAACCATCTAAGCCAACTAATCCAACCGATTCTGATGTCATCTTAGATAGTGATGATGTAATTAGTGCAGAAGATTTAAATAAATGGCTTGATGAAATATTTGCTGGAAATTACTGGGTAGATATAAAAGATCTTAGCAAAATTCAAGGTCTAAGTGAAAGCATAGCTCAAAGCATATCTTTCTTGGAAGCTTTATATGGTCAAAAAGGTATGAAAGAAATATTAGAAGGAATTAGCAATGAGTATAAAAATATTTCTACCAAATATGATAAATTTGCAATTAATAAAGCAAATCTTTTAGCATTTATTAATGATAAATTAAAACCTCTAGTTGAATCTTCTAATAATGCCTTAGCTCAATTAAAACTCATGCAAGAGCAACTTAAAATAGCTATAGCTAAATACAATGACTATGTTAAAAAAATCAATGAAAACCCTGCTATAAAAAATGAAGAAACTTTAAATGCTTTAAAAGCTGAAGTGGATAGACTAAACCAACTTAGCGGAGAATTAGCTACTACTATAGCTAATAATCAAATACAACTAGAAGCTTGGCAAGATAAAGCTAGTACTAATTCTAATGAACATTTTACTATTAAAGGACAATTTGATAATGTAGCATTGTTAATACCTGATTTAGAAAAAGTAACAGCTAATGGTAATGAAAATGACGATTATGAAAAAATCTCTCGCCAAATAGCTGATTTACAAAAACAAACACCTGTTTTTGAATACAATGATGAAGAAACCGAAGAAGTTGAAGAATCTGCATTTAAGCAAAAAGGCCTTACTTGCATAGTTAGCGATAACTTTAAAACCATGAATCCTTGTATAGTTGGAGGATTATAAAATACACTTACTAAACATATAATGAGTATATACAAATACTCATTATATGTTTTAATCAATCATAAAACAAAAAATTAAAATACATCACTAAAAGGAAAAAATAAGTATGAAAAAACTCTTATTTAGCACTATAGCACTTAGCTCTTTAGTCTATGCTAATAATGGAAGTATTAGCATAGCTAAAAATGATATAGAAAAGGTTATAGAATTATCCCCTGATAGAAACCTCCCTCAAAACAAAGCTATCAAAGAAAATCTAAAAACTAAAGATGATTATATAAAAAGCCAAGAAGCTAAAAAAGACTTTGAAGAAAAAAAGAAAGAATTAAAAGAAAAACTAAATCAAGAAGAGGAAGCTAATGGGGAAACTAACAATCAAACTAATAACACTACCAACCCAAATAACCAAACCAATAATAGTTCTAACACTAACACTACTAATTCTAACAATAACACCCCTACCACTAAAAAAGTAATAACCAAATACAAATTTGTTATCACTAATGAAAACACTAGCTTTGAAAAGCTAGGTATTAAAGAAGAAGATTTACAATTACTTATTAGTGAGTTTAGCACTAAAAGATTTAGCTTACAAGATTTACAAGATATATCTAATATCATTGCTTATTATTTCCAAGTTAATGGCTATCCTGCAGCAACAGCTTATGTACCCCAACAAGAATTTGAAGATAGTGTACAAATAAACATAGCCTTAGGAACATTAGGTAAGTATATAGTAAAGAATAAAACTACTATAAAAGATTATTTTATAGAAAGTAAGCTTAATGAAAGAATCAAAGGTAAAATCATATCTACTAAACTCATAGAAGATAGTGTATATAAAGTCAATGAAATGTATGGAGTACAAACCCTAGCAGGTTTACAAGCAGGAGAGAATGTAGGAGAAACTGATGTAGTTATAGAAGTAGTGCCTGATACTAAAGCTAATGTATTATTATATACTGATAATTATGGTATTGAAAGTGCAGGGGATATTAGAGCTGGTATTAGTATGGGATTTAATTCTATATTTAATATGGGAGATTATTATAATTTTTACTTACAATCAAGCAATGAAAATCAAATTAACTATGGAGCTAGTTATACTTTCTTTTTAGGAAATTTAAAAATTACTCCAAGCGTATCTCAAGGATCTTATTCTTTAGGTGGAGATTATGAAGGATTAGGTTTTAGTGGTACTTCTAGAAATTTTGGTATAGATTTTTCTTATCCTGTATGGATTAATACTAATTCCTCTTTATATTTTACTTCAAGTATTTATCATAAGATACTTAGTGATGTAACCTTAGATCTTTTAACCTTTGATAAAAGTTCTAATGTAGGTAGTATGGGTTTAGAAGGTTTGTTTAGAGGATTTGAAAATAATACTTTAAGTTATAGTGCTAAGATAAGCATAGGTAAGGTATATGATGATGGTACTACTATATTTGGAGATACATCTAAAAGTGGAGGCAAAGGCTTTGGTTGGTTTAGAAAGCTCAATGCTAGTGTGAATAATTATTATAGTATTAATGAATACATTACTCATACTTTAAATATAAACTATCAAAAGGTATTAGGGAATTTTGAATTAGATTCTTCTGAGAGTTCCTCTTTAGGTGGAGCTTATGGAGTAAGAGCTTATGATAATGGAGAAGGTGATGGAGATAATACTATAGTAGCTAACTTTGGTATAAGAATAAATATACCAAATACTAATTTTTATTTTACTCCTTTTTATGATATAGGTTATGCTTGGTATGAAAAAGACTCAGGAAGTAGATTAGCAGATGAGCATTTTTTAGATGCAGTAGGTTTGCAAGTACTTTATAATAAAACTAATGAGTATTATATAAAGCTTGACGCAGCAAGAGCAGTTCATCAGTATAAATTTGATGATGATCATAGAATGAAATTGTATTTAAGTGGTGGGGTGTATTTTTAACCGCCATTTAAAAAATATACCCTAGTAGCTAAGTCTTTAAAAGCTTTAGAGTGGATTAAACTTTGGCAAGCCTTAGACTTTGAAGTGCTTGCAAATTCACTTTGACTAAAAGCATTTAAAGCTTCATCTAGTTGAGTTTTTATACTTTGATTTTTAGGATCTTTCAAAGCTTGATTTTTTAAATCTGCTATATTTTGGACTTTACTTTTTTGAGCATTATCTACCATAAGCGCTAAAAGCAAAATGCTTTCTTTATCTACAAAAAGCACCTTAAAACACTGCTCGTCATTTCCCACACTAAAATCAAGTTCTTTGGTGGAATTTTGCAAATTTGATAAATCTTCATTTTTTATATTTGCTACATTACTCATCAAAGCTATACTTGAAAGACTTTCATTTTTTAACACATAAGAACTTACATCATTGATAAAAGTTTTTAAATTTCCTAAAGCTTGAGCTGTACTTGCTTCATCTTTACTTGTGCTAAATTTTGGCAAAGCAACCGCAGCTAAAACCCCAAGTATAATCACCACAAACACAAGCTCTATAATAGTAAAAGCCTTTTTCATAATACACCTTGTAAATTTTTCACCTTAGGGCTTATAAGATCATCTTCAATACTTACAAATTCTTTACGCTCATAAGCCTCACAAGCTGCCCTTGCTATCATCAAAGCATTATCTGAACAATACTCAAGCGGAGCTAGCAAAAGTTCACATTGATAGCTTTGACATAAATGCTCTATTTGACTTCTTAGGTTTAAATTTGCACTAGCTCCACCTACTATGCCAAAACGCTTAAATTTATACTCTTTAAAAATTTTTTCTAACTTGTTTAAAATATGTGCTATAGCTGCTTTTTGAAATGCAAAGGCTATTTTACTTTTACGCTCTAAGCTTAGCTCTTCTTTTAAAATTTCCAAACGCACTTGATTTTTAAGTCCTGAAAAACTATAAGCTAAGTCTTTAGAATGAAGCAAAGGTATGCTAAATTCTAAATCACTTTCTTTTACATTTTTAGCTAAATTTTCTATGATAGCTCCACCAGGATAACCAAGTCCCATCATCTTAGCTACTTTATCAAAACTTTCTCCAAAGCTATCATCATTTGTTCTTGCTAGTTCTGTGATTTTACCTTGCTCATTAATAAAAAGCACCATAGTATGCCCACCACTTACAAGCAACACCCCCATATCAAAACTAGCTTTTTTATCTAAAAACATAGAGTAGATATGTCCTTTTAGATGATTAATCGCTATAAGTGGTAAATTTAGACTAATAGCAAGCATTTTAGCCATAGCAACCCCACCTATCAAACTCACACTAAGACCAGGTTCATTTGTAACTGCTATGGCACAAAGCTTATCAAAGTATTTTTGGCATTTTTCTAAGATTTTAGGTAAAGCTTCGCTGTGCAATCTTGCTGCAAGCTCAGGCACTACCCCACCATAAACACTATGAGCATTTTCTTGAGAAATCTTTGTATGAAAAATGCATTCAAAGCTGTTTTTATCTATGATAGCAATAGAACTATCATCACACGAGCTTTCTATGGCAAGAATTAAGCTTTTCATTGAAATTCCACTAAAATCATACCAATAAATTTATCTTTTTGCTCTGCTTTTTCTATGGCTTTTGCAGGTATGTTTGCTTTTTTGATTTCTTTAAAATTTGTCTTTTTTTCTAAGGCTTGATCTGCCAAATTTGCATTTTTTAACTCATAAAATTCCACTCTATAAATCTTTCTTTTTTTGTCTAAAGAATAACGACTTTGCATTTGATTTTTGCTAATTTCTATACCACTTTCATCATTGCCCCTATCAAAACCTATGACATTAACCCTTACACCTACAATAGAAGGAATTTTAAAGCTATTTTTTACCATGATTTTTTGAGCAAAATTTGTTTGTATGTTTTTTCCATCTACTATCATCTCAACACTATCTAGCGCATTTGAAAACTCAAAGTATTCAGGGTATAGTCTAGTTTGCAAGCGATTTCCGTAATTGACTGAGTATGAATTAACATTTGAAATCACTGCTGTAATTTCATTGCTTGCTTCATAATTTAAAGCTTGATTAACAGGGAAAGGCAAGAAATTTATAGCATTAGTAGGTTTGTCAAGATAAAGTAAAATTTTATCATTAAAAAGTCTTACCTCCAAAGGCTTTTCAATGGCTCTATAAACCCCATTTGGAGTTAGCTCAAAAGTTCTTTGAAATTCTATATTTGCCTTTTTTAGATAATACTCCACCGCCAAAAGATGATAATACACTCTTAAATGTGTTGGTAAATTTTTGCTCGCTTCATTAGCAAAGGCTGCTTTGTGATTTGACACTACAAAATAAGTTAAAGCCTTTAACATATCTTTGTCATTACTTTCTTGGGTTTTGGTGTTTTTTAAATGATATTGATGTTCTTCTTTTACTAAGGCTTTATTGATATTTTCCACCGCTTCTTTAGCTATGTTTTCTAAGTCTGCATATTTAGTAGAATTTACCTCGCTTTGATCGATAATGCTAGTATTGCCCCAGCGGTTTGGATTTTTATCTTTGCTTTCATATTGTGGTCTATAAAAACCACTTCCATCATGTAAATTTATGACCATATTAACTTCAGGGTCTAAAATAAGCTTTTTTATACGCTCTATGGTGTGAAAATCAGGATCGCTTTCATCTATATGGGCAAATTTTCTATTTAAATCTCCAAAATTTCCCCTATTTCTTGCAATAATACTTTCAAAAGCCAAATTTGGCGCAACGATGATTTTACCTTTAGTGATATTATAATCACTCAAAAGCAAACTAGCAGCATGAAACCCACCTGGCTCATCTCCTTGTATACCTCCAAGGATTAAAACTGTGTTATTATCATCTAAACTTTTTCCATTTTCTTTCACACTAAATTCTAAAGCAAAAACCGCATTTATAAAAATCAAAACACTTAAAAAATATCTCACTTCATTTCCTTATCTAAATAAAGCCTTACTCGCTTATCATACTCAAAAACATCTTCAATTTGGTTAATCTTTGGTACACCAAAATGATCTAGTGCTTTGAAAATTCCTTTAGCGATATCTAAAAACTGCGCTTTTTGAGCTAAAAATTGATACACCATACACTCATTTGCACTATTTATAATCACGCCCAAGTCAGGCTCTTTCAAAAGTTCATCTTTGAGTGAAAATATAGGATATTTTTTTAAACTAATTTTTTCAAATTTTAAACTTGGCATTGCTAATAAATCCAAATTTTCTATAAAGCTTTGATCATGCTCATCTAAAATCGCTTGAGCTATAGATAAACGCATATTTGCATGAGAAAAATACGCACTTATACCACCATCTTTAAACTCGCACAAAGCATGCACTAAAGACTTTCTTTCTATCAAAGCATCTATTTGCTTAATACCATAAAGATGATAAGCTTCGATGATTTCAAAAAGCTTATTACACATACTAGTACTATCTATGGTGATCTTAGCCCCCATGCTCCAGTTGGGGTGCTTGAGAGCTTCTTTTACGCTGACATTTTTTAAATCTTTGATTTTATAATTATAAAAGGCCCCGCCGCTTGCTGTGATGAAAAGCTTTTTAATGTTTTTTCTTTTATCTATTAAGCACTTTAGTGCTGCGTGTTCACTATCTATGGCTTTAATTTTGGAAGTGTCAAAAAATTTCCCTGCTACTACTAGGCTTTCTTTATTTGCTAAGGCTAAAGTTTTACCAAGCTTTTGCGCCATAAGACTTGAGTTTAACCCTGCAAAACCTACTATAGCATTTATCACCAAAGAGCTTTTACACTCAGCTATCATCGCTTTTAAGCCTTCTTGGCCACAAAAAATCTTATCATGATCAACCAAGGTTTTATCTTTTTCATCTTGGATACATACAAATTTAGGCTTAAAAAGAGCTATTTGCTCATTTAAAAGCTTGATATTTTTACCACAAGATAAAGCTTCTATGCTTATGTTTTTTTCTTTAGCAATAAAAAGAGTATTAACCCCTATACTTCCTGTGCTTCCAAGTACAATCATACTAAAGTTGCCATTGCAAATGCTGCAATGATAACAGCATCAATTCTATCTAAAACTCCCCCATGCCCTGGGATTAAATTACCACTATCTTTAATACCTGCTTGTCTCTTAAAATAACTCTCAAGCAAATCCCCTATCACAGCAAAAATAGCTACGATTAAAGATATATAAATACTTTTTACTAAGCTAAATTCAAAAGAACCTATGATAGTTCCTAAAATCCCTGCGCAAACTATGCCACCTACTACACCTTCTAGAGTTTTATTTGGGCTTGTTGGAGAAAAAGCTCTCTCGCCAATGAGCTTTCCTATAAAATACGCCCCGCTATCACAAGCAACGACAATCACTATAAGCCAAAATAATACAAACATACCCTCATAGCTTAATACTTGATAAAGCATTAAAATAGGCAAAGTAGGATATATATAAGGCATAAGTTCATTTAAATTTTCACTTTTTTTATAAACTAAATATCCTAAAATCAAAATCAAAGCCATAAGGCCTATAAAGAAAGGTTTATCTAAAAATGCACCTATTGCAAAAATACACAAAGCCACAAAGGCACTTGCATGTTTACTTTTAAACATAGCTTTTGCTTCATTAAATGCCAAAAACAATAAAACACCAAAAATAGCAAAATTAATCAAAAAATTATCTACTAAAGCAACAACAGCTATTACAGCTATCATCACAATAGCACTAAGAATTCTTGTCTTTGAAAACATTTTTATCCTTTCTATATACTTAAATCAAGCAAATGAGAGCTTTTTTTGACTACTTCTTGCTCTTCTTGTTCATCTTCATCTTCTTGCTCTTGTTCTTGATGATGTTTAGAATGCTTCTTTTCTTCCTCTTGTCTTTCTTTTACCTCATCACTTACTTCGTGAGTTTGATTAACTTTTTCAAGTTTTTCAACCGCCTTTTCCTTTGCTTGAAACTCACTCATATTTACCAAAGTCGCAAAAGAGTCTTTTGCTAGTTCATTGCTCACTTGTGCTGAATGCACTGGTGCATTTTGGTTAGCATAATTAACACCACCTATGGGACTTATAGGCATATTCACTCCTTTAAAATGCTTATAGTCTTATAATTTGTATAATTTACAAAAGCCTTCTCTCTAACTTTAACAAAATTCTTACTCGTATAATCGACCAAATAAGTTCCAGAACTTAGCTTGGAAAATTCCACACAAAGCTTTGCGGCAAATTCTAGCACTAATTGACTTATTTTTAATTTATTTGAAGTAATGATCACATGTGCACTAGGATAATCTTTCACATGCAACCAAATATCATCTTTTTTAGCTATTTTTAATAAATACTCATTAGCTTTTTCATTGCGTCCTACACTGATTTTAAACTCATCAAAATAAAAGCTACTAACCCCTGCATTTAACTCTTCTTTTTTGGTTTTTTTACTTTTTTTAGGCATTAAAACTTCTAATTCTCGCAAAGAAGTGCTTTTGGTGATTAAATCTTTTAAATTGATTAAAAAATCAAGTTTTTCACTTAAAATTTCTCTTTCTATATTGATATTTTTAGCCTTTTGTTTTAGCTTTTTAGCCATTTTGTAAAATTCATTCGCACTGTTTTTAGGTGTATCTTCAAGCTTAAAAGCAAGCTCATTTGAATTAAAATCTTGCAAAATAAATTCTCTTTGATAATCTTTTAAAGAATTTAAATTAGCAAATAAAACATCTGCTTTTTGGCTTAACTCTTGAGCTTTTTTTAATAAATTGCTTTCTTGTTCTAAATTTTCTACACTCTCTTTAAGGGTAAAAATTTTTTTATCTACATTTAAAAGTTTATTTTCTTTTATATCTTTTAAGCGCTCTTGCTGTAACTTTTTAGCACTTTCTTGAAAATACACATTAAAATCATCAATCTTTACAAATTCTTCTTTAATCTCATAAGCTTTTAAAGCTTGGAGTTTTTCGCCTATTTTTACAATACGATAACTTTTATCTATATGACGCAAAGCTTCTATGATAATATCATTAGTATCTGTAATGATGACATTAGTGTTTTTTCCTGTAAATTCAAAATAAATCTTAGCCCCATAAGCTTTGTAAGATTTTTCTGATAAAACTTCAAAAGATAAAATTCTATTATTTTCTAATACTTCTAAATTTAAAATCTTTGCATTAGAAAAGTATTTTTTTAACATAAAATCAAAAGGTGCGTTATAGACTTTTGCTTGGAGCTTATCTTGGTAAATTCCACTTTTTCCGCGTGTTAAATCTAGTATAAAAGCTTGATGATCTAAGCTAAGCTCTAAGATATTATCATCAAGGCGTTTGAGATAATTTAGCTTTTGAAATTGTTTAAAATAATCTTTTATTTGTATTAAATCTGTATATTTCATAAATGTATTATAAAATATTTTGATGAATTTATGAGGTTTTTATGAGTGAAAAAATTCCCTATCCTTGCGTGATTTTATGTGGCGGAAAGTCTTCACGCATGGGAGAAGATAAAAGCTTATTGCAAGTAGATGATAAAAACTTAACTCTTTATCAGTATGAAAAAATGTCAAGAATTTTTAATCAAGTTTTTATTAGCACTAAAAAAGATAAATTTCATCAAAAAAACTTAGCACTTATTTTAGATGAGGATTTAAACAACTACTCCCCACTCATTGCCTTAAATTCCATACTCAAACATTTTCAAAACACCTATGTATTTATCCTTAGCGTGGATACTCCAAGTATAAGCAAAGAAAGTATTTTTAAACTTTTTCATCATCTAAAATCACAAAATATACTCTTAGCAAGCACAAAAAAACACAAGCATTATTTATGTGGATTTTATCATGGTAGAAATTTTGAAAAAACTTTGCAATTTTTACAAGAAAATAACCATAAACTAGCTCTTTTTTGTGATACAATGAAAGCAGAATTTATAGATTTTAAAAATGAAAATGAGTTTATAAATTTAAATTATTTTAACGAATATAAAAAGTGGCTTCATGAAAAAGACAATTCTACCCATAATATGTGCTTTTAGTGCTTTAGCAAATGAAGATTTAATCAATCAAGCCTTAGAATATGAAAGGCAAGGTGAGTATAAAAAGGCTATGCAAATTTATAAAAGCTTAGCTTTAAAAGATACAGCAAAAACAAAAAATTTAGAACTTTCTCTTAACAATGAGCAAAATGCAACAAAAGAACATAAAATAGATGATTTTAACCCAAGAAGCGAAGCTTTGGCAAATTATCTTGGCACAGAAAAATCATACAATCCTTTTGGTATTAGCACACATAATCTTAGCTATTTTATGCCTGTTTCTTATAGTTTTAGCAAAAGAGATTATAAAAGCACTGAAACTAAATTTCAAGTAAGTCTTAAAAAAACTCTTTTTGAAAATCTTTTGGGTTTAAACGAAAGCTATAACATAGCTTATACACAAATTTCGTGGTGGCAACTTTATAAACATTCTGCTCCTTTTAGAGAAACAAACTATTTACCTGAATTTTTTATCAACTTTCCTATAAGCGGACATGGAGCTTTTGAAAATTTAAAAAATGTACGCGTTGGTTTATTACACGAATCAAACGGGCAAGATGACCCAAAATCAAGATCTTGGAATAGAATTTATCTAAGCAATGCATGGTTTTTTGGGGACTTTGTGTTCATACCTAGGGTTTGGCTAAGAATTCCTGAAAAAAGCTCAGAGGATGATAATCCTGATATAGAAAAATATTTGGGTAATTTTGATATCAATCTTGCTTATACCCAAGATGATTATTTTATCAATATCCTATGGCGTAATAATTTAAATTTTGCTAATAACCGCGGTGCAGTGGAAATAAGCGGAGCTTATAAAATCTCTAACAATGGCTTATATATTTACACTCAGTATTTTAATGGATATGGCGAGAGTCTTATTGAGTATAATAAATCTTCAAGCAGACTCTCAAGCGGAATTTTACTAATGTATTAAAGCAAACAAAACGCTATAACACTACCTAAGATAAGCAAAGAGCCATTAAAGCATAAAAAGGTTGGTATACAAGTATCTTTTATATGATCACCTTGCTTATCTGCATTAAGCCCTACACTCACTCCCAAAGTCGTCTCACTAGCAGGCGATCCTGCATCGCCTAAAGCTCCAGCAACACCGATGATAAAAATAATCGCAGCAGGTGAAAAACCAAGCTCTATACATATAGGACAAAATAAAGCAGCGATGATAGGAATAGTCCCAAAAGAACTGCCTATGCCTATAGTGATTAAAAGCCCTATGGCTAGCATGATAAAAATAGCTAAAAAGTGACTTTGCTCCATAAAAGGCACGCTTGTTTTTACAAGCTCAGCTATACCCCCACTTTGCTTTAAAACCTCCCCATATCCTGAAGCAACAAGCATTACAAAAGCTATATAACCCATGATTTTAAGCCCATCATCAAAAACTAAATTAACTTTGTTATATTCTACTCCGCCCAAAATCACCATCAATACAAAACCCAAGAGTCCAGATAAAGGTAAATTATGTGTTAAAATTTGCAAAATCAAAGTCAGCACAAGACCAGCCAAAACACCCCATTCTTTTTTACTCATTTTTAGATTTTCAAAATCCATTTTAGCAATTTGCTCTTCTTGATATTCTCTTGGCTTAGCATAAAATACAAACACAGCTAAAAACAGACCAACTAGCATACAAATAGCCGCAAAAGCCATAGTTTGAGAAACTTCTCCTAGGCTAATTTGCACTCCATTTGAATTTAAATTATCCACAAGCAAAGTTTGAAAAATAAGCCCAAATCCCAAAGGTACCACCATATAAGGTGTGGTAAGTCCAAAAGTTAGCGCACAAGCTATGGCTCTACGATCTATTTTTAATTTATTAAAAAGCTTTAACAAAGGTGGGATCAATAAAGGCACAAAAGCCACATGGATAGGGATTAAATTTTGTGAAAAACAAGCAATAAATGCCAAAGAAAGTATAAGTAAGTATTTTTTATGTGAAATATAATGCGAAACTATTTTAATCAAATATGCTGTTAGATTAGTTTTTGATATAGCAGCAGCCACCGCTCCAAGTAAAATATAACTTAGTGCTGTTTGTAAATTTCCTTGCATACCGTCAATTAAAACTTTCATAGAATCCATCATAGCTTGTGGAAGTTGAGTAAAAAACTCCATCAAAGTTAAATGCTCTACATTCATAAATTTAGACCAAACGCCCACAAAAAGCCCAGAAAGTAAAACACTAAGCAAAACATTAAACCTAAAAAAACACAAAAGCGTCATTAATACAACGCCTATAAATACTGGATTAGTTAAAAGCATTACATTCCTTAAATCAAAATAATTGCACATTTTAAATAATTTTCTTTAAAATACCATTTAAGTTTAAAAAATTTAAGCAAAAATTGCAAAATAAAAGCATAAAATGATAGTTTTTACTTTAAAAAAGGATACAAATGAGAAGTGACGCGATCAAAAAAGGACATTTAAAAGCACCAAATCGCTCTTTACTTAGAGCATGTGGCTTAAATGATGAGGATTTTGACAAACCTTTTATAGGTGTTGCAAATAGCTATATAGATATCATCCCAGGACATTTTTTCTTAAATGAATATGCAAAGATCATCAAAGATGAAATCCGCAAAAATGGTTGCATTCCTTTTGAATTTAATACTATAGGTGTAGATGATGGCATTGCTATGGGGCATGATGGTATGCTTTATTCTTTGCCAAGTCGTGAAATCATTGCAAACTCTATTGAAACAGTGATGAATGCACACCAACTTGATGCACTAATTTGTATCCCAAATTGTGATAAAATCACTCCAGGTATGCTCATGGGGGCTTTAAGAGTTAATGTGCCGACTATTTTTGTGAGCGGTGGGCCTATGCGAGCAGGAGTAAATAAACACGGAGAAAAAATCAGTCTAAGTTCTGTTTTTGAAGCAGTGGGAGCTTATGAGGCTAAAAAAATCAATGAAGATGATTTAAAAGATATAGAATGTAAAGCTTGCCCTAGCGGTGGATCTTGCTCGGGTATGTTTACTGCAAATTCTATGAATACTTTATGTGAAGCTATGGGCATAGCGCTTGAAGGAAATGGAACTATTTTAGCACTTAGTAAAGAAAGAGAAGAGCTTTTAAGAAAGGCTGCGCGTAGAATTTGCGAGATTGCCCTAGATGAGCGTTTTAAAATTCGCAATATCATTACTAAAAAGTCCATTAATAATGCTTTAGTTGTTGATATGGCTATGGGTGGAAGCTCAAATACTATCTTACATATGCTTGCCATTGCTTATGAAGCGGGTGTAAATTTAGATATAAAAGAACTCAATCACATCAGTGCTAATGTGGCTCATATAGCCAAAATCGCTCCATCTTTAAATACTGTTTATATGGAAGATATACACAAAGCAGGTGGAGTAAGTGCAGTAATGGCTGAAATAGCTAAAAAACCAGGCCATATTTTAGAACTTGATACTCTAGATATTAGCGGAAAAACTTTAAAAGAGCGCATTGAGAATGCTAGCATTAAAGATGAAAATATTATAAGAAAAATAGACAATGCCTATTCAAATGTAGGTGGACTTGCTATACTTTTTGGAAATTTAGCAGAGCAAGGCTGTGTGATAAAAACTGCAGGTATTATGGGTGAACGTAAATTCAAAGGTAAAGCGGTTTGTTTTAATTCTCAAGAAGAAGCCATTAAAGGTATTATAAAAGGTAAAGTTAAAGAAGGTGATGTGTGTGTGATACGCTATGAAGGACCAAAAGGTGGACCTGGCATGCAAGAAATGCTTAGTCCAACTTCATTGCTCACAGGCATGGGACTTGGTGCTAAAGTAGCACTTATAACAGATGGTCGTTTTAGCGGAGCTACAAGAGGGCTTAGTATAGGCCACATTTCTCCTGAAGCTGCAGAAGGTGGGCTTATAGCGCTTTTGGAAGATGGTGATGAGATAGAAATTGATGTGGATAATTACAGTATCAATGCAAATTTAAACCAAGATGAAATCACCAAACGCAAAGCAAACTTTAAAATGCCAAATAAACAAATAAATTCAAGATGGCTTAAAATGTATCAAAAGCTTGTAAGCAATGCTAGCAAAGGCGGGGTTTTAGACTTAGAATAATTTTCTTAATTTCTTAGAGAAATTAAGAAATATCTTTTAAATGTGAAAACAAAAATATGAAAAATTATGTTAAAGTGGCCGGGAGAAAGGGATTCGAACCCCTGGAGGTGTGACCCTCAACGGTTTTCAAGACCGCCGCTTTCGACCACTCAGCCATCTCCCGAAAGAATAAAAATATCAAGTGTTAACATCGCATTGGAGGCGACATCCGGATTCGAACCGGAGATCAAGGCTTTGCAGGCCCATGCCTTACCGCTTGGCTATGTCGCCTTGAGTTACCAAAAAGTGGTGCCCGAGGCCGGACTTGAACCGGCACGGAAGAAAAATTCCGAGGGATTTTAAGTCCCTTGTGTCTACCAATTCCACCACCCGGGCGGGTGATAATGGAGCGGGAAACGAGATTCGAACTCGCGACCCCAACCTTGGCAAGGTTGTGCTCTACCCCTGAGCTATTCCCGCATGTAAAATTGAAATTATATCTATTAAAGCTTAAAGATATATAAAAACTTCTTTTTTTGTCACCTTTTAGATAGTCTCCATCTTAAAAATTTATTTTTTTATAAATATTTTATAAGTAAAATAAACTTTAGAAAACAACATAAGGGGTAAAAATGTTTAAATTTAACAACTTATCTAATAAGTTAACAATAATAGCTTGTTTTTTAATAGCTGTTATATTAATAGTTGTTAATGTAATCAACTATTATCAATCTAAAGACAGTACTAGCTATTATCTTGAAGAAATTCAAAAGAAAACTATGTTTGATGTTAATGAAGCATACAAGATATATTCTAATAGCAAAAGATCAGCTATTGCATCGATTGCAATATTCATTGAAAAAAATCCAAAACCAAATGCAAATGAGCTTTTTGATGTTTTAGAATCAATAAGATCAGCTGGTGGATTTGATGTAACATATATTGGCTTTGAAGATGATGGTAGTTTATATCAATCTAATAGAGTTATAAGAAGTCCAGAAAGCACAAATTTTGATGCAAGAACCAGATCATGGTATCAAGAATCAAAAAATGCTAAAAAACTTACCGTTTCTGATCCTTATAAAAGTATCGAAGATGACTCCATAACCATTTCTTATGCTGCGCCTGTATATAAAAACAATAAATTAATAGCTGTAGTTGGGGGCGATTATAACTTACATACTTTTTCCAAAGATGTATTATCTATAGGTCACTCTGATAGCTCTTATGCAGGTGTATATGACAAAGATGGAACTATTGTATTTCACGAAGACAAAGATAGAATGCTTACAAAAAATGATTTAAGTATTAATATAGCAAATGCTATTAAGGAAAATCCTGATTTAATTGATCCAAGTAAAGAAGAGACTTTGTTTTATGCTAAAGACGAAGCGGGTAAAACTCAAGTCATTACTTGTAATCAAACTTTAAATCCTAAATATATAGTTTGTTCTATTACAGACGAATCTGTATACACCGATGCTGTTAATAAAGTTTTATTCCAACAAGTTATTATCGCACTAATAGCCATAATCATTGCATTAATTTTAGTTAGATTTACTATAGCCAAAAATTTAAAACCTATTGCAGTTATCACTACAGGCCTCAACTCTTTCTTTGACTTCATTAATCATAAAACTAAAGATTCTGCTATGATAGATGTTAAAACAAATGATGAGCTTGGTGCTATGGCAAAAGCAATTAATGAAAACATCACTAAAACTAAAAATGCATTAGAACAAGATGCTAAAGCAGTAGAACAATCGGTAGAAACTGCTAGAGAAATAGAAAGTGGTAATCTAACAGCAAGAATTAGTGCAATTCCTGCTAATCCTCAATTAATAGAATTAAAAAATGTATTAAATGAAATGCTAAATGTATTAGAACAAAAAGTTGGTTCTAATATGAATGAAATTAATAGAGTATTTGATAGTTATAAAGCCTTAGACTTTACCACTGAAGTTGCTAATGCTAAAGGTGGGG
>NZ_JAKMQA010000017.1:0-17628 GCF_025771295.1 Campylobacter sp. RKI_CA19_01121
GAAGTCAAAGAAAGAGTTGAGGCCGATTTGAAGTTTATGAATTGTTCCAACAACACTTTTTTTAACATAAAAATAAATCACACTAATAATAATAAAAAGCACAATTGTAGAAATTGCAAATATAATAAATGCTAAAGAATCGGCAGGCTTTTCCACTGATTTTTTTGGTGCTATAGTTACAACACTCCAATGATCATTAGAGCCCTCCCAAAGATCAAAATTTACAAGCTGGGCTAAATTTTCTTCATTTGTTGAAGCAGGTATAAAAGTAAATAAACCATTGGTTTTGGTGCTTTGCATGTCTAGTATTGTTTTTGCACTAGGATGAGGATTAATTTCTGTGATGATTTTTCCAACATATTCTGCTTTTGGACTAGATATGATTAAACCATCACTTGAAATCAATAAACGTTGGTCATTTGCAAATAAACTCTTATTTGGATCATTTAATTCTTCTCTCAATAAATCAATGCGCACAAGCATACCTATTGCACCAATTGTTTCGTTATTCTTTCCAAAAATTGGTAAAACAATGTTTACTAAGTATAATTTTTCTCCATTTATAGAATAATCTCTAGGTCTTCCAACGGCAGGTTGCTTGGTTTGTAAAGCTTTTATGAGAGAATTTTGTTGCAAGATTACTTCTTCAGCTTGGATGAATTTAATTGATCCTTTTTGTTGTGGATTTTCATCTTTTGCTAATAATAAAAACTTTCCTGATGGAGTAAGATTTAAAGGATTATTGCCGTGGTATTGGTTAAGATGAATATATGCAAAATAAGTCCAAGAATTTGAATCTAGCATACTGCTTATTAAAATTTTAAGATCTTCTATATCTAAGTTATTATCTTTATTTGCAAAATTTTTAATAACGCCTTGTGCTGTTTCTAGTGTTGAATATGCGTTTTGGGTAATTGCTTGAATCCCATTTGAGTATCTATTGGCGCTACTTAATAAAAGTTTATGAGCTTCATCATTAAGCATTTCTTGGCTTTTTGAGATTATCGTTACAGATAAAATTCCTATGCCAATAAATATTACAGAAGATAAAATTAAAATCATTTTTGTAGTTAAATTAAAATTTTTAAACATTAGTTACCTCTTTCATCTGATGTATTTGATAAAATGGTAACTTTTGTTTTTTAATATTTTTTTATTAGTTTGTTAATTTTTTCCCACAATCTTACTCCTAATTCTTTTGCATTATTTTTATCTAAACTTTTATATTTATGACTAGCAAGTTTTTCAAGCTCACTTAGCTCTTTGGCTAGAATGTTAAGTTTATTTTGTGCTAGCTTGCTAAAGTCGTCAATTTTTGGATTTTGTTTAATTTCATTTATTTTAATAAGGATTTGTTCTCTATTTTCTTGTATGAGACGTTTAAATTTAGCAAATAAAGTGTCAAATTTATTTTCTAATAAATCTTTGAGTATGTCTTTTACAGGGTTGTCAAGTTCTGATGATATTTTTTTAAGCATTTGAATAAATTCTTGTTCTATATCTATGAGTTCTTTTTCTTTGTTTTTTAAATCATATTCTAAAGCACTATATGCAAAGCTTGATTTAAATTTTTCAATCGCTAAAGAAATTCCTTCTTGCGCTCCATAAATACTTCCAATACATAAATCATAAGCAAAGGCTTGTGATTCATTAGCAAGTTCAAAAGCTGCATTTAAAACTACTTGGGAGATTTTTAAAATTCTTTCTTTTTCAAAACTTCCTTCACAAATTGCATTAAAGACTAAATTTTTAGCAATCTCACAAGAAGTAAGTTCTATATTTTCTCCTTTTTCTAAGGTTGTGATAAAAGCACTTTCAGCAGTTTCTTTTAAAAGACCTAGTATTTCTATATCATAAAGCATAGCATCATTAATGCTTATATTAAATTCATTTAAATTCAAATCCTTTAAGGTTTTTTCTAAGTCAAAAAAATTATCACAAATTTTATGCTTAATGGTGTTTTTTTGTTCTTCGATTTTTACTTTTAATTTGCCATATTCATTAATATAAGCAAAAAATGCTTTTTTATCTTCTTCCACTCTAGCTTTGATGATACCTTGGATTATTCTAGAAATATTTTCTTCATTTATAAGTTCAAGTTTTTCTAATACCTTAGAAAAGATGGCAAAAAGTTCTTCATTGCTAGTATTTTCAAAACTAATTTTTTTATAACTTAGACTAAAAACAAGCTCGCTAATTAAGTTTGGAATTTCGTTTTTTTCACAAGCTAAGAGAGAATTTTCAAAAATAATGGCTAAATTTTTCATAGTTTTTCCTTTTTATAGTACAAATTTGGCTTTACTTTTTAATTGATTAAAAATATTTAAACGGTCACTTTTGCTATCTACATAAACACTCAAAAGATAGCTTTTGTATGTTCCTTGTTTGCTAGTATTTGAGATTTTGTATTTAAATTCTCTTTCATTAAGTATTTGAGTAAAAATTTCTAAAGCATCAGCCCCAGCTTCAAAAACAACTTTATAATCCCAAAAAGTAGGGTAATTTATAATAGGTTCTTTTTTAAGATCGCAGATATTTACCACTTTTTCCTCCTTCTTTACTTTCTAAAACTATATTAGTAATTTGCATACTTTTATCAATAGCCTTAACCATATCATAAATAGTTAAAAGTCCAATGCTAACAGCAGTTAAGCTTTCCATTTCAACTCCGGTTTTTCCTTCGCATTTTACGGTCACAAAAAGTTTAAAAGAATATTCTTCTTTGTTTTCTTCTATATGGGTTTGTACTTTTGAAATCATTAAAGGATGACACATTGGAATGAGATTTGAAGTTTGCTTAGCTCCCATGATGGCTGCTGTGATGGCAGTTTGCAAAACAGGTCCTTTTTTAGCTTTATTTTCAATGATAGCTTCAAATGCTTCTTTACTCATATATATTTTACCGCTTGCACAAGCTTCTCTTTGGGTGATATCTTTTTGACTTACATCTACCATTTTGGGATGATTTTTTTCATCTAAATGCGTTAAATTCATATTTTTCCTTAAGTAAAGTTTGAAAAATTATACCAAAATGTATATTTTTATATTAAAATACTACTAAAAAATTTTAAAGGATTTATAATGGCTTATGATGATGAAGAATTTGAAAATTACGATGATGAAATGTATGATGAAACAGATGATGATACTTATGTAAATAATCAAAGATCGTATAATTACGATGATGATGATTATGAATACGATGATGATTATAGTGATGATGATACTTATGAGATGGATTAAGAGTGAGTAAAAATCTTAGTAAAAAAGATATAAAAGTTTTAGGTCTTTCTTCTTTGGGAGGGACTTTAGAATTTTATGATTTTATCATTTTTGTATTTTTTGCAAGTTATATTTCTAAAAATTTCTTTCCTGAAAATTTAAGTCTATTTTGGCAAATGTTTAATACTTATGGAATTTTTGCTGCAGGATATTTAGCTAGACCGCTTGGCGGTATAGTTATGGCTCATTTTGGCGATAAATTTGGCCGTAAGAAAATGTTTATGCTTAGTATTTTGCTGATGGTTGTGCCAACTTTTATGCTTGCTTTTATACCTACTTATGAAAGTATAGGGTATTTATGTATAGTATTTTTAGTATTTGTAAGGATTTGTCAAGGCATAGCTATAGGTGGGGAATTACCTGGTGCTTGGGTTTTTGTATTTGAGCATGCTCCAAAGGGTCAAAAACGCACTTATCTTGGGATTTTAACAGCTTCTGTGGTAGGTGGAATTTTACTTGGTAGTTTTGTATTTTTGATGATGAATAAACTGTTTACACAAGAAGAGCTTTATGAGTGGGCTTGGAGAATTCCATTTTTTTTGGGTGGAATTTTTGGGATTATTTCTGCTTATTTGCGTAAATTCTTAAGAGAAACTCCTGTTTTTGAGCAAATGAAAAAAGACAAAGCTTTAGAAAAATTCCCTTTAAAAGAAGTGTTTAAAAAAGCCAAACTAGGCGTAGCGCTTTCTATGTTAATAACTTGGGTTTTAACTGCTTGTATTGTTGTGATGATTTTGATCATACCTTCTTTTATGGCAAAAATGTTAAGTATTGATGCAAGCGTTCAAACTTATATGCAAATGCTTGGTATAGTTGTGCTTGTAACTGGCTGTATATTAAGTGGAATTTTGGCTGATAAAATAGGCATAGTGAAAGCTTGTGTGGTTTTTTCATTAGGATTTTTCTTAACTTGTTTGTTTTATTTTAATGCTCTTTATACTAAAACACCTGATTTTAATACAGTGAGTGTGTATTATTTGAGTGCTTGTTTTTTTGCTGGAGTGATGAATTTTTGCCCTTTAATGATGAGTGAAGTATTTGATGCTAAGATTAAATTTTCAGGACTTAGTTTTTCATACAATATAGCTTATGCATTAGCCGGTGGGTTTACCCCACAACTTGCTCTATTTTTACACACCATTGCTTTAGGAAATTTAGAAAATATCGCTCGTTTTTCTTTAGGATTTTATATGTTAGCTATGGCTATAATTTCACTTATTTGTGCTTTGATGTTTAAATATCTTAGTAATATCCAACGCACATACTCTCAGTGATTTTAATACGCTTTTCCAAAGGAGTGGGACTAAAAAAATGGCATTTTTCAATGTAAATATTATAATTATAATCTAGCTTTAAAAGATCGTAAAATGCCTTTAAATTTACAAATTTAACCCCACATACTTCTTTTATATCTAAGATTTTATAAATTTGAGAATTATTTTTTTCTACTAAATGAGATGGGGCTAAAGTGGTAAATGAGCAAAAAGCACTTGCTAACACATAGCCACTTAAATTTTCACATTTTTGTATAAGGTGTTGGTGTTTTTTTAAAATACTTTTTTTGTTTAAAAATACCACTCTTGTACCTTGATAGCGTGCTGCTTGAGCGTTTTTCCAAAATTTATAAGCGTTTTTAGAGATATTTGCTAATTGATGTAATTGCACATTTAAGACATAATCATCTAAGAATTGATTGGGTGGTAAAATAGTATAAGTCATAGTTTTTCTTTAGTTTTATTTTTAAAATTATACTAAAAATTGACTTTTGTTTATATTTTTAATTTCTAAATTTAATACAATAAGTAAAAATTATTTTTAAGGAAAAGCATGAAGTTTGAAACTATTAATCATGAGGGTATAAAAAAACTTATGGATATTTTTTATGCAAAGGTTAGAGTGGATAAAGATTTAGGACCTATTTTTAATGAAAAAATCGGCACAGATGATGAGAGTTGGAAAAAACATAAAGAAAAAATAGCAAGTTTTTGGGCAGGGATGTTTTTAGCTGATCCAAGTTATAGTGGTTCACCTTTGAGAGCTCATCATGAATTGCCTCCATTTCCAAGAGAATTTTTTGATATTTGGCTTAATTTATTTGATGAGAGTTTGCAAGAAGTTTTTGAAGATGAGCCAAGAAATATCATTATAGAAAGAGCTAGAATGATAGCCCAAAGATTTCAAATGATTATTTATGATCATAGATTTGCTTAAGAGTTTAAAAACTCTTAGCGATAACTAAAGGTATGTAAATTTTCACTATGCGAATATTTATAACTGTATTTTCCATCAAGATATATTACCAAACGATAATACCCTTTATGTGAACCAAATACAACTTTTCTAACTTGTGCTGTATTAACTTGCAGTGTTTTGGTGTTAAAATTTTGTTTTTTAGCAAAATCTATAATAATTTTAGTAGGATCTCCTATAGAAAGATGTCTTAGTATTTTATCCTGGGTTTTGATATTAATTTTGTTATTGTAAAAACCAAGAGAAATAAAATTATAAATATTTCCGCTAAAAAGTGGTGTTTCTATGTTTAAAGTAGTGTTGTTTTCTTCTGTTTTTGAGTTTTTATTTCCTTGTTTTTGTGGCACGGTTACAGATACATCAAGTATAGGCGTGGCATTTGGACTTTTAGTTTTTATAAATGAGTAGGTATCATGCCAGTTAATACTTTTGTATATATCCAGAGTGGTTTGTTCTTCAGATCCATCAAGGTTAATGTAAGTAATGGTAATATTTTTTAAAATTCTCGCATCAGAATTAAAGTTAAAATCTTGCCTTTGGAAAGGACTAAGTTTTGCAAATTCGGTATTTTTTTGTTCTATGTTATTATCAAAAGGATTGTCTTTTGCATTTAAAAATACACAAGAAAGTAAAAACAATATAAAAAATTTAATTCTCATGCGAATTTTCTCCCTTAAGTCTTAAAAGTTGCAAATATTCTTTTTGAGCTTGAGCATTTTTAGCTTTTAAAGTCATTATATTTTTTTCTAAAATTTTTTGCTCTTCTTTAAGTGTTAGTAGCACATCTAGAGAAGATTTACCAAAAAACATATTACCAAAATACATAGCAACAATAATAGCTACAAATGATAATGCAATGGTTTTGATGAGTTGACGATGAGCTTCCTTTTTTTTAGAATGCTCATCATACTCTTTTAATAAATCGCTCAGAGTTTATCTCCTAAGTATTCATCATTATCAAGTTCAATTTCTAATAAGCGATTGTATTTAGCAGTTCTTTCGCCTCTTGCTAGAGCTCCTGTTTTGATTTGTCCTGTATTAAGTGCTACTGCAAAATCAGCTATAAAAGCATCTTCGCTTTCGCCACTTCTGTGACTCATAATACATCTGTAATTATTTCTATGAGCTAATCTTACTGTTCTCATAGTTTGAGTGATTGTTCCAATTTGATTAGGCTTAATCAATACAGCATTTGCCATATTTTTCATGATACCTTCTCTTAAAATATCTTCATTAGTTACAAACAAATCATCACCCACAAGTTGAATTTTATTGCCAAGCTTTTGAGTGAGTTTAATCCAACCTTCATAATCATCTTCAGCTAAACCATCTTCAATACTAAAAATAGGATATTTAGCACATAATTCTTCATAGCGAGCAATCAAGTCTTCACTTGAGAAAACTTTACCCTCTAAATGGTATTTACCATCTTTATAAAGCTCACTACTTGCTACATCTAGTGCTAGTTTGATTTTATTTTCATAGCCTGCTTTTTTAATACAAGTCATTAAAAGATCAAGTGGTTCAGTGTTGTTTGCTAAATTTGGTGCAAAACCACCCTCATCGCCTAAAGCAGTAGAGTGACCTAGATTAGCTAATTCTTTTTTTAATACTGCATAAATTTCACAAACTGATCTCAATCCTTCTTTAAAGCTTGAAAAACCAAAAGGCATAATCATAAATTCTTGAAAATCTACGCTATTGTTTGCGTGCGCACCGCCGTTGATGATATTGCACATTGGCACAGGTAATACACTTGCATTTGCTCCACCTAAGTAACGATATAAAGGTACGCCTAGTGCATTAGCAGCAGCACGCGCTGTTGCCATAGAAATTCCTAAAGTTGCATTTGCTCCTAGGTTGGAATAATTTTTTGTCCCATCAAGTTCTAAAAGAGTATTGTCTAGTTGGGTTTGATTAAACGCATCAAGCCCTATAATGTTTTCAGCTATGGTGCCATTGATGTTTTCAATAGCTTTTAAAACACCTTTTCCGCCAAATCTCTCATCATTGTCTCTTAATTCTAAAGCTTCTTTTTTTCCTGTGCTTGCACCACTTGGAACGATAGCACTACCCACACTGCCATCGCTTAGCATGATTTCAGCTTTAATGGTAGGATTGCCTCTACTATCTAAAACTTCAAAAGCTCTTAAATCTTCAATAATCAACATTATTCTTCTCCTTCATCGTCTTCTTTTGCGCCCAAAATCATACTATCTATACCGATTGAGTTTTGTATAGCTTGAGTAATTTCATCTGCAATAGCTGGATTTTCTTTTAAAAAGGCTTTAGCATTTTCTCTACCTTGACCGAGTTTAGAAGCCTTGTAAGAAAACCATGCACCACTTTTATCAATAATATCAAGTTTTACACCATAATCTATTAGCTCGCCTTCACGACTTACACCCTCACCAAACATCACATCAAATTCAGCCTGTTTAAATGGAGGGGCTACTTTGTTTTTAGCCACTTTTACTTTAACGCGGTTTCCAATAGGCTCATCATTTTGTTTTAAGGTAGCTGTTTTTCTTACATCTAAACGCACTGAAGCATAAAATTTTAAAGCATTTCCACCGGTAGTTGTTTCAGGGGTGCCATAGCCCATCATGCCTATTTTCATACGAATTTGATTGATGAAAATTACAGTAGTGTTCATTTTATGAACGATACCGGTTAATTTTCTTAAAGCTTGGCTCATTAATCTTGCTTGAAGACCTACATGTTGATCTCCCATATCACCTTCAATTTCTGCTTTTGGAGTAAGTGCAGCAACGCTATCTACCACTATTAGATCAATGGCTCCACTTCTTGCTATAGTTTCAACGATTTCTAAGGCTTGTTCTCCAAAATCTGGTTGAGAGATGTAAAGATTTTCTGTATCAACACCTAAATTTTTTGCATATCTTACATCAAGAGCGTGTTCAGCATCAATAAACGCACAAACTCCACCTTTTTTTTGACATTCTGCTATGATGTGTAAGGTAAGTGTAGTTTTACCTGAACTTTCAGGTCCATAAATTTCTATAATTCTTCCTTTTGGAACCCCACCAATTCCTAAAGCTAAATCAAGTCCAACAGAACCTGTAGGAATAGAATCAATTTTTTCAACTTCTTTATCGCCAAGTCTTAAAATAGTACCTTTTCCAAAGGTTTTATCAAGACTTTTTAAGGCTGCATCAAGTGATTTTCTTTTATTATCATCCATGCTTGTTAATCCTTTTATAATATGTTTAAAATTGTATCAAAAAGAAATTTAATATAAGTTTTTATTTTGAATTTTGCTAAAATACTTTTTTAGATTTTTAAGGAAAAAAATGAATAAAAAAATTAGCGTAGCGCACTCTCCTGATGCTGATGATATTTTTATGTATATGGCGATTAAATTTGGTTGGGTTGGAAATGCTTATGAGTATGAAAATACAGCCTTGGATATACAAACTTTAAATGAGCTTGCATTAGAAAATATATACGATGTTAGTGCGATATCTTTTGCACTTTATCCTTTAATAGCTAGTGAATATGCTTTATTAAAAACTGCTGTGAGTTTTGGTGAGGGTTATGGGCCAAAGCTTATTAAGAAAAAGAATAAAAAATTAAAGCCAAATTTTAAAGTTGCTTTAAGTGGAGCACACACTACTAATGCTTTAATCTTTCGCATAAAATATCCACAAGCTAGAATAATTTATAAGAATTTTTTAGAGATTGAAAAGGCTGTTTTAGAAGATGAAGTTGATGCGGGAGTGCTTATACATGAGAGCATTTTAGAATTTGATTCTAGTTTGTGTGTTGAGGCTGAACTTTGGGATATTTGGCAAGAATTAGCAAAAAATGATTTACCTTTACCTTTAGGTGGTATGGCCCTTAGAAGATCTTTACCGCTTAGTGATGCAATAGCGGTTGAAAAAGATTTGATTAAAGCAGTAGAAGTAGCCGATCATAATAGAAAAATCTTAGCCTCCATGCTTTTAGAGCGTAATTTAATACGCGTTGATGCACAAAAACTTGATGTGTATTTAAATTTATATGCAAATAAAAACTCTATTAATATGAATGATAAACAATACAATGCCATAGATAAGCTTTTTGAGCTTGGATATAATCATGGATTTTATGAGAAGTTAATAAAAAGTAAAGATTATCTTATCCCTAGTGAGTATGAAGAATTTAGAAATTCTTGATAGAATTTAAATTTTAAGGAGAAAATATGGAAAGTACTTTAGTAGCCTTGGGTGTACAAACTTTTAAAATCACACTTATGCTTTCTTTACCTATGCTTTTAGCAGGGCTTATTGCAGGGCTTATTATAAGTATTTTTCAAGCTGTAACGCAAATTAACGAAGCCACGCTTTCTTTTGTGCCAAAAATTTTACTTGTTGTTGTGGTAATAGTATTTTTAATGCCTTGGATGATAAGTTCTATGATTGATTTTACAACTAATATTTTAAATCAAATTCCAAGCTTTATTAGATGATTATTGATTTTTCTAAGTATTCTTCTGTGCGTATAGGTGAGAGCTTTGAAGTGCAAACACTTGAAGAGCCTTGCGAATTTGATGGTTTTTTAATAGGTGGGGCAAATAATCTTTTAATCTCTCCAAAACCCAAAAAACTAGGAATTTTAGGGAAAAGTTTTGATTATATTAAAATTTTAGAGCAAAATGAAAAAGGTATGTTTTTAGAGATAGGCTCTAGCGTGAAATCTTTTAAAATGTATCATTTTGCTAAAGAAAATAACTTAAAAGGCTTTGAGTTTTTAAGAAATATCCCAGGGACTTTGGGTGGTATTTTAAAAATGAATGCAGGATTAAAAGATGAGGATATTAGCAAAAATTTAATTAGTATTTGCACTTTTAATCAAGAAATTTTAAAACAAAATATTGCTTTTGCTTATAGGTTTAATCCTATTAAAGAAGTGATGTTTAGCGCGAAGTTTTTTTTAGAATATGGATTTGACCCAGTTAAAGATGAGCTTTTAAAAAATGCAAGAAAAAATCAACCCAAAGGTGCTAGCTTTGGCTCTATTTTTAAAAATCCCAAAAACGATCATGCAGGAAGATTGATAGAAGCAGTTAATCTTAAAGGTTTTAGCAAAAATGATGCGATGTTTAGCAATGAACATGCAAATTTTTTAATCAATAAAAAACATGCTAGTTTTGAGGATGCTATGTTTTTAATAGAGCTTGCTAAAAAAAGAGTTTTTGAAGAATTTGGGATTGTTTTAGAAGAAGAAGTGGTGATTATATAGTATTTTTAATATCTTCATAAACAATTTTAGCTATTTCTTGGACTAGTTCTTGATAAGATTTGTTTTTATTATTTGAGCCAAATTGAGTATTGATAGTAAGAATTTTATGATCTTTTAGTTTTTTTGTTTTGGCATTAAAAAGTTTGTACTCTATGTCGGCTTTGACTTCAAAATTGGAAAAAAGCAAGAAATTTTGTTGGCTTGCTTGAATGCTTTTTAAATCTAGTAAAATAATAAAATCAGCCTTTTTAAAACGATTAAATTCTAAAAACTCGCTTGCACTGATGAAATTTTTATTTGTTTGCAAGATATTTTGACTATTGATATAAGTTTGATTTTCTTTTTGACTAAGCAAGGCAAAATTATTTTGCTCATTTAAAATAGCACTTAATGCTTTTAGTGTGTCTTTTGCCATGCTTTTAGCATCGATTTTTAAATTTGAAAAATAAAAATTATATTCTTTTTCATAGCTTGGCACTAAAGCTAAGGTGTTAATGTGTGAGAGTTTATCATAATTTATATTTTGTTCAAGATTGATGATACTAAAATCATCGTTATTTTGTAATTTGATGATTTTTTTATTTGCAAAAGAGTTAGCATAAATAGCATTTAAAAAACAAAAAAATATTAAAAAAAATCTCACTAAAAACCTTTTAATTTAAATTCATTCTTAGCAAAAGCTATAAAACTTGGAAGTTTAAAATCAGGACTATTATAATTTAGAGCTTTTTTATCAAAATCGTATAAAATTCCACCATTTTGTTTGACTAAAAAATCTCCCGCAGCTATATCCCAAGCTTTTGGACCACCAAAACGTGGGTAAATTCCAGCTTTTGCTTCAAGTAAATATACAAATTTCAAAGCAGATGAAACCTTAATGCCTGCAAGATGATTTTGAATGAAAAAATATTCATTGTTATCATGGTTTTTAGAGTAAAGGGCTATATTTTTAACCTTTTCGTATTGCTCTAAGCTAAGATTTAAAATTTCATTATTTTTATAAACCTTAGTATGAGTATGTGCATAATAAAATGCATTATTTTCCACATCGCCTATGAGTGAAAGTATAGGGGTGTTTTTGTGGATTAATGCGATTAAAACACAATATTCTTTATCTTTTTTAGCATAAGATTTAGTGCCATCAAGAGGATCTATAAGCCAAAAATACTCTAAATTTTTTCTTTCTTCATAAGAAAGTATATTTTCTTCAGAGCATATAGCTATATCGCTTGAAGCCAAAATCTCACTAATAACTTCATTAGACTTTATATCAGCTAAACCTACCGGAGAATCATCATCTTTAAGCCACAAGGTATTTTTGTCTTTATATTCAAGCAATACTTTTGAGGCTTCCTTGCTTGCTTTTAAGGCTAATTCTAAAAGTGTGTCTAAATTTTTCATAAAAAAAGTATAGCAATTTTATATAAATGCTTAGTAGAATTATTTTCTACTAAGATTATTGATAAATTTAATTAAGCTAATGGCTAAAATTGCTTCAAGTAAAGCAGTAAGCACTAGCCCTGAGTATATATCTTGAGTGATGATATTGGTTTGATAAGAAAGCGTAGCTACTGCGATGAGTAGGGTTAGTGGCATAGAATGACTTAGCCCAAATAAAAAAGTATTTTTTAAACCAAGTATTTTTACAAAAGTCATAGCACAGAGTATTCTTAGTCCTATCATAAAGGCAGTTAGTGAAAAAGCTATGAGTAAAACTTGAGGGTTTAAAAGCATTTGAAGCTTAAAGCTTGAGCCTATATAGATGAAAAATATAGGGATTAAAAAGCCATAACCAAAACTAGAAAGTTTATGCTCTAAGTCTTTTTTATGATCAAAAAAAGTAGCTATAAATGAACCTGCTATAAAAGCTCCAAGTGCAACTTCAAGTTTAAAATAAATCATAATCGCAACTATGGCTATGAAAATTGCCATGCAAAATCTTATATCTTTTTCGTTTTGATCTTGCCAAGGCATGAGTATGGTTTTAAGCTGTGGATACCACCAAAAAAGTACTTCTAAAAATTTAAATCCAAAAATACAAAGTGCTAAAAATCCCACTAAATATAATAAATTTTGAGTAAGTGAGAAAAGATCGGCTCCTTTTCCCAAAAATGCTGCAGCTATGGTAAGTAAAACTATGCTTACAACTTCAGCTAAAGTGGCTACCACCATAGATACATTAAGCCACTCACAGTTTTTGCCAAAATCTCTATAAAGCGTTGAGAGCAAACCCACACTCATAACAGGTATGATAATGACAAAAATATAAGAAATATCTATACTTTCAACCGCTAAAATACTAAAAGCATATAAAAGTATGATGTAAATAAAAGCTTTGTTAAGCAAGCTTCTTTCAGTGTTTAAAAAGGTTTTGAGATTAATCTCCATACCCGCAATAAACATAAGATAATAAAATCCCGCATTAGCTAAAAGCTTAAAATTCTCACTTTCTCCTATGAAACCCAAAAATCCTATAAAAGAACCAAGCATGATTTCAGTGGCTGAAAGTGGGAGTTTTAAAAATTTAGCAATATAAGGTGAAGTTAGCAAACACCCTGCTACGACTAATAAAATTTTTAAATCCGTAGCAGCTTGAGCATCAATGGCATGAGCTAGCAAAGCTAAATCCCATTTGTTTTAGTTTTTGTATGTCTTTGCTAGGTTCTTCGCCTTTAGTTGTAAGATAATCGCCCACTACTATAGCACTAGCTCCTGCATTAAAAATTTCATATTGCCTTTCTTTTAGCACTACTTCTCTACCACCTGCTACCATGATATGTGCATTTGGTAAGTCTTTTTTAGTATCTTTGATGATATTTAACGCCTCATCAGGATCAAGCAAAGCTTGTTTGAGTTTTAAGTTTTCATTTGGTATGAAAAAATTAATAGGCGAAGAAAAAGGATCAAGCTCTTTTAAACTTGCTCTAAAACTTTTTCTATCAGCTTCGCTTTCTCCAAGACCATAAATTCCACCACAACAAAGCATCAAACCTGCTTCTTTAGCATAAAGATTAGTTTGAAATCTTTGCTCCCAAGTATGTGTAGAGCAAATGTTTGGGAAAAATTCTTTGGAAGTTTCTAGATTATGATTATAAGAAAAAATTCCTGCTTTTTTTAATTCTTTGAGTTGTTCTAAATTTGCTATGCCATTGCAAGCTATGAGTAAAAGTCCTTCTACTTCTTTTTGCACCGCATGAGCTACCTTGCATACATATTCAAGTTTTTCATCATCAAGCCCAGCTCCTGCTGTAACTAAACAAAAACCCAAAGCCTCATTTTTCTTAGCCATTTTAGCTTCTAAAACAATTTGATCTATATCTTTTCTTTTGTATTTGTTGATATTAGTTTTCACATGAGCACTTTGTGTGCAGTATTTGCAGTCCTCCCCGCACCCTCCACTTGCTATATTAGATATAGCACAAAGCATGATTTGCATTATATTTCCTTTTTGATTTTGCATTTTAAGCACTCTAAAAATGTGCCTTTTTTAAGCTCTTTGATGATCAAAGTTTCGCCACATTCGCTACATTTTTCTTCACTTGGTTTGTATTTGCTTATATAGTTGCATTTTGGATAAGCACTACAACCATAAAATTTACCACGCTTAGAAAAACGCTCTACGATCTCACCTTCTTGACAGCTTGGACATTTTACGCCTATGGTGTTGAGCTTTTTCTCACTTTTTTCTTCATTTTGTGTTTCTTGTTTTAAATTTCTTGAGTATTTACATTTTGGAAAATTTAAACAAGCTATAAATTCTCCATATCTTCCTTTTCTTATAGCAAGCTCTCCACCACAATCAGGGCAGGTTTCATCTAATTTTGTAAAAGTTTTTTGACTTTTTATATTTTTTTTACCCTCATCGATTTTTCTCATAAAAGGAAAATAAAACTCTCTTAAAACTTCTTGCCAGTCCATTTTACCTTCTGCAATGATGTCAAGTTTATCTTCCATTTTAGAAGTAAAATCACTATCTACTATATCACTAAAGTTTTGTTCTAAAACTTCTGTTACGACAAAGGCTATTTCATTAGGTATGATTTGCTTTTTATCTATATGCACATATTCTCTTGCACTGAGTAAAGAGATGGTTGGAGCATAAGTTGAAGGGCGTCCTATACCAAGGTTTTCTAGCTTTTTAACAAGCCCAGCTTCAGAATATCTTGAAGGTGGCTCGGTAAAATGTGAGCTTAATTCTATATTTTGGATATTTAATGTATCTTCTAGTTTTAAATTAGGTAAAATTTTATCTTTGTCCATATCTCCATATACTTTATAGTGCCCATCAAATAAAATTTTTCTACCACTTATTTTAAAACTTGCTTCATTTGATTTTACATAGACATTTTGAGTTTGAGATATAGCAGGATTCATTTGTGAAGCTAGGAAACGATTGTATATTAAAGTATATAATCTTGCTTCATCTTTTTCTAAAAACTCACTTGCAAGTTTTGGAGTAAAGCTAAGATTAGTCGGTCTTATAGCCTCATGTGCTTCTTGAGCGCCTTTGCTTTTAGTGGTATAAATATTTGCTTTGCTTGGTAAGTATTCTTTGCCAAAATCATTTTTGATGAGTTTTCTTACTTCTTCTAAGGCTTCTTTTGCGATATTTAAGCTATCAGTTCTCATATAAGTGATCACACCCATAATACCTTGATGAGTTTTTACGCCCTCATAAAGTTTTTGAGCTATCATCATGGTTTTTTTAGGGTTAAAACCAAGACGATTGCTTGCACTTTGTTGCAGGGTTGAAGTCATAAAAGGTGCTTGTGGGGCTATTTTTCTATCTTTACTTTCTATATCTTTTATTTTAAAGTTAGCATTTTTGCAAGCTTCAAAGATAAGCTTAGCTCTATCTTCATTAGTTAGACTTAGTTTTTCTATCTTTTGATTTTGAAACTCAACTAGTTCAGCTTGTAAGTCTTTTTCAAAAATCATATCTATACTAAAGTATTTCAAAGGAACAAAGGCTTTAATTTCTCTTTCTCTATCAACGATGATTTTTAAAGCTGCACTTTGCACACGCCCTGCGCTTAAGCCTTTTTGGATTTTTTGATTTAGTAAAGGGCTTAGTTTATAGCCTACTATGCGATCAAGTAAGCGTCTAGTTTGTTGGGCGTTGACGCTATTTATATTTAAAGATCTTGGGTTTTTTAAAGCATTTTCTATAGCACTTTTGGTGATCTCATGAAAAACTATGCGTGGCAGGGAATTTTCATCTTTATTAATAGCCTTAGCTATATGATAAGCTATGGCTTCACCCTCGCGGTCCTCATCGGTTGCAAGGTAGATGGTTTTTGCTTTTTTAGCCTTTTCTTTGAGTTCTTTTACTAAGCTTGAATGATCATTTGAAATTCTATATTCAGGTTTAAAATTTTCATCTTCTATTTTTATACCAAAGCTAGTTTTAGGTAGATCTCTAATGTGGCCTTTAGAGGCTATCACTTCATAGTCTTTACCTAGAAAATTACCTATGGTTTTAGCTTTAGCAGGTGATTCTACTATGATTAAATTTTTCATTATTTTCCTTGTGAGGATTAAAATTAGTAAAAGTGTATAAAAAAAAGTTAAATTTTTTGCTTAGAAAAGAAGAAAAGCCCACCAAAAGGTGAGCTTAGGAAATCGTAAGTTGACTACTGAAGCAATCTTAATACATTTTGAGAAGCTGCGTTTGCTTGAGCCATAGCGTAAGATCCACTTTGAGCTAGAATGTTAGCTTTAGAGTAGTTTGCGCTTTCGCTTGCAAAGTCAACATCTCTAATTTGTGATTCAGCAGCTTTAACATTAACTTGAGTTACGCTAATGTTGTTAATAGTTGATGTGATTTGATTTTGCGTAGCACCGATGTTTGCTCTAATAGTATCAAGGTTTGCTATAGCAGTGTCAGCTATATCCATAACAGCCATTGCACCTTGTAAGGTGGTAACACCAGCTGTTTTGCTACCAGATTGTGTTGCAAAACTCATAGCATTGAAGCCCATAGCTGAAGCTACATCAGCAGATATTTGACCCTTAACTGACTCTAAATTTACAGTTGCTTCTGCTACTGTATTAAAGCCTAAAGCAGATACGTCATTTCCTGCAACAGACCCTATGATAATATCACTACCATCATTTTTTACCAAAGATAATCTTCCATAATTAACAGAAGCGACATGACCTGATAAACCAGTTCCGATACTTCCTCCTAGTTCAATACCTCTACCATCTGCTGAGTTTAAAACCAATCTACCATCTACTAAAGAAGCTTCAACACCTGTTGTATCTTTTTTAGCATTGATAGCTGAAATCAAAGCACCTTCCTTATCGTTTGCTTTATAATTTACTTTACCAATGACAACACCATTGATTGAAAAATTATCACTTGTTGTTCCGCTTGCTGTTATAGCCGTATCTGATATAGTTTGAACGGTAGCTGTTGCTCTAACTCCTGTGATATCTGAAGCTTTATTGATTTCAGCTGCTAAAGCACCAAGGCCTGTTCCTGCGCTTGTGGAAATTGTTACAGGTTGAATCACATAATCATTTACACCATTATATGATTTTATGGTTAAGCCAGCTGTTCCACTTGCCGTAACTCTAGCACCTGTTTCAAAGCGAGTTTGACCTATTTTTGCTGAGTTGGTTGCACCTATGGTAGCATTTACAGTTTGGTTTGCTTTATCGCCAATTTGGAATTGTTGATTTGAGAAAGCACCACTTAAAAGTTGTTTTCCATTGTAGGTAGTAGTATTTGCTATATTATCAAGCTCTTCCATTAATTTTGTGATTTCACCTTGAATCATTGCTCTAGTTTTTGCTGTTTGACCATCTTGAGCAGCTTGAGTAGCTTTTACCTTAATGGTATCTAGG
>NZ_JAKMQA010000018.1:0-6358 GCF_025771295.1 Campylobacter sp. RKI_CA19_01121
AAAAATAAACTAAACCAAGGATTAGGACAATAAATAATCAAATAGCATATAAAACCATAAAAATTCAAAAATAAAATAGAATAACTAATAAATAGCAAAAACAACGCATAAAACCAAATTTTATAAAATAATAATAACTAACAATAAAAATAAACATAAGATTATATACAAAGTAAGAATAATAAGAGAATTAACAAGTCCGCAATGAGCTACTTTCCCCCTGCCAGTAAGGCGTAGTATCATCACCCACGATGTGCTTAGCTTCTTGGTTCGGGATGGAGCAAGGCGTCTCCACATCTGTATAATCACGGACATTGTTATTTAAATATTCTATTTAATATAGCATAATAAAAACAATCAATAAGATTTAGATATAAAAATCATTTTTATTTTAGCTTTCATCTTATTCTTATATTTAGATATTTTATTAAGCTAAATCACTTTATTGTTTTAGAATACTTAAAAAACAATGTTAAGAGCAAGTTCTAATATAAACTTTACTTGTAAGATTTTATAAACTTAAGAACATAATCTTTATATAAATATTTCATATAAAAACACTCAAAGCTTTATTAAAAACCTTAACAAGGAAGTGATGCTTAAATAAGATAAGCCAAACGCTCTATTAGTACTGGTCAGCTAAAGGACTTTCATCCATTACACACCCAGCCTATCAAACTAGTAGTCTTCTAGAGAGCTTAGAGAAGATTCATCTTAGAGTTGGCTTCACGCTTAGATGCTTTCAGCGTTTATCCGTTCCAAACTTAGCTACGCTGCGATGCTCTTGGCAGAACAACAGCTACACCAGTGGTTTGTTCAACCCGGTCCTCTCGTACTAGGGTCAAATCTCTTCAATCTTCTTGCGCCCACGGCAGATAGGGACCGAACTGTCTCACGACGTTCTGAACCCAGCTCGCGTACCGCTTTAAATGGCGAACAGCCATACCCTTGGGACCTGCTCCAGCCCCAGGATGCGATGAGCCGACATCGAGGTGCCAAACCTCCCCGTCGATGTGAGCTCTTGGGGGAGATCAGCCTGTTATCCCCGGGGTACCTTTTATCCTTTGAGCGATGGCCCTTCCACACAGAACCACCGGATCACTAAGACCGACTTTCGTCTCTGCTTGACTTGTATGTCTTGCAGTTAAGCTGGCTTATACCTTTATACTCTACGAACGATTTCCAACCGTTCTGAGCCAACCTTTGTAAGCCTCCGTTATTATTTGGGAGGCGACCGCCCCAGTCAAACTACCCACCAGACATTGTCCCACTTGAGGATAACTCAAGCTGGTTAGCTACCCAAATAAGAAAGAGTGGTATCTCAACAACGGCTCATATACAACTGGCGTCATATACTCAAAGCCTCCCACCTATCCTGCACATTCTTATCCAAATAGCAGTGTCAAGCTGTAGTAAAGGTCCACGGGGTCTTTCCGTCTTGCCGCGGGTAGGAGGAATTTTCACCTCCACTACAATTTCACTGGATCCCTCTTTGAGACAGCTCCCATCTCGTTACGCCATTCATGCAGGTCGGTATTTAACCGACAAGGAATTTCGCTACCTTAGGACCGTTATAGTTACGGCCGCCGTTTACTCGGGCTTCGATCAAGAGCTTCGCTAATGCTAACCCCATCAATTAACCTTCGAGCACCGGGCAGGCGTCACACCCTATACATCCTCTTACGAGTTAGCAGAGTGCTGTGTTTTTGGTAAACAGTCGGGAGGGACTCTTTGTTGTAAGTTTCTTCGCTTTCGGAGTAAATCCTAATACGAAGCGAACCACACCTTATACCGAAGATACGGTGCTATTTTGCAGAGTTCCTTAAAGAGAGTTCTTCCACGCGCCTTAGAATACTCATCCCACCCACCTGTGTCGGTTTACGGTACGGGCAACATTAGCTAAACTTAGAAACTTTTCTTGGCTCGACGGCATCAGCAATTCTCCTCGCTGTCCGAAGACTTTGAAGAGCCTTTCAGTTCTCGGAGTATTGTTATACGGATTTGCCTATATAACCTCCTACGACCTTAGACTAGCACTTCCATCCGCTAGCTTGCTTAGCCCTAAGCGTCCTTCCATCGCACACTAATGTTGGTATTGGAATATTAACCAATTTGCCATCGTCTACCCCTTTCGGACTCGACTTAGGACCCGACTAACCCTACGATGACGAGCATCGCGTAGGAAACCTTGGGTTTACGGCGTTAATGATTCTCACATTAATTATCGCTACTCATGCCTGCATGCTCACTTCTATTCGCTCCAGCACTCCTTACCGGTATACCTTCGGCGCAAATAGAACGCTCTCCTACCACTTGATAAAATCAAGTCTACAGCTTCGGTACTTACTTTAGCCCCGTTATATTTTCCGCGCAAAATCACTAGACCAGTGAGCTATTACGCTTTCTTTAAAGGATGGCTGCTTCTAAGCCAACCTCCTGGTTGTTTAAGTAACTTCACATCGTTTTCCACTTAAGTAAGATTTAGGGACCTTAGCTGGTAGTCTGGGTTGTTTCCCTCTTGACGACGGATTTTATCACTCGCCGCCTGACTGCTGTGATTACATATAAGGTATTCGGAGTTTGATAGGGTTTGGTACATTGGTGTATGCCCTAGCCCATTCAGTGCTCTACCCCCTTATATTACGACACAACGCTATACCTAAATATATTTCGGAGAGAACCAGCTATCACGAAGTTTGATTGGCCTTTCACCCCTATCCACAAGTCATCCGGGGGCTTTTCAACGCCTATCGGTTCAGTCCTCCACTAGTTCTTACACTAGCTTCAACTTGCTCATGGATAGATCACTTCGTTTCGGGTCTGCAGCATCTGACTTAAGCGCCCTATTCAGACTCGCTTTCGCTACGGCTTCGCGTGTGCTTAACCTTGCCAGACACCACAACTCGCAGGCTCATTATGCAAAAGGCAGTCCATCACACTGTATTGCTACATAGTGCTCTGAATGATTGTAAGCAAATGGTTTCAGGTTCTATTTCACTCTGATCACCTCAGTTCTTTTCACCTTTCCCTCACGGTACTTGTGCACTATCGGTCTGGTAGTAGTATTTAGGGTTGGATCGTGGTCGACCCAGCTTCAGACAGGATTCCTCGTGTCCCGCCCTACTCAGGATACTGCTAGCTAAGGTTTGGTTTTCGTATACGGGACTATCACCCTCTATGGCTACACTTTCCAGAGTGTTCTACTAACCTCACCTATTGCACATTGCAGTCCTACAACCCCCAGTGCAAGCACTGGGTTTGCCCTCTTGCGCTTTCGCTCGCCGCTACTGACGCAATCTCTATTGATTTCTTTTCCTGTAGGTACTAAGATGTTTCAATTCCCTACGTTCGCTCCATTATGGTAGTATATATCTCTATATACTGGGTTGCCCCATTCGGAAATCTACGGATCAAAGCTTCTTGACAGCTCCCCGTAGCTTATCGCAGTCTAGTACGTCCTTCATCGCCTTTACCAGCCAAGGCATCCACCATTCGCTCTTAATAGCTTACCTTTTAAATTCATTCTAAAACGCATCACTTCCTTGTTAAAGTTTTTATGATAAGACTTTACTATCTTAAGACGGAAAGCATTTAAACACTTAATAAAACTAAAAATATTAGTCTCACTAAGCTGTGAGTTTAAAACTTGTCTTTAACTAAAAGCTAAAGAAAAGATAGTTAGATTTTATCCTTTAACAAGTCCTGTAAAATTGTTTTTATTAAAACTTGCTTGTGACTCTTAACAATGATAATTCAAATAACATTAAATAATTAATCTAATATATAAAATATTCTATTATTTATTTAGCTTAGGTCTTAAAACCTAAAGAAAGTATATATAAAGAGTTTAAATAATTTAAAAACATAAGCAATAAAGTATTTTACTTTATTTACTGCTTTATTATTAGCTATATACTTGCTTTAAGTTTTAAAACTTTATTATATGATTGATAAACAAATCTTTTTTTATGGTGGGCCTAACAAGACTTGAACTTGTGACCTCACCCTTATCAGGGGTGCACTCTAACCAGCTGAGCTATAGGCCCTTAATAAATGGTGGAGAATAGCGGGATCGAACCGCTGACCTCCTGCGTGCAAAGCAGGCGCTCTCCCAGCTGAGCTAATTCCCCAAAATTAGCTTTTCATCAATCTTTGAAATCTAAACAAGGATGATTGAGTCTATATATGAACTGATAGTTGTGAGACTTATCAGTTTGTACTCTAGAAAGGAGGTGATCCAACCGCAGGTTCTCCTACGGTTACCTTGTTACGACTTCACCCCAGTCGCTGATTCCACTGTGGACGGTAACTAGTTTAGTATTCCGGCTTCGAGTGAAATCAACTCCCATGGTGTGACGGGCGGTGAGTACAAGACCCGGGAACGTATTCACCGTAGCATGGCTGATCTACGATTACTAGCGATTCCGGCTTCATGCTCTCGAGTTGCAGAGAACAATCCGAACTGGGACATATTTTATAGATTTGCTCCACCTCGCGGTATTGCGTCTCATTGTATATGCCATTGTAGCACGTGTGTCGCCCTGGGCATAAGGGCCATGATGACTTGACGTCGTCCACACCTTCCTCCTCCTTACGAAGGCAGTCTATTTAGAGTGCTCGGCCGAACCGTTAGCAACTAAATACGTGGGTTGCGCTCGTTGCGGGACTTAACCCAACATCTCACGACACGAGCTGACGACAGCCGTGCAGCACCTGTCTCTAAGTTCTAGCAAGCTAGCACCCTCTTATCTCTAAAAGGTTCTTAGGATATCAAGCCCAGGTAAGGTTCTTCGCGTATCTTCGAATTAAACCACATGCTCCACCGCTTGTGCGGGTCCCCGTCTATTCCTTTGAGTTTTAATCTTGCGACCGTACTCCCCAGGCGGTACACTTAATGCGTTAGCTGCATTACTGAGATGACTAGCACCCCAACAACTAGTGTACATCGTTTAGGGCGTGGACTACCAGGGTATCTAATCCTGTTTGCTCCCCACGCTTTCGCGCCTTAGCGTCAGTTAAGTTCCAGCAGATCGCCTTCGCAATGGGTATTCTTGGTGATATCTACGGATTTTACCCCTACACCACCAATTCCATCTGCCTCTCCCTCACTCTAGACTACCAGTTTCCCAAGCAGTTCAACGGTTAAGCCGTTGGATTTCACAAGAGACTTGATAATCCGCCTACGCGCCCTTTACGCCCAGTGATTCCGAGTAACGCTTGCACCCTCCGTATTACCGCGGCTGCTGGCACGGAGTTAGCCGGTGCTTATTCCTTAGGTACCGTCAGAATTCTTCCCTAAGAAAAGGAGTTTACGCTCCGAAAAGTGTCATCCTCCACGCGGCGTTGCTGCGTCAGGGTTTCCCCCATTGCGCAATATTCCCTACTGCTGCCTCCCGTAGGAGTCTGGACCGTGTCTCAGTTCCAGTGTGACTGATCATCCTCTCAGACCAGTTAAGCGTCATAGCCTTGGTGAGCCATTACCTCACCAACTAGCTGATACTATATAGTCTCATCCTACACCGAAAAAACTTTCCCTACTCAACTTGTGTTAAGCAGGAGTATAGAGTATTAGCAGTCGTTTCCAACTGTTGTCCTCTTGTGTAGGGCAGATTAACTATACCTTACTCACCCGTGCGCCACTAATCCACTTCTAGCAAGCTAAAAGCTTCATCGTTCGACTTGCATGTATTAGGCACGCCGCCAGCGTTCACTCTGAGCCAGGATCAAACTCTCCATAAAAAATAATTGGATAAGTTTAATCTTTTTCTTCAAAGAAAAAGTTGATTGTTAAGATTTAAAAATAAATCTTTCTGGCTCAATCGATCACTTATTTAGATTTCAAAGATTGACTATAAGATTTGATTAACAATATTAATAATTTAAAGAACAAATACTAAAAAATTAAGACAAAAAGTCTTAGCTTTTTAAAACCCTTTCGTTTAAAAAGGAAATGAAATTATAGCAATAAAAGCTTAAAGTTTTATTAATATAATTAGACATTTAAAGAAATTTGTTTTAGGGTGAGTTTATATTTTGTTATTATGGTGGTGTAAGTGTGTAAGTTATGGTTGAAGAAAAAAAAAGGGGGGGGGCGACTAGTAGGAAGTTGTTAGAGGAATAAAATTATTTTTAGAAAAAAGAGAAGGAGAAAAGATAGAGTGGATTTTATAGGTGTGTGTTATGGCATGTGATGGGTAAATGATTAAAAAAATATAAAAAAGTAAATTTTAATCTGTTGCATTTGATCATGATATGCATTCATGGCGACCCCTAGAGGATTTGAACCTCTGTTATCACACAGAGAGAGTGACGTCCTGAGCCACTAGACGAAAGGGTCAATAAGTGGTGTCCCGTGTTG
>NZ_JAKMQA010000019.1:0-5261 GCF_025771295.1 Campylobacter sp. RKI_CA19_01121
AATGAAGGGTGGTTTAAGTGTAAATTTAAAGCTTAAAAATAAGCTTTAAATTTTTATTAATATTCATATTGATTTAATTCTTCTTGAGTGCCAAGTAGCATTAGTATATCATTCAAATAAGCAGTAGTTTCTAAATTTGGCATAATACTCCAAGTATCATGCTGTTTGTGCGCAATGACTTTTAAGTTTTGACCAATAGATTGCAAAGTTTTTCCTGCTAAGTTTTCATCTACTAAAAGTTTTGCTACTTTGATAGTATTGGCTGAAAGATCTATGATCTCAAAATTTGGATTAGTGATAAGAATTTTAGCCAAACGCTTTGCTGATTCTTTTTCAGGATAGATGACTTTATTAACCCCAAGTTTTGAAAGAATTTGCCCGTGTGTAGAAGAGTTTGCCTTGGCAATGATGTTTTTTACTCCTATTTCTTTTAAAGCCATGAAAGTGAGTATGCTTGATTCTAAATTTTCACCTATGCTAAGTATAACAACATCTGCATTTGCATAACCTGCTTCTTTTAAAGCTATAGTATGAGTAGAATCTAAAATATAAGCAAAATCTGCATGATCTTGTAATTCCTTGACCGCTTCTTCATCAATATCAGAAACAATAACTCTCTTACCTTGATCAATAAGCTCTTTTGCTAAAACTGAACCAAACCTTCCAAGTCCTATAATGCCATAAGTTTCTTTTTTCATAATATTATCTTTCCTTTTGGATAATTCAAATATTTTTCTTTTTCTTTGAAAAATATACTAAATAAAAATGCAAGCACACCCACTCTACCGCTAAGCATTAACAATATGATAAGTAATTTACTTTCAGAGTTAAAAAGCGCACTAAGCGATAAAGTCCCACCATCTCCTACTGAAACTCCTACTGTGGCAAACGCTGAACTTGTTTCAAAAAGCAAGGGTAAAAAGCTTTTATCATCTTCAATTAAGGATAAAATTAACACACAAGTGATGATATATACAATAGAACTTACTGCTATAATAAAAGCTTTATTGATAGTTTCTGTAGGAATTTCAAAGTTGAAAATTCTTGCATTACTATCTTTGATGCTCCAATAAGCATAGATTAACAATACAGCAATTGTAGTTACCTTAATACCTCCAGCTGTTCCACCAGGTGCACCACCTACAATCATAAATAAAGATCCAAAAAACAAGCTTGCATCTTTAAAAGTACTAAGATCAAGAGTATTAAACCCTGCTGTTCGGTAATTTACCGCTGTAAAATATGCACTCATAATTTTATCAAAAAGTGAAAATTCTCCTATGCTTTTTGGATTATGGTATTCAAATAAAAAGACTACTAAACTTGCAAAAAGAATCAATATAACAGTAGAAATTAAAACAAGTTTTGTATGTAAACTTAAGCTTGCAAAACGCTTTTTAGAAAAAAAGTATAGTTCTAATAATACAAAATACCCCAAACCTCCAATGATAATTAAAGAGGTGATAACAAAATTAATCCAAAAATCATCTCTATAAGGCATTAGGCCACTTTCAAATATACTAAATCCTGCATTATTAAAAGCAGAAATAGAGTGAAAAACACTAGCCCATAGAGCTTCACTTAAATTCATATCAAGCTTAAATCTTAAAAATAACAATAAAGCACCTAAAAGCTCAATAGCAAATACAAAAAATAAAACCTTTTTTAAAAATCCTACAAGGCCATCGGCTTCAGGATAGATCAAAGATTCTCTTAAAAGATTTTTTTCTCCAAAACTCATCTTTTTGCGTACTAAAATATATAAAGCCATAGCTATACTCATATAACCTAAGCCACCTATTTGAATAAGCAATAAAATAACAAGTTGTCCATAAAAGCTAAAATCTAATGAGGTGTTTAATACAATAAGTCCTGTCATGCTTACAGCTGAAGCACTGGTAAAAAATGCATCTAGAAAAGATATGGGCTTAGTGTGCATAATAGGAAGCATTAGAATAAAGGTGCCAAAAAGTGCAACTAGGATATAACCTATAAATAAAATTCTTATATTTTTTCTATCTAAAGTTAATTTTGTCATTTTTGATTCTTTAAAATTAAAAAAACATTCTACTTAAAATTGGTTAATAAGTAAAAAGAGAACTTTCCACATTTTAAGTGGAAAGTTGAAGTATTAAAGCATTCCTACTGCTAAGAAACCTAGAGCAACAGCTATAACTATAGCTAATACACCAGGGATAAAGAATGCGTGGTTAAATATGAATTTTCCTATTCTTGTTGTGCCTGTGTCATCCATTTGAACTGCACCTAATAAAGTAGGGTAAGTTGGAAGAACGAAAAGTGCTGAAACAGCAGCAAAACAAGCAACTAGCATATAAGAATCCGCAGGATTTGTAGCTGAAATTCCTAATGCAGCAATGATAACTGGAACAATAGCTTTTGCAGTAGCTGCTTGAGAGTATAAAAGCATACTAGCAAAGAAGAATGCAACTGCAAGCATAGCTGGAGTTTGTTTAACCCATTCACCTGCTACTTCTTTAATACCTGCCTCATGACCTGCAACGAAAGTATTTCCAAGCCAAGCAACACCAAATACACATACACAAGCTGTCATACCTGATTTAAATACACTTGTATCTAAAATTTTTGCAGGTTCAACTTTACAAAAGATTGTGATTAAAGTTGCAGCTGTTAATAAGAAACTCATAATTGCAGCATCTCTTGGAATAACTACTGGATCAATCCATTTGATATTATTAGAAATTGCTGTAGCATAAAGAACAACCGCTAATACTGTGAATAAGAAAATAGCAACTGAAAGTTTTGCACCTGGTTTGTCTTCGCTTTGTAAAACATCAGAAGCGCTTTTTACAAGACCAGCTTTTAAGCGTTCTTGATATACAGGGTCTTTGCTAAGATCCATTGGAGTGATTAAGCTTACAATGAAAGCTGTAATCATACAAGCAGCAAAAGTAGTTACAATCCAAATACCAATTAATGCAGGGTAATTCCAACCAAGTGGTTCTAATACGCCAGTCATATAAACAACAGCAGCACTAACTGGAGAAGCTGTAATACCAATTTGTGAAGCAACAACCATTAATGAAAGTGGAGCTGATGGTTTGATATTTTGTGATTTTGCAACATCAATAACAACAGGCATTAATGAAAATACCGCATTACCAGTACCTGCTAAAATAGTAAGTAACCAACCGCAAGCTGGCGCAAGGTAATTGATAAATCTTGGATGTTTACGTAAAATTCTTTCGGTAACTTTTACCATATAATCCAAACCACCTGCTTGTTGCATAGCAGAAATCGCAGCAATTGCTGCAGCAATGATTAAGATAACATCCCAAGGAATATTACCTGGTTTCATACCTAAAACAAGACCTAAAATAACAACACCCAAACCTCCGGCATAGCCTATTGCTATGCCACCGAGGCGGATACCTATGAATATTGCCCCAAGAAAGACAACAAGTTGTAAAATAATCATAATATCCATGATTAAACTCCTAAGTTATTAAGCTTTTCTTTTCTCTGTCATATGAGGATTTAACATATTTTCTGGTGTTAAAATTCTTTCAATTTCTTCTTTTGGAAGATATCCTCTTTCAAGACAAATATCGCCAACTGCTTTACCAGTTTCTAAAGCCTCTTTAGCAATACTTGCAGATTTTTCATATCCTAAAACAGGATTAAATGCTGTAACAATACCGATTGAGTTAAGTACAGATTGTTTGCATGCTTCAGGATTTGCTGTTAAGCCTCTTACAGCTTTTTCAGCTAGAGATTTCATTGCATTTTCAAGTAATACTATAGAGTTAAATAATCCATAAGCAATACCTGGTTCAAATGCATTAAGTTCAAATTCTCCTCTTTCAGAGCAAAGCATAATAGTAACATCATTTCCTATAACTTCATAGCAAGCTTCACCTACTGCTTCACAAATTACTGGATTTACTTTACCTGGCATGATAGAGCTACCTGGTTGCATTTTTGGTAGATTAATTTCACCTAAACCACATCTTGGGCCTGAATTCATTAATCTTAAGTCGTTTGCAATTTTAGATAATCTCACTGCTGCAGTTTTTAACGCGCCACTTACATGTACAAAGTCAGCTGTATCTTGAGTAGCAGCGATAAAATCTTCAGCTGGTTTAAATTCAACACCAGTAATTTCTTTTAATTTTTTCTCAACCACAAATTTGTAATCAGGGTGGCAGTTAATTCCTGTACCAATAGCTGTTGCACCAAGATTTAAATAACTCATTGACTCACGAGCTGCTGTGATTTTTTCAATATCACTTTTAATATAGCTAGCAAAAGCGTTGAAAGTATTTCCTAAAGTAGTAGGAACTGCATCTTCAAGCTCTGTTCTACCCATTTTAATGATATCTTTGTATTCTTTAGCTTTAGCTTCTAATTCAGTTTTTAAAAGTTCCATAGCTTTTAAAAGATCAGTAAGTTTTGCATAGGTAGCTACTTTAATTGAACTTGGATAAGTATCATTTGTAGATTGACCTAAGTTTGTATGATCATTTGGATGAAGATATTGGTACTCACCTTTTTTGTGTCCCATACTTTCAAGAGCGATATTAGTGATAACTTCGTTGGTGTTCATGTTTGTACTAGTACCAGCACCACCTTGGATCATATCTACTACGAATTGATCTAAAAATTCACCAGCAATCAATCTATCGCAAGCTTTAGCAATAGCATCAGCTTTGTCAGCATCAAGAACTCCAACTTCTTTGTTAGCAAGAGCAGCTGCTTTTTTAACTTGAGCGAAAGCTTTTACAAAATAAGGATAATCTTGTAATCTTCTGCCACTCATATGGAAGTTTTCTAGTGCTCTAAAAGTTTGCACTCCATAATAAACCTCGTCAGAAATTTCCAACTCGCCAATAAAGTCGTGTTCTTTTCTTGTTCCCATGATGTACTCCTTGTGGGTTTTATTTAAGTTTTGTTTATAAACTTAATGAGTATTATATAACAATTTTTTATAAAAGTTTCATAAATTTTTCTGAATTTATCAAAAATCAATAAAAATATATAAAATAAATTAGAATATTGATATTCATTTTATAAATATAGTGCTTTTTTGGTAGGTATTTGATGTTTGTAGTGTTTATTATTGCTTTTCTTATTTATTTTTTAAAAATTTATATTTACTTTTTGTATAATTTTAAAATTCCACAAAAGACAAAAAGATTTATAAAATTGATAAATTAAATTTGAAGAAATTAAATTTGAAAGTCTTACTAAGCTAATTAGCTTAGTAATTAATCAGTATTTAT
>NZ_JAKMQA010000002.1:0-162539 GCF_025771295.1 Campylobacter sp. RKI_CA19_01121
GATTGCTATGTGTATACATTAGAAAAAAGGTAATATTGTGGAAATTAGAAATTTTATAGAAATGCTAAAAAAATTCGATGAAAAAATTATAGAAAAAGAATGTATTATTGGTGATTTTACTGAAGAATTTAGGAGTATTGTTAAAATTCAAGAAGAAAAAAATATTTCAAAGATGATCGATTTTTGGGGTAAACAAATAAGCAATAAATATTTTGAAATAGAGCACCCATTTTATAAAAACATTAAGACTAGGGCTGTATATAATATTGCAGATAATAAGGCTTCAAATATCGTATTTATGATTGACAAGGAAAATAAGTATCCGTGGATTTTTACACAGGCATCTTTGTTGATAAACTATATTATTGTTCCCGGTGCTTTTTATAAAATTCAATGTGCATGGCCTATTCCATATACAGTGAAATATATGGCTAATAAAATAAATTTGAATGATTTGAAATTTAAAAACATTAAATTTGGCTTTACATTCAATATGTCTCAACCGCAGCATTTTTTTGTTTACCCATTGAGATTTTTTTATTTGTTGATGAAAAGTGGATTAGTAGAGGATGTAAAAATTGATCCTGCAAATTGTTTTTTTATGTTTAAAAAATATATTAAAAATATAAATTATAGTCATGATAATATTGTTTATATTTATCCAAATGGTGTCCCAGAATCGCGCAATATTGAATTTGAGGAGGCAATATTGCGTGATGTTTTAGAAGATAAAACAGAAGATAAAACAGAAGATAAAACAGAAGATAAAACAGAAGATAAATTAGTTATATGGATTGGTTTGTGTATTTTTGAGTATAGAGAATGGATTGAACAAGAAGAGGGTGTTTATAATATTATTATAGAGTTGTTAAAATATTTTAATTGTATAAAAATATATTTTAATGGAACTACATCTTATGATGGTATGATTGGTGATAGTAATAAGCAACTTTTGTTTTATGGGGTTAATTCAAATCTTTTTAAGAATTTGTCTGAAAAATTTAAAGAAAAAATTATAACGGGCGAAGTTGAGTTAATTTTTTTGGAAGACTGTGATTATAGAAAAAAAATTTCTTTATGCAATGAGAGTCATTTATGTATATCAGAAGGAAACACAACTGGTATGATTCCGTTTCAGTTTTGTAAAAAACAGGGGGTTAATTTTGTTCCACCGCAAGTTCCTTGGGCGAGAAAGTGCGGTATAATGGTTGAGAAAAAATTTATACTAGCTGCGTATAATGTAAAAAATAAAATAAATGGCGGTTTAGGTGGATATCATATTCCTTGGCAACATATTTATAACCTTGTTGCAGACATTTTGGAAAAAATGGATCTCAGTAGTGTGGCTATAAAAAACGAACTGAAGATCTCTCGTTTATCGGTTCCTGCGGTTGAGATATTAGCAGAGCGTTATAGAATCAATTCAACTTATGGAGTTGCATTTGATTTAAAAGATATGGTTTTAGCAGATACTATAATAAAAGAACTAAAACAGGTAATCCAAAATCAAGATAATCAAGTTAAAAACTCTCAAATTCAAAATTTAAATCAAAATATAAAACTTAAAGAACAAACCATTCAAGATAATTTAGCTCAAATTCAGTTATCAAGCAAACAATTATCCTTCCAAGCTAAATACGGAACAGCCAAAGCAAGAATTCAAAATCAACTCTCTTATAAACTAGGTCAAGCTATGATAGCAAATTCAAAATCTATACTAGGTTATATAAGAATGCCTTTTGTGCTATCTTATATAAAAGATAAACACAAACAAGAACAAAAAATCTATCAAGAAAAAATAAAAAAAGATCCATCATTGGCATTACCTCCATTAGAAGATTATCCTGATTATAAAGAAGTCTCAAAACTTAAAAATCATCTTTCTTATAAACTTGGACAAGCTCTTATACAAGCTAATAAAACTTGGTATAAGGGTGGATATGTTAAGATGTGGTTTGAGATAAGAAATATAAAATACAAAAGTGAGAAAAAATGAAAACAGTTGCTTTTATTCCGATAAAATTAAACAATGAAAGACTACCAGGTAAAAACACTAAAACCTTTTTCGATGGTACACCATTGGTACATTTTGTTCAAAAAACTTTATTGAAATGCGAATATATTGATGATATATATGTATTTTGCAGTGATGCAAAAATAAAATCGTATTTGCTTGATGGAGTTAAATTTTTACAAAGAGATGCTAGTTTAGACTCATCAGAAACACTCGCTGGAGATTTAATAGCTAGTTTTGTTAAAAGTATAGATGCTGATATTTATATTATGGCTCATGCTACTTCTCCTTTTGTGCTTCTTGATACATATAAACAATGCATTAATGCAGTAGTATCTAAAAAATTTGATTCAGCAATTGCTGCAAAGAAATTTAAAAATTTTATTTGGTTTAAAAATGAACCATTAAATTTTTTATTAGATTCAGTTCAAAAAACTCAAGATATAGAACCTGTATTTTGTGAAATATCTTCTCCATATGTGTTTACAAGGAATGTTTTTGCAAATTATAATAGTCGAAGCGGGAAAAAAGTTTTTGTTTGTGAGTGTAATTTTATTGAATTTATTGATATAGATTATCCTGAAGATTTTGAATTTGCGGATAAAGTATACCAATATTTCATTAAAAAGGATAAATAATGAAACATTTAAAAATTTTAGATTGTACATTGCGAGATGGAGCTTATATTGTTGATAAAAAATTTGGAAAACCAGTTATACAAGGTATTATTGAAAATCTCATAGACGCTAATATTGATTTAATCGAGATAGGTTTTTTACAAAATGAAGGTTTTGGAGAAGGTAAAACAGTATTTAAAAAACCGTCTGACGCTTTTGATTTTTTACCTGAAAATACAAAACAATCAAATTTTTCTTTATTGGCTGATTATTCAAGATATGATTTTGATTTATTACCTATAAATGTAAATTGTAAAATCAATGTAATCAGGATATGTTTTTTTAAACATGAGTGTTTCTTAGCAATAGATGCGGTAAGAAAGGTTATTGCCAAGGGTTATAATGTTTATGTGCAACCTGTTGATATTTTGGGTTATTCCGATAAAGAATTATTGGATTTAATAGACGAAGTTAACAAAACAAATAGTACTTGTTTTTCAATAGTTGATACTTTTGGATCGATGTATATTGAAGATTTAAGAAGATTGTATTATTTTATAAATCATAATTTAAATAAGAATATTCAAATAGGATTTCATTCTCATAATAATTTGCAGCTTTCTAGTGCATTATCTCAAGAGTTTATTAGATTGAGCCAGAATGAAAGAAATGTTACAGTTGATACTAGTTTGAATGGTATGGGAAGAGGAGCTGGCAATACACCTACAGAGCTTATTGCATTATACGCAAATAAAAAAATGAACTATAGTTATAATATTCATGCTTTACTAGATTGTATTGATGTGTATATTAAACCAATTGCGGCAAAATTTAATTGGGGATATAGTTTGCCATATTTTATTGCTGGTATGTATAGTGCACATACAAATAATATAAACTACTTGTTAGGGAAAAACAATATCCTTTGTAAGGATATTTCATTGATTTTATCGCAATTGGAGATAGATAAAATTAAAAGATATGATTATGATAGACTCGAAGAGCTTTATCTTGAACATATAGGAAGGGTTGATATTGACGATAGTCACGAATTCAAGAGATTAGCTGAAATTTTCAATAATAAAAATATTTTAGTTCTAGCTCCTGGAAATTCTATAATAAATGAAAAAGATAAAATTTTAAAATATATAAGAGATAAAGATTGTTTGGTTGTAAATATTAACTTTATTGATTCAAGTTTTCAAAATGATTTTTTTTATGTAAGCAATATTAAACGTTTTGAATATTTGAAATTAAATTCAATCTTTATTCAAAAACCAAAAATATTTTTGTCAAACATTCAGGCTAACATTCCAAATTCTTTTAGAATAAACATTAATAGAGTTGTTCAAAAAGGATGGAGTAATTTGGATAATTCTATTATCTTATTTTTTAGACTTTTAGATTATTTTAAATTGCAATCTTTGGCTATAGCGGGTTTTGATGGATTTGTATTTGGGCAACAAAATTACTTCAAAGATGAAATGGAAATTCAAAAAAGCAAAGAAGAAATTCATAAAATAAATATTGAGCTAGAAGATATGTTTAATAGTTTTATTGACACAAGGAAAAGTAAATATGAAATTATTATGCTCACAAAGACAAATCTCAAATTAAAAAAAGGTAAGATTAATGCTGATACTTTTTGATCTTGATGGAACTTTAATTGATCCTATAGATGGTGTTATTAGAAGTATTGATTATGTTACAAATTACTTAAAACTTCCTAACATTAGTCGAGAAGTCATTAGAACGTTTATAGGACCACCCATTTTTAATTCACTAAAAAATACACTTGAACTCAGTGATAAGGATGCTGCTCTCGCAACAAAACTTTTTAGAAATATATATAAGCAAAATTTTCTTTATAATGCAAGTGTTTACGATAACATTTCTCTGTTGCTTGAAAAAATTCATAATAGTACAAATAAAATTGCAGTTGCAACTTATAAAAGACAGGAGCACGCAGAGCTTATTTTGAAATATTTTGGTCTCAGTAATTATTTTGATTTTATACAAGGATCTGATGCTGAAGGAAAATGGTGTAAAGCAGATATCATAAAATTATGTTTAGAGTATTTTTCTATGAAAAATGCTCTAATGATAGGTGATACCTTACATGATGAAAAAGCCGCTAAAGATTTAGGTATTGATTTTATTAGTGTTTCTTGGGGATATGGATTCAAAAAAAATGAAGCTATGGTGCATAGTGTAGCAGAATTAATTGATTTTTTATATAATAAAAAGATAATATAATTGTTGCTTTTTAAATATTAAAATTAATAAAAATGATATTATTTTAGTTGTATTGAAGATTGCTTTGTTACAATAAATTTTTAAATATTAGTAAGGAGATGGATTTATGAAATGTTATTTATGTGGAAATGAAAATATTTCTAAAAGAAATGGCAAGGTTAGAGATAATAATGAAATTGATATACTTGAATGTGAAGAATGCGGATTAGTTTTTTTGAGTAAATTTTGTACAAATGAAAAATTTTATATAGATAATAAGATGAATGATTTATCTTTTTTTCAACATTCTAAAAGAATAGATTTTCAAAATAATGGAAAACAAACTCTATTAAATAATTATATTGAAACATTATCTAAAGATAAAGAAGAAGCTATTAAATTCAGGTTGAAATTTGTTAAGGAACAAATTATTGCTAAAAATATATTAGATTTTGGAAGCGGAAGGGCTGAGTTTTTAATTTTAGCTAAGGAGTATGCAAAAACAGTATCTGGAGTGGAAATTGAACAGCAGGTTGAAAAAATTTATGAAAATAACAATATTAAATTATATAGAGATTTAGATGATATTAATTTAATAGAAGGAGAGGGTTATGATATTATAACAGCATTTCACGTAATAGAGCATTTACATGACCCTATCGGTATTTTGAAAAGATTATCTTTTAAATTAAAAGATAATGGCAAAATAATAATAGAAGTTCCTAATGCAAATGATGCACTTCTTACTATATTTCAAAATAAATCATATCAAAATTTTATATATTGGAGCCCACATTTATATTACTTTAATACACATACCTTATCTATGATTGCAAAAAAAGCTGGATTACACGTTGATTTTATAAAATGTATACAAAGATATTCCATAAGTAATAATTTATATTGGTTGGCAAATGGACTTCCTGCTGGACAAAAGCATTGGGGAAAATTTATAGATAATCCTATCTTGCAAAATGCTTATGAGCAAACTTTGGCATCATTAGGCGCAACAGATACTTTGATAGCTCAATTTAGTAAAATTTGATATAATTTTCTCTTTTATTTTGAAAGAGAAAATTATGTTCAATATATCTTATCTGGAATATTTAGAAACACAATCCATTCATACCATCCGTGAAGTGATAGCTGAGTTTGAAAAACCAGCTATGCTTTATAGTATAGGTAAAGATAGCTCAGTTATGCTTCATCTTTTACAAAAAGCATTTTACCCAAGCTTGCCCCCGCTTCCTTTAGTGCATGTAGATACCACATGGAAATTTAAAGAGATGATAGAATTTAGAGACAAACGTGCCAAAGAGCTTGGCATGGAGCTTGTAGTTTATCAAAACCCCAAAATCAAAGAATTAAATCTTTCTCCATTTGCACATGGCTCTTCTATGTATACAGATATTGCTAAAACACAAGGTTTAAAACAAATGCTTGATTTATATCAGTTTGATGCGGTATTTGGTGGTGCAAGAAGAGATGAGGAAAAATCGCGTGCAAAGGAAAGAATTTATTCTGTTCGTGATGAAAATCACTCATGGGATCCGAAAAATCAACGCTCAGAATTATGGGATATCTACAATGGTCGTCATAAAAAAGGTGAATCCATAAGAGTTTTTCCACTGAGTAATTGGACTGAACTTGATATATGGCAGTATATTTATAAAGAAAATATTCCTTTGCCAAGTCTTTATTTTGCTAAAAAACGACCGGTAGTAGAATATATGGGGGCTAAAATTTTAGTTGATGATGAGCGTATGCCAAAAGAACTTGCTAAAAATGCCAAAGAAGAATTGGTTCGTTTTAGAACCCTAGGTTGCTACCCGCTAACAGGAGCTATAAATTCAAGTGCTAGCAATGTTTTAGAAATCATCGAAGAACTTTTGCTTTCTAAAACAAGTGAAAGACAAGGTAGGCTTATAGACACTGATGAAGAAGCAAGTATGGAAAAAAAGAAAAAAGAGGGGTATTTTTAATGAAAACAAATGTAGAAAAATACCTAAAAGAACATGAAAATAAAGAGCTTTGTAGATTTATCACTTGTGGTAGTGTAGATGATGGCAAATCTACCCTTATAGGTAGAATGCTTTATGATACAAAAATGCTTTTTGAAGATCAAATTTTATCTTTAGAAAAAGATAGTAAAAAGCTTGGCAATGCAGGGGAAAAGCTTGATTTTGCACTTTTAGTAGATGGTCTTGCAAGCGAGAGAGAGCAAGGTATAACCATAGATGTAGCATATAGATTTTTCACAAGTGAAAAAAGAAAATTCATCATAGCAGATACCCCAGGCCATGAACAATACACTAGAAACATGGCAACAGGTGCTAGTACAGCTGATATTGCTATCATACTTATAGATGCTAGAAAAGGGGTTTTAACTCAAACTAAAAGACATTCTTATATAGTGAGTTTGCTTGGTATAAAACAATTTATTATTGCTGTGAATAAAATGGATTTGATTGATTATAATCAAGAAATTTTTAATACAATCTGCAAAAATTATCAAGAAATTCTACCATACTTAAAAAATCATGAGTATATTAAAACCCATTTTGTTCCTATATGTGCACTAGATGGAGACAACATAGCTTCTAAAAGCATTAATATGCCTTGGTATAGTGGAAAAACCTTATCTGAGCTTTTAGATACTTTGCCTATTGCTACTAGTTTAAGTGATGAGTTTATCATGAGTGTGCAATATGTCAATCGCCCTCATTTAAATTTTAGAGGTTTTTGTGGAAATATTGCTAGTGGTAGTATAAATATCAAAGGTGAAGTTGTGATTTTACCTTCTTTAAAAATAAGTAAAGTAAAACAAATTATCACGCCTAGTATTAAAAGTCTAAATATACCTGATAAAAATGAAAAAATTCAAAGTGCTAAAAATGCTAGCTTTCCAAGTGCTATAACTTTAACTTTAGAAGATGAGATAGACATTTCAAGAGGCGATGTAATAGCTTCTAAAAATCATAGCATAGAAATTTCAAATTCTTTTAAAGCTATGGTAATATGGATGAGTGAAGTTGAGTTTAATTTAAATGAAAACTACCTTATTAAAATAGCAAATTTAACTACTAATGTAGTATTTGAAAAAATTGATTTTAAAAAAGACATTAATACTTTCAAAGAATTTCAAAGCGATGAATTAAAACTCAATGATATTGCTAAATGCACCTTAAAGCTTAATAAAAAAACAGCCCTTAAAGCTTATAAGGACAATAAAACTTTAGGAAGTTTTATCATCATAGATAAATACTCTAATGAAACCTTAGCAGCGGGTATGGTAGAAGAAATTTTAGCAAGCGATGAAAAGAGTAGAATTTACACTCAAGCAGAAATAGAACTTAATGCTTATATTAGAAAAAACTATCCTGAGTGGGGATGTAAAAAAATATGAAAATTATTGTCGCATTAAGTATTTTAATCTTGCTTATTTTACTAATTAGCAATAAAATTAAACCTTTTATTTTATTTGGTAGTGTAGCTGTGATTTATTATCTTTTGGGGTATTTAAATTTAAATACTTGGCTTAGTTCTTATACGAGCGAATCTTTGATAGTGCTTGTTTTGCTTTTGCTAGTTTCACTAGCTATAGAAAAAAGTGTTGTGATAAGTTGGTGTTCTAAATTCATCATAGGTAAAAATTATCATCTATCACTTTTAAAGCTTGGAGTTGTTACAGCTAGTATTTCAGCTTTTTTAAATAATACTGCAGTAGTGGCAAGTTTTATGAGTATTATAAAAAATAACAAATTTCAGGTTCCTTCTAAACTACTCATCCCACTTTCGTATTTTTCCATAGTTGGTGGAACGATGACTTTGATAGGCACTTCAACTAACTTGATAGTCAATTCTTTTGTGGTGCAAAATGGTTTGGAAAGTTTAAAGATTTTTGATTTTTTTGCGGTGGGTTTTTGTATAAGTATTAGCGTGCTTATAGTGCTTTTGATTTTTAGCTTTTTATTGCCTGAGTATAAAGAAAGAGAAAATGTCATTAATGAGTATTTGATTAATGCTAAAGTATTGAAAGGTAGCTCGTTAGTGGGGAAAACTATACAAGAAAATGGCTTAAGAAATTTAGAGTTTTTGTTTTTACTTGAAATTCAAAGAAAAGATGAGCTTATTACTCCTGTTAGTCATAATGAGCTTATCAAAGAAGGAGATGTATTAGTTTTTAGTGGAGATATTACACATTTAGAGGCTTTGAAAAAATTTAATGGCTTGCAAATTGGCTCGCAAGATTTGAAATTAGAAACATTAAATTTAGTAGATGTTGTTATAAATTCTGAGTCAAATTTGATAGGAAAAAGCGTTAAGGAGGCAAACTTTAGAGCTAAATTTGATGCTGGGATTGTGGCTCTAAAAAGAGGCTCAAAAAATATTTCAAAAATTGGTCAAAATTTATTACAAGCTGGGGATAGACTTATTTTAAGCGTAGGCAAGGATTTTCACTCAAGAGATAATATCAATAAAAACTTTTACATTATCTCAAATATCATGCAAAATCAAAAGTTAAGTAATATTCAAAGTTTTATAGTGATTTTTGCGTTTTTAGCCATCATTGCTTTATCTGCTTTGGAATTAGTGTCTTTGCTTAAAGCACTGTTAGTGTTTTTAGCTTGCTTATTTATATTTAAAATCATAAGTTTTGATGAGGCAAAAAGACGCTTTCCTTTGGAAATTTTTATTATAGTAGGATCTTCTTTAGCTATTACTAAAGTTTTAGTTAATAGTGGTTTAGCTAAAGATTTGGCCGAGTTTATTATAGGAACTTTTGGGGTATATGGATTATATGGTAGTTTCGTGGGAATTTATCTTCTAACTTTGCTTTTAACTGAAATTATTACCAATAACGCTGCTGCAGCTTTGGCTTTTCCTATCGCTTATAGTACTGCTTTAGCGCTTGAAGTTAATCCAACTCCGTTTATATTAGCGGTTGCTTATGGGGCAAGTTGTGCTTTTTTAATGCCACATGGTTATCAAACTCACTTGATGGTAGGTTCAATTTGTGGGTATAAAACTACTGATTTTATAAAAATAGGATGGATAGTTTCTTTGACTTATTCAGCTATTGTTTTAACTATGACTCCGGTATTTTTTAGTTTTTAAGGAAAGAAATGAGTAAAAATTTAACTTGGCACACAAGTAGCATTACAAAAACTCAAAGAGCTAAACTTAAAAATCAAAAACCATGCGTTTTGTGGTTTAGTGGGCTTAGTGGTAGTGGTAAATCTACTTTAGCAAATGCGGTTGAAAAAAAACTTTTTGAGCAAGGTTTTCATACTTATCTTTTAGATGGAGATAATGTGCGTCATGGACTAAATAAAGATTTGGGTTTTGATGAGGTTTCAAGAGTAGAAAACATAAGACGCATAGGAGAAGTATCTAAGCTTTTTGTAGATGCTGGTATGATAGTGCTTTGCGCTTTTATATCACCTTTTGAAAAAGATAGAAAGCTTATAAAAGATCTTTTAGATGAGGATGAATATATAGAAATATTTGTTGATACACCTTTGGAAATTTGTGAAAAAAGAGATCCAAAAGGACTTTATAAAAAAGCAAGAAATGGAGAGATTAAGAATTTTACAGGTATAGATAGTCCTTATGAAAAACCTAAAAACCCGCATATACACATAACAAAAGAAGATCTTAATGAGAATGTGGATATGATTTTGAGATTTTTAGATAAGAGGGTGTAAATGACTGCTTATGTGCATATAGGGACTGAAAAAACAGGAACAACAAGCATACAGGATTTTTTATTACAAAATCATGATTATCTTGTTAAACAAGGTTATTTATATCCTAAAAACTATTTAATAGGGAAACAACATTGGTGGCTTGCTGATTTAGCTCATGAAATGACAATAAATAAAATTAATGATTTTAGAGAGATAAATTTAAATAAGAATTATTCTTTAGTATTTGAGGAAATCAATCAGCATCAGAGTAAAATATTTGTGTTTTCATCAGAAGCAATATGTAGAAATTGTTTTTCAAAAGTTCACGTAAGCAATCTAAGTAATATTTTTAAAATACTCGGATTTGATGAAGTTTTTATTATTTTATATATAAGAGAAATTAGTGAATTTGTTAGTTCATACTCTGTGCAGAATATACAAGGTTGGGCTCATTTTAATACTGATAAAATTACGCCAAATATACATCCAAGAATTTATTCTTTTAATATTAAAAGAATAATAGAAGATTTTTCTGAAGTTTTTGGCAAAGAGAATTTAATTGTAAGGTTGTTTGATAAAAATGAATTTTACAAAGGAGATTTGTTAAAGGATTTTATATGTAGCATAGGCTTGAAATGGGATAAAAATTTGATTATACCCCCAAAACAAAATGAGAGTTTGGATTTATTAGGTGTAGAGTTACAAAGAAGACTTAATGAAAAATTTCCTCATAAATTTGATAATAATCCTCCTTATATGCCTATAGAAAATAATAAATTACGTATAGATTGTCTTAAATATATAAAAAAACATTTCCAAAATTCTAACAATACTCATCTAAAATTTCAAGTATCTAAAAAAATAATACAATCCTATATAGATTATTTTGAAGAACCAAATGAATGGGTAAGAAAAGAATTCTTTCCCCATAAAGAAAGATTATTTCCTAAAAAAGATTTAAGTAATTATAAAGAAAACTATGAGCTTAAAGAAATGAAGCCAGAGTATTGGGATAAAATAGCTGAATTTATAGCTGATATTATAGAAACTAAAAATCAAACCATTCAAAATAATTTAACTCAAATCCAAAGTTTAAATCAAAATATAAAACTTAAAAATCAAACCATTCAAAATAATTTAACTCAAATCCAAAGTTTAAATCAAAATATAAAACTTAAAAATCAAACCATTCAAAATAATTTAACTCAAATCCAGTTGTTAAGTAATCAACTATCCTTCCAAGCTAAACATGGCACGGTAAAATCTCGTATCCAAAACCAACTCTCTTATAAGCTAGGTCAAGCTATGATAGTTAATTCAAAATCTATACTAGGTTACTTAATAACGCCTATGGTATTATTAAGTGTAATAATTTCACATAAACAAGAACAAAAAATCTACCAAGAAAAAATAAAAAAAGATCCTTCTTTAAAACTACCTCTATTAGAAGATTATCCTGATTGTCAAGAAGCCTTAAAACTTAAAAATCATCTTTCTTATAAACTAGGACAAGCCTTTATAAAAGCTAATAAAACTTGGTATAAGGGTGGGTATGTTAAGATGTGGTTTGAGATTAGGAAGTTGAAAAGAGAATTTAAGAATAAAAAATTGATATAATCTTTTTTTAATTAAAGAGAGATCATGAAATTTTATACCATATCAAAAAAACTAAAAGAAAATGTCAAAAATTTTTACAAAATAACTCTGTATCATGCCTATAAAAATATCACAAAAGAAGATATTTTTGTAGGTTGGGGTAGAAAAAAGTCAGGTTTAAAAGCTGTAGAACTAGCTAAAAAATATAATGCAAGATTTTTGCTTTTAGAAGATGGTTTTTTGCGCTCATTGAATTTGGGTATAGAAAATAGTCCAAGTTTTTCTATCGTCAAAGATGATATGGGAATTTATTACGATGCGACTGCGCCATCTAAACTTGAAAATATTTTAAATTCTTATGAGTTTAGTGCCGAAGAATTAGAGCAAGCAAAAAAGGCCATAGAGCTTATAAAAAAAGAAAAACTTAGTAAATATAATAATAATCTTTGCGTGCCAAAAGAGCTTTTTAACGTCAACGAAGAACGCGTATTAATCATCACTCAAGTAGCAAATGATGCTTCATTAAAATTTGGCTTAGCTGATAATTTTTCAACTCAAGATATTATAAATGAAGCTATCAAAGAAAATCCAAATGCTAGAATATATATTAAAATTCATCCTGATGTATTAAGTGGTAAAAAACAAAGTGATTTTAATGTACAAGATTTACCAAGCAAATGTGTAGTTATAAAAGAAAATTATAATCCCATAGAATTGCTAAGTTATTTTAAAAAAGTTTATACCAAGACTTCTGGTATGGGTTTTGAAGCTTTGATGTTAGAACGCGAATGTGTGTGTTATGGTATGCCATTTTATGCAGGCTGGGGTTTAACTCAAGATAAGCAAGCGTGTAAAAGAAGGCTTAAAAAAAGAACCCTAGAAGAGGTTTTTTATGCTACTTATATTTTATATAGTGAGTATTTTAATCCTTATTTAAATCAAAAAAGTGATATTTTTGATACTATTCATACCCTAGCAAAGTATAAAAAGATAGAACAAGCTAATTCTAATACTTTGTATTTTTTAGGTTTTTCTAAATGGAAAAGAGAATTTGTAAGACCTTTTTTTAAAGCTAAGAATAATAAAATCATTTTTTTAAACTCACTTGATGAACTTTACAAAGCAAATTTAAATCCTAAGGATAAAATTTTCATCTGGGGTAAAAAGTATGATAAATCTTTGCTCGCTAAAGATTTTAATAATGAAATTTTCTTAGTAGAAGATGGCTTTTTGCGCTCTGTTTTTTTAGGTTCAGATCTTACACGCCCTTTTTCTTTGATAGTAGATAGTAAAGGCTTGTATGTAGATCCAAGTAAGCCAAGTGACTTAGAAGATATTTTGCAAAATCACATTTTTGATGAAAGTTTAAAACAAAGAGCTAAAAAACTCATCATCACCATCACACAAAACAAATTTTCAAAGTATAATGGCTTAAAGCATGAAAAGCTAAATTTTAATACCAATAAAAAAATCATTTTAATCCCTGCTCAAGTAGAAGACGATGCTTCTATGATCTTAGGTGGAGCAGGTTTTGATACTTTAAAACTTTTGCAAAGTGTAAGAAAGGCCAATGAAAATGCTTTTATAGTGTTTAAACCTCACCCTGATGTTTTAAGTGGTAACCGTAAGGGTTTAAAAGATAAAAGTATTATTTTAAAATATTGTGATGAAATTATAGAAAATGTCAGCATAGATAGTGCTATAAATGCATGCGATGAAGTACACACTATAACCTCAACAAGTGGTTTTGACGCTCTTTTGCGTGGTAAAAAAGTAGTGGTGTATGGCAAGCCTTTTTATGTAGGTTGGAGCTTGACAAGCGATTTGCATGAAATTCCAAGACGTACAAGAGTGCTTAGTTTAGAAGAACTTGTTGCTGGCGTTTTGATCCTTTATCCAAGATACATCCATCCAAAAAGTAAAAATTTATGTGAAGTTGAGCTTGCATTAGATATAATGTTAAAAATGCAAAAAGATTATTTTTCTAAATTTTATTTGCGTTGGTTTATGGATATAAGAATTTATATATTAAGAAAAATAAGAAGATTAATAGAATTTATTTTGGTTAGATGAATTTAAGTAAGAAATTAAAAAAATTTTCTGGTAAAAATGTTTTATTACTTCAAGGACCTGTGGGAGGATTTTTTTGTAAAATTGCTACAAAAATTCCAAAAGCTAAGGTTTATAAAGTAAATTTTAATGGCGGAGATTTTTTCTTTTATCCTTTTAAAAGCGTTAATTACACTAAAAGTTTAGCCGAGCTTGAAGACTTTTATAAAAAGCTTTTTGAAGAAAAACAAATTCAAGTTATCTTGATGTATAATGATTGTAGAAAAGTGCATGAAATCGCCATTAATGTTGCTAAACAAATGGGTATTGAAGTATGGATTTTTGAAGAAGGTTATATAAGACCAAATTTTATTACTTTTGAAAAAGACGGAGTAAATGCAAACTCCACTTTACCAAGAGAAAAAGAATTTTATCTAAGTCAGAAAAAATTTGATAAAGATTTTAAATTTAAAACTTTCTCAAGTACTTTTAAAAATATGGCCTTTGCTTCGTTTTTATATTGGCTTTTTGCTTTTTTATTTTCTTGGTATTTTAATAATTCTTTACATCATAGAAGTTTAAAATTATTTGATTTTTTACCTTGGTTTTGCTCAGTATATAGAAAAAACAAATACAAAATCACAGAAAAAAGTTTAAATGAAAAAATTCTTTCCCTAAAACAAAAGTATTTTTTAGCTATTTTGCAAGTGCATAATGATACTCAACTATCTCATCATTATAAAAAAACTACAGAAAAATTTATAGAAGAAGTGATCATCTCTTTTGCTAATCATGCCAAAGCAAAGTCTTATCTAGTTTTTAAACACCATCCTATGGATCGTGGCTATAGAGACTACACTAAGCTTATAGAAGATTTGAGCTTAAAATACAATGTCGAGGGTAGAATTTTATATGTACATGACTTGCACTTACCTACGCTCTTAATCAATGCAAGAGGCACTATAGTCATAAATAGCACGGTAGGACTTTCTGCTTTATATCACAATAGCCCTTTAAAAGTTATGGGTAAAGCTTTTTATGATATAGAAGGTTTGACTTATCAAAAAAGCTTGCATACTTTCTGGAAAGAATGCAGAGCATATAAACCTGATGTGGTTTTGCACGCTAAATTTAGAAATTATGTGATATATAAAACCCAAGTCAATGGAAATTTCTTCAAAAATATTAGTTTAGATTAAAATTTCTTTTTATAGTTTTTTGCAATTTTTCTAAGTTTAAAAGGTAAGCTTAAATAGCCTATTTTAAAAGGAGTTCTTGAAGCTTGCAAAAGTGCATTACCTAAAATATAAGACAGATGTGTTTTTGCAATAAGGGCTTGTTTATAATCCGCATAAGCTTTTAGTGGCGGTAGATCTTTTTGTTCTTTTTGATTTTTAAAATGATCTTTTTTGACTTTTCTTAATTCAAAAGGTATTTTAAAATACCCTAGATAACTTTTACTGTTTTTTATGATGATTTCTCCAAGCTTATAACTTAGTCTTTCTTTTATCCTTAAGCTAGCTCCATAAAGTTTATTGTTTTGATGGATAAATATCTCATATTCATTTTTTAAGCCTTTGTGGTTTAAAAAACGTAAAAGATTATGATTTTGACTTTGTAGAAAAGTTTGTGTGTTAAGTTTTTTTAGTTCATGGTATTCTAACGCTAATTCTTTATAAAATGCTATGGGTGGTATTAAAGAATCATGGGTATTTGTAGGATAATTTTTACATTCAATTTTTTTATTATTATCATTTTCTAAAAGTAAAATTCCTATTAAGTCCACATAATCAAGTCTTGGTGTTTTTTCATTTGCTATGTTTGAGCCTAAACTTTCTTCGCTTTGCTTGATAATTTGCGTATTAACATGCAAAAAGGTTTGCTCGTCGCAAATTGCTTTTTCATTTTGTATATCTTGAAAAGTATTGATAAGTCCAAAATTTTTTACTAATTTAAAAGATGAGTTTACAATGCTTATAGATGATATAGCATGGGGGGGGGTTGATAAGTTAGTGTGATTCCAAGTATGTATGCCTAAGATTTGATAGTTTTTGAACTCTTTTGGAAAAATGATTTTTTCACTAGCTTTAATCTTTACAGTTTTTTCACAAAAAAATGAGTTTTTATGCTCCATTTTGGTTAAATTTGAAGGTGCAAAGATACGGTATTTTCTTTTTGAGTAAATGATATTTTCTTTGGATTTTTTAAAGCTGTGTAAATTTTTAATGATGTTTTTTCCAAGCTCTTGCATACCTAGTGGTATAGGATGAAAATTATAGTTTTGATCAAAATCATAAAGATTATTTTTTTGGTAGTAAAGATCTACATCGATTAGATTGAAACCATAATGAGTACAGTTTTTCCTATGGGCTTCATTGATAGCTTTTGATTTGTCATTGTAAGCTGGTATGGGAAATATAAGCACTATGGTAATTTTGTTTGCTTTGTAAAGTTCTTCGTAAAAATAGTCAATATTTCTAAGTATAATATTTAAACTCATAGGACTTAGATAATCATTGATATTTGATTCGCTGATGAGAAAATCACTTTTGTTTATAGTATCTTTATGGCGTATTAACTCATAAAGATTTTGTAAAGAAGTACTAAGCCCTAAGGCATAATTATGTAGTGTAATGTCTTTATTTTCAAGACCTATTCTAAGACCATTTTTAAGTACACTATTGCTACCACCTAGTAAGATTACATTCATTTAAACCTTTCCATAGTTTAATAAATTTTATTTATTCTATAAAATATTTTTTAATGAATAATTTCAGAGTAAAAACACCTCATTTTGCCTTTAAATAAGCATTTGACAAAGATAACAACTTTAGCTATATTTTTAAATTCATTTTGAGTTTATTTGGGATTTTAATGGATAAATTGTGTCAAAAAAGAGATGTTTTTTATATAGCAGGTTATGATCCTAGAGGATATAGGCATTATTATGTTATGTTTAAAAAAAATTTAGCCGAGCAAAATACACTTTTAAATTATGATTATACTTTATCAAAAGCTCAGGTTAATACATATGCTTTTTGGCAAATTCAAACCCCACATACAAGTACTTCTTACACCTTTTTAAGTTGGAATGATATAGTCAAAAAAAACTGGTCAGAGGGTATAAAAGATGCTTTGAGTGATTGCTATAGTTTTTTTAGAATTTATACTATTACAGGACTTTTTTTAAAATTTGGTAAAGAATCCCCGCACCAACTCATCACAGGTTATTACCCATTTTTTTATGTACTTTTGAGTTTGATTTTTACTTTATTTTGTGCTTTTGGAAGCTTGTTTTATTTGCAAAATTTTCATGTTATTTTAGGAATTTTAGCTTTTATTTTATTATTAGTGTTTTTACCAAAAATGCTTTATAAATTAGGCAAGAAATTAGCTGTTTTTTGGATAGCTAGAATTTGTTCTTTTTGTGCAAACTGGGAGAAAAATTCCCAAGGCGAGCTTGAGTTAAGAATGGATGATTTTGCTAGGGTTATTTTTGAAAAACTAAAAGAAAATGTAAATGATAAAAATTACGAACTCATCTTAAGCGCACATAGTGTAGGAACAGTACTTTGTATAAATGTTTTAGCAAAAGTGCTTAGGATGTGTGAAAAAGAAAATATATCTTTTGAAAATTTAAAGGTTTTAACTTTAGGTGAGTGTATACCTTTGGTAAGCTATCAAAAAAGATCTTTTGAGTTTAGAAAAGACTTAGAGTATTTAGGAAATAAAAATTTAATATGGTATGATTTTACTTCTATTATTGATGGGGCTTGTTTTGCACAAGTTGATTTTATACGCACAAGCGGGGTAAAGGCGCAATTTAGTCCAAAATACCTTTCGGCTAAATTTCATACTTTATATAAAAGCAAAGATTATAAAAAAATCAAAAAAGACAAATATAAAGCACATTTTTTATATTTATTTGCCACACAAATTCAAGGGGTATATAACTTTTTTGAATTTATCATAGATAAAAATAAACTAGAAGAAAAAATCAAATAGGAGAAAAACATGGGTCAGTGTCCTTTTCATCCAAAACCTTATAAAAATAAAGCTTCTACATTAACTACTTTTTTACTAAAAAGAAGATCATGGCTTGATGGGCTTTATGAGCGAAGCTATAAGATGATGATGGGTAGAGTAAAAATGCCTGGATTTGATCTTTATGTGGTAAATGATCCAAAAGAAGTTAGACGCATTATGGTAGATGAGGTTAGAGAATACCCAAAAAGCCAACTTTTGCATGAACTTTTAGAGCCACTTTTGGGTATAAGCATTTTTACAACTAACGATAGAGTATGGGAAAAGCAAAGAGAGCTTTTAAGACCTTCTTTTGAAATGACAAGGATTTCTAAGGTTTTTAATTTGATGAGTGAAGCAGCTTCTGATATGATGGCAAGATTTGCAAAATATGAAGATAAAGCGGTTATAGAAGTAGATGAAGCTATGACTTTTGTGACTGCAGATGTGATTTTTAGAACTATCATGTCATCAAAACTTGATGAGCAAAAAGGCAAACTTGTTTTGGATGCTTTTGTAACTGTGCAAGAAGAAACAGTTAAAACAGCTATGCGAAGAATGTTTCGTTTCCCAACTTGGCTTTCAAATCTTTTGGGCGAGAGAAAAAGACTCAAAGCAGGTGGAGTTATACGCAAGGTTTTATCAGATATTATAAAACCAAGATATAATAATGCTACAAATGATCAAGTAAAATATGAAGATATTTTATCATCATTGCTTATGGTAGTCGATGCAGATACTAATGAGAGATTTTCTTTTAATGAAATTTTAGACCAAGTTGCCATGCTTTTCTTAGCAGGCCATGAAACTACTGCAAGCTCGCTAACTTGGACGCTATATATTTTAAGTATTTCTCCAGATGAGCAACAAAAAGCTTATGAAGAAATCATGCAAATTGCAGGTGATGAGGAGTTTAAAATAGAACATATTAGAGCGATGAAATATCTTACAAATGTGTTTAAAGAAAGTTTAAGACTTTATCCACCAGTTGGTTTTTTCGCTAGAGAAGCAAGAAATGATAACAAAATGAGAGATAAGCTCATCAAAAAAGGCTCAGGTGTAGTGGTAGCTCCATGGCTTATCCATAGACATGATAGTTTTTGGGAAAATCCACATGAGTTTGATCCAAGTCGCCATGAAGATAAAAGCAAGATTCAAAAAGACACTTATATGCCTTTTGGTATGGGAGAGCGTGTGTGTATAGGGCAGGGCTTTGCTATGCAAGAGGCTGTTTTGATTTTAGCTAATATTTTAAGGACTTATAAGTTAGAATTAGAAGAAAATTTCGTGCCTGATATAGTAGGAAGACTTACTATAAGATCGGCAAATGGTATGAATATAAGATTTATAAAAAGGCAAAAATGAAAGAAAAATTAGCAGGAACTATACTACTTTGCGCTATCGTTCCTTTAGCGGTGATTAGTTATCTTTTTATTGTTATAGTAGGTACTTTTGGTAATCCTGCTAGGGTTAGACAAGGTGTGAGAGCGCTTGATCATTTTGTCAATGCTACTTTGTTTAATGGTTATGCTTGGGAGTCTTTATCATCTCATGCTTGGAGAGAGCGCGATAAAAGATGGGCTAAAATAGTTATTAAAATTACAGATTTTTTTGATAAAAATCACTGTCAAAAGGCCAATAAAAGAGAACAACCTATAGTAGATTTAGTTTTAGAAAGAAAGCTTACCGAGCAAACTGTCGGTAAGCAGCTTTAGTTTTCTCCAAATAAAGCTTTAAGGTTTTTAAACGCTTCTTCTTGGTTATTAGTTTTATCTTCATTATTTACTTCATTAAGCTCTATCTCATATCCAAGAAGCATGCTAGCTAAGCGTATATTAATACCACTTTTTCCTATGGCTTTGCTTTTTTGCTCGCTATTTAGCGTTACAATAGCTTTTTTATCTTCAATAATAACTGAGTTTATAATGGCTGGAGCTAAGCTTCTAGTGATTAAAATTGCCATTTCATTAGAATACTCAATGCAGTCAATGTTTTCATTTTTTAATTCTTTGCTTACAGCATTGATTCTAACTCCTTTTATACCCACAGTTGCTCCTACTGCATCAACGCTTGGGCTATTAGCTTGTAAGATGATTTTTGCTCTTTCACCTGGAATTCTTGCACTTGCATAAATATTTATAAGACCATCTTTGATTTCAGGAACTTCAGCTTTTAACAAAGCTTCTAAAAATTTAGGGCTAGTTCTACTAAGCTCCATTCTCATACCTGATTTATCAATATATACATGTCTAATAACAGCTTTAATCACATCGCCTACTTTAAATTTTTCACCTTTGATACGATTTTTTCTAGGTAAATATGCACGAAACTCATCAATTTCTACATAAGTATTTTCTTCACTATCTACTCTTACTACGCTACCAAAAACCATATGTCCTACCATTTTTTGGTATTTTTCATAGATTTTTTCTTCTAAGAGTTTTTGTATATTGTATTCTAATTCTTTATGTAAGATATTTACAGCAGTGCGGCCTAAATTTTCTAAAGAGCATTCATAAGTTAGCTCATCGCCAATTTCTACATCTTTAGCTTCTGCTCTTGCTTTACTTAAAGCGATAAAATGCTCATTTTCATTTTCTAATCTTTCATCATTATCAGCTACTACGATGATTTTTTGATAAAGTTGTAAATTTTTACCTGAATCAACAAAAAATTCATATTTATCACCATAAATTTTCTTAGCAGTATTAATAAGTGCTTTTTTAACTCTCTCTCTGACATCTTCTATTTGTAAATTTTTCTCATTAGCAATGGATTCAATTATATCTGTGATTTTTTCCATAATGACAATACAACCTTAATTTTGGATTTTAAAAGTTTGAAGAATAAAATTATATCTTTAATAAGTTTAATTAAAAGTAAAATTTGCTATAATTTCAGATTAAAAAAACTTGAGGATGATGATATGGATTTAAAAATAGCAAGAACCTCTGTTGATGAAAAGCCAAAAAGTATAAGTTTAGAAAGTATTGAAAAGGCTGTAGATAAAGAAGGTCAAAAATTTTTCTATTTTGATAAAGACAATGCACATAAGCAATTAATCGCTTTGGTAGAGCATTTTGAAAAAAAAGGAAAATGTGTTTATCATAGAACAATCAAATATGGTTTAGATGATACAGATTTTATGTATGAGGTACACATTCTTTGAGTAAAAAACTTTTTATACAAACTTTAGGTTGTGCTATGAATGTGCGTGATTCAGAGCATATGATAGCTGAACTTAAAGAAAAAGAAAATTACGAACTAACTCAAGATGCAAAAGAAGCAGATTTGATTTTAATCAATACTTGCTCAGTGCGTGAAAAGCCTGTGCATAAGCTTTTTTCAGAAGTTGGAAGTTTTGAAAAAATCAAAAAAAATGGAGCTAAAATAGGAGTTTGTGGTTGCACTGCTTCGCATTTAGGAGATGAGATTTTTAAGCGTGCTCCTAATGTGGATTTTGTTTTGGGTGCTAGAAATGTTTCTAAAATCACAAAGGCTGTAAATACTCCAAAATTTTTAGGTAATGATATAGATTTTGATGAGAGTAATTATGCTTTTGCAGATTTTAGAAATAGCCTTTATAAAACCTATATTAATATCTCTATAGGTTGTGATAAACATTGTACTTATTGTATAGTGCCTCATACAAGAGGAGATGAAATTTCTATACCTTTTGAGATTATTAAAAATGAAGCATTAAAAGCTGTTTCTAAAGGTGCTAAAGAGATTTTTTTACTAGGACAAAATGTTAACAATTACGGCAAAAGATTTTCTAATGCACATGAAAAGATTAATTTTTCAGATCTTTTAGAAAGACTAAGTGAAATTGAAGGTTTGGAGCGTATCCGCTTTACAAGTCCACATCCATTGCATATGGATGATAGATTTTTAGAGGTTTTTTCTAAAAATCCTAAAGTTTGTAAGTCTATGCATATGCCTTTACAAAGTGGCTCAAGTGAAATTTTAAAGGCTATGAAACGCGGTTATACTAAAGAGTGGTATTTAGATAGAGCCTTGAAACTTCGTTCTATGTGCAAAGATGTGAGTATTTCTACTGATGTGATTGTAGCTTTTCCAGGTGAGAGTGATAAAGACTTTGAAGATACTATGGATGTGCTTGAAAAAGTGCGTTTTGAACAAATGTTTTCTTTTAAATACTCTAAAAGACCACTAACTAAAGCTGCAACTATGCCAAATCAAATTCCTGATGATATAGCTTCAAAACGCTTGAGTATTTTACAAGCAAGACATACAGAAATTTTAGATGAAATTGTTGCAAAACAAAAAGATAAAGAATTTGAAGTTTTATTTGAAGAATTAAGAAGTGAAGGTTTTGTAGCAGGTAGAAGTGATAATAACTTTTTGATTCAAGTTAAAGGTAGTGAAGAATTATTAGGACAAATGAAAAAAGTAAAAATCACCAATCCTAGGCGTATGGTGTTAAATGGCGAAATCCTTTAAGATTAATCTTTTAGCTTTTGGAATTTTTTTATTACAATGGCTGATTTTTTTAACTTGTAGAAAGGTTTATTTAGGGCAAAAGCTTCCAAAAAGATCATGTGTGATACTTTTTTGGCATGGGCGTCTTGCTCTCATGCCTTTTGCCTATCGTAAAATGGGTATTAAAGGAAAAAAAGCTTATGTGATGATTTCACACCATAAAGATGGAGAAATCATTGCTAGAAATATTGCCTTTTTTGGTTTGGATACTTTAAGAGGTAGTACAAGCAAAGGTGCTTTGGCTTTATTAAAACAATCTTTTAAAATTTTAGATCAAGGCGATGATGTGATTATTACTCCAGATGGACCAAGAGGACCTTATCATAGTGTTTCAGATGGTTCTGTGATGATAGCTTTGAAAAAAAATACTCCACTTTTTTTGCTAAATTACGAAGCAAGCTCTTTTTGGGAATTTAAAAGCTGGGATAAAATGATCTTACCTAAACCTTTTTCTAAGATTACCTATAGACTAAGTGAAGAAATCAAAATACAAAATTTAAATTTAGAAAAAGCTAAAGTATTGATAAAAGAAAAATTTGATATGATAAGTCAAATAGACAAGGGATAAACACTATGTTATCTTTTTTTAGAAAGTACATTTTACAACTTTTAGTTTGTATTTGCTATGATGAAAAACAATACATTATAAGATGTCATACTTGGAAAAAATCCCAAGCTGTGGATACTTTTGAAAAAAGCTTTGAAGATAAAGAAAAAGCTATAGAATATGTAAAAAATTTAACTAAAGATTTTCAAATTTATTATATATGTACTTTTTTTACTCCTATTGCCCAAGGCGTTGTGCCAAGCTCAAATTTTAAAGATCTTTCCAATTTTGGTGTCGATGCAAGTAGTGTTAAGTGTATTTCTTTTAACAATGGCTTATTGTATGCATCTAATCATTCTTTAAGCTCATATGAGCAAGATTATGAGGCTTTTGGCGGTTTAGATTTACTTTATTCGCCTTTTTCTTTGCTTTATCATTGTATGGCAAATAGAGGTTTTGAAGAAAAAATAGGCCTTTATGTATATAGATACCATGATTTTGTTGCGATGTTAATTTGTAAAAATGAAGCTATATTATTTGGAAGTTATTTTAATATAGCTAGTCAAAATTATAATGAAGATGATTTTTTTGATGATATTAAAGAAGAATTTGATTTACAAATTGATAATGAAAATCAAGAAGAAGAAAATGAGCAAAATTATGATTTAAAAAGTTTAGAAGAAATGAGTCAAGAGCTTGATAAACTTGAGGAATTAGATGAAGAAAAAGAAGAACTTCCTATGGAATCTTTAGAAAATTTTAGCTCAGATATGAAAATGATAGAATACATCATCTCAAGTGTAAAAGAATTTTATCAAAATCCTTTGTATGATAATAGCTTTTTAGAAGAAATTGTGATTTTTGATGAGGAAAGTTTTAGCCCAACCTCGCTTGATTATTTAGAAAATGAGCTTTTTATAAAACCTAAAGTAGAGCTTGTAGATACTTTAAATTTGATGAATGAACTTATGGTGAAGGACTTAAAACTATGAGATATAGTCTAATCAAACCTAAGATAAAACCTGTTTTTAATCTTTTTACTAGAATTTGGATTTATTTTACTAGTATTAGTGTTGCTTTGATTTTTGTAGTATTTATTGTGGTAGTTTTTAAAAGCTATTATGCGTCTGTGCAACTTGATAATAAAAAAGAAGAGTTGGCCCAAATTATCGCACAAATTAATGCAAATAAGCTTAAATATCAAGAATTAGTAAGACAAAATGATAAAGCAGAGTTGATTTTGGGAGATTTAGAGCAAGAACAAGAAAATGGTAAAAATAAAGTTTTATTAAAAAGTATTCAAAATCTTTTTACTCTAGTGCCTAAAAACATATCTTTAGATGAGGTTTTAATGGAAGATAGATCACTTATTTTAAGAGGCATTACACCTACTAAAGAAATGTTTGCATTGTTATTAGAGGCTCCATTAAGAAGTATTTTTTCCAATTCTCAAACAAGTTATTATCAATTAGAAAATGGGTGGTATCGCTTTGTAAGTGTAAATATCACTATACCAGAGGAAATGTATGAGCAAAAACGATAAGAGCTTAGAAGAAGCTGATGTATTAAAAATCTTGATTTATTCTTTTTCATTTGTTGCACTTTGTGCGATTTTGATTTTATTTTTAATCGTACCTTTTTTGAAAGATTATAAAATCGAACATTCAAGATTAGCAACCCAGCAAATTCAAAACACTAAAGCAATAAACGAATTACAAGCTTTAGAAAAAGTTATTGATGAGTTTCAAAAGGTGAATGCGCAAAATTTAGCTCAAATCAATACAGAATTTTCACAAAAAGAATTATTGGAATTTATGAAAAATTACTTTGATGATGTAAAAATCAATCTCATTCCTATTAAAAAAGAGCAAGAGTATCTAAAATATCAATTTGGAGCTAATGTAAAGATGAAAAATCCTCAAGCTTTTTATTCTTTTTTAAATGATTTGCAAAGATATAAAAATTTAATAGAAATTAGCACTCCTGTAGAGTTTAAATCCGAAGAAAAACACATCAATCTTAAATTTAAGATCAAAGTGTTTTACGCACAAGCTATTCAAAAATGATTACTTCATTATTTTGATAAGGAGTAGCTTTTTCTTCTTTTTTATCATCTTGTTTTGTATCTTGAACTTCTGAGTTTTCTTGTGTTTTTGGTTCTTCTTTGATTTCTTTTATACTCGTTTTTAAACTAGATGTGATTTCTTTATAAAAAGTAACAAAAACTTTATCAATTTCTAAAGCACTTGCTGCAAGACTTTCATTAACTTGGGTTGGAACAGCACTATATACCTCTCTAAAGCTTTCTATGCTTGCTTGTCCTTTTATAGGATAATTTAAAATAATAGGATCGTTTAATTTTGCCGAGCTTGTTGTGCTTTGAAAAGTATCTTCTTGGTGTAAATTATTTAAATGACTTTGAGCTTCTAAAATAATCATAAAAGAAGACTCCACACTATCGCCTCCAAGACTTGAATTTCTCGTAACCTTATCTTCATATAAACTAGCATTGATAACTATATTAAAAGCATAATCAGGATTTTCATTATCTATGGTATATCCTTTGCTTTGAAGCAATGCTTTGCTATCTTCTAAAAGTTGTTTTTTGAGTAATTCTAAGCTTTTATTAATTCTTTGATTTAGGGTAGATTGCTCAAAATATGAACTATAAAAAGTATTTTTTATAATTTCCACATCATTGATTTTGACTTTAGGACTATTAGCATTTGTGTTGTTGTGTTCTTCAAAAGTACTTTTAAAATTTGGCATAGAAATATAATAAGTTTTTTGATTACCAGTGCAAGCACTTAAAAATAAAATTATGCTAAAAAATAATAATATTTTTTTCATTTTCTCTCCTTTTGATTTTTATAATTATAACAATTTTTTGCTATATTATATGTTTTATAATAAGGGCTTTTTATGGAATTTTGGCAAAATATTTATGCAAATTTTGATGTGGTAGCTTTTGAAATTTTTGGTTTAAAAGTGCATTGGTATGGCATTATGTATGTGTTAGCTTTGCTTGTTGCTTTAATGGTTGCAAAATACTATGCGATTAAAGACAATATGGGAATTTCTAAAGCTATGCTTGATAGCTATTTTATATGGGTAGAAATAGGGGTGATTTTAGGTGCAAGATTGGGTTATATTTTAATTTATGATGCACATACTTTATGGTATCTTACACATCCTTGGCAAATTTTTAATCCCTTTTATAATGGAGAATTTGTAGGGATTAGAGGTATGAGTTATCATGGAGCTGTTGTTGGATTTTTAATAGCAACTTATGCTTTTTGTAAAAAAAATAAGCAAAATTTATGGAAATATTTAGATTTGGTTGCTATTAGTGTGCCATGTGGATATATTTTTGGTCGTATTGGAAATTTTTTAAATCAAGAGTTATTTGGTAGAGCTACAGAAGTGCCTTGGGGTATTTATGTAGATGGGATATTGCGTCATCCATCACAGCTTTATGAAGCATTTTTAGAAGGTTTTGTAGTTTTTGCTATTTTACTACTAATAAAAAAATATAAAAAATATAATGGAGAACTGATTGCTTACTATACGATTTTATATGCCCTAGCGCGCTTTGTATGCGAGTTTTTTAGAGAGCCTGATTTTGGTATAGGCTTTGTGGCTTTTGGTATGAGTATGGGTCAGATATTGAGCTTATTAATGTTTTTATTAGGACTATTTTTATCTTTTTATTTAAGAAATATTAAAAAAAATTTATAAATTTTTATTTATTTTAAGAATAAAAGTTCTATAATTGCTCCGATATTAAAACTTATCAACTTTTAAAAGGAGTAAATATGAGCCAACTCATTGAAGGTTTTTTAGGCAAGAGTATTGATGGCAAAAAAAGCAAAATGCCAGCAAAACTTGACTATATTCAAAGTGCGACAGGCTTAATTTTAGGCTTGTTTATGTGGGCACATATGTTGTTCGTTTCTACCATTTTGGTTAGTGATGATTTTTTTGATTCAGTGGTTCATTTTTTAGAACTAAAATTTATCATTAATAGCCCTATGATGAGCTACATCACGTCTTTCTTAGCTGCCTGTGTTTTGGTTATTTTCTTTGTGCATGCGGGTCTTGCAATGAGAAAATTTCCTATTAATTTCAGACAATACCAACTTTGTAGAACACACTTAAAATATATGAATCATGGTGATTCTTCTTTATGGTGGGTTCAAGCTGCAACTGGTTTTGTAATGTTTTTCTTGGGTTCTGCGCACTTAATTTTTATCATTACTAATGCAGATAAAATCAGTGCTGATATGTCAGGTGATAGAGTAGTGAGCCATTTTATGTGGTTATTTTACATTGCCTTATTAATCTGTGTTGAGTTGCATGGTAGTATTGGTCTTTATAGATTATGTGTAAAATGGGGTTGGTTTGAAGGCAAAGATGCAAAAGAAAGTCGTAAAAAACTTAAAAAAGCAAAATGGTTTATTAGTATTTTCTTCTTAGTTTTGGGTGTATTAAGCTTAGCTGCTTTTGCAAAAATAGGCTTTAATAATTACCAAAACAACTCTGTAGCGCAAATAGTAAAAACTTATGATGGAGCTAAATATGAACATACAATATAGTGATGCTTTAGTTATCGGTGGTGGTCTTGCAGGTTTAAGAGCTGCTATTGAAGTTGCAAAAAGTGGTCAAAGTGTAACTTTATTAAGTATTTGTCCAGTTAAAAGATCTCACTCAGCTGCTGTACAAGGTGGTATGCAAGCGAGTTTAGGAAATAGCGTTAAAGGTGAGGGAGATAATGAAGATGTGCATTTTGCTGATACAGTAAAAGGATCTGACTGGGGCTGTGATCAAGAAGTTGCAAGAATGTTTGCGCAAACTGCTCCAAAAGCTGTGCGTGAGCTTGCTGCTTGGGGTGTGCCTTGGACTAGGGTTACAAAAGGACCTAGAACTGTAGTTATCAATGCTCAAAAAACTACCATTGAAGAAAAAGAAGAAGCACATGGTCTTATAAATGCAAGAGACTTTGGTGGTACTAAAAAATGGAGAACATGTTATATCGCTGATGCAACAGGACACTGTATGCTATATGGTGTGGCAAATGAAGCGATTAAACATCAAGTTAAAATCATCGATAGAATGGAAGCAGTGAGAATTATCCATGATGGTAAAAAATGTTTAGGGGCTATTGCTAGAGATTTAACTAATGGGGAATTAATCGCTTATGTTGCTAGAGGAACTATGATTGCAACAGGTGGTTATGGTAGAATTTATAAACAAACTACAAATGCTGTTATTTGTGAAGGTACAGGAGCTGCTATTGCTTTAGAAACTGGACTTTGTAGACTTTCAAATATGGAAGCAGTACAATTTCACCCAACTCCAATCGTACCAAGCGGTATCTTACTAACTGAAGGTTGTAGAGGTGATGGTGGTATCTTAAGAGATGTTGATGGTTACCGCTTTATGCCTGATTATGAGCCTGAGAAAAAAGAACTTGCAAGTAGGGACGTTGTAAGTCGTAGAATGATGGAGCACATTAGAAAAGGTAAAGGTGTAAAAAGCCCTTATGGAGATCATTTATGGCTTGATATTTCTATCCTCGGTCGTGCTCATGTTGAAAAAAATCTTCGCGATGTTCAAGATATTTGTAAAACATTTAATGGTATTGATCCTGCTGATGAGGGTCCAAAAGGCTGGGCACCAGTTTTACCTATGCAACATTACTCAATGGGTGGTATTAGAACTAAACCAACCGGCGAAAGCCAATGGTTAAATGGTCTTTTTGCGTGTGGTGAAGCAGCTTGCTGGGATATGCACGGATTTAACCGCTTGGGTGGAAATTCATGTTCAGAAACTGTTGTTGCAGGTATGATCGTAGGGGATTATTTTGCGCAATATTGTAAAGAAAATGGTAATGATATTGATACAAATATCGTTAAGTCTTTTCTTTCTAAAGAGTATGATTACTTAAAATCTCTTGTTAGCAAAGAAGGAAAACATGATGTATTTGAAATCAAAAATAGAATGAAAGACATTATGTGGGAAAAAGTAGCTATCTTTAGAACAGGTCAGGGTCTTGAAGAAGCGGTTAAAGAGCTTGAAGAGTTATACCAAAAATCACTTGATCTAAAAGTACATGATAAAGAATTAAAATGTGCAAATCCAGAGCTTGAAGAAGCTTATAGGGTTCCAAGAATGTTAAAAATTGCTTTATGTGTTGCTTATGGTGCGCTTTTAAGAACAGAAAGCCGCGGGGCTCATTATAGAGAAGATTATCCAAAAAGAGATGATTTAAATTGGATGAAAAGAACAAATACTTACTGGGTAGAAGGTGAAAGTATGCCTAGAGTTGAGTATGAAGATCTTGACATTATGAAAATGGAAATCCCACCTGCATTTAGAGGTTATGGTGCTAAAGGAAATATCATTGAAAATCCATTAAGCGAAAAACGTCAAGCTGAAGTTGATGCAATCCGTGAAAAAATGGAAGCAGAAGGCAAAGGTAGATATGAAATTCAACATGCTTTAATGCCTTATGAATTACAAGCTAAATTTAAAGCACCAAATCAAAGAATAGGAGTTGATTATGAGTAGAAAATTAACAATAAGAGCATTTAAATATAATCCATTAAGTAAAATTTCTAAGCCTCATTTTGTTACTTATGAGCTTGAAGAAACTCCATTTATGACGATTTTTGTGTGCTTAACTCAAATCAGAGAAAAAATGGATGCGGATTTGAGTTTTGACTTTGTATGTAGAGCAGGGATTTGCGGAAGCTGTGCTATGATGATCAATGGTAAGCCAAAACTTGCTTGTAAAACATTGACAAAAGACTATCCAGATGGTGTTATAGAACTTATGCCTTTACCTGCATTTAGACACATTAAGGACTTAAGTGTTAATACAGGTGAGTGGTTTGATGGTATGTGCAAACGCGTTGAAAGCTGGGTGCATAATGAAAAAGAAACAGATATTTCTAAACTTGAAGAACGTATTGAACCAGAAGTTGCTGATGAGACTTTTGAGCTTGATCGTTGTATAGAGTGTGGAATTTGTGTTGCTTCTTGTGCAACTAAGTTAATGAGACCTGACTTTATCGCAGCTACTGGGCTTTTAAGAACAGCTAGATATTTACAAGATCCACATGATCACAGAACCATAGAAGATTTTTATGAATTAGTGGGTGATGATGATGGTGTGTTTGGATGTATGTCTTTACTTGCATGTGAAGATAATTGTCCAAAAGAACTACCTTTACAAAGCAAAATCGCTTATATGAGAAGACAGCTTGTCGCTCAAAGAAACAAATAATCCTAGCCCCCAAGAAAAGGGGGCTCTTAAAACCTTACTAAAACAAATTTGGCAAAATCATAGCGTTTATCTTGACACAAATACACTTTTTGATGAAAGTTTGATTGATACTCAAAAAGCAGCAATTCTTTTAAGTACTAATCTTGATAATTATGAAAGATTTAGCGCTTTGAATGAATTTAAAAATTTGATGAAAAGTTTAAATTTACGCTTAGATCTTTATGGTATTCAGTATGCACAGGTTTGTTTTATTAATGCTTTAAATTTAGGAATTTTAGACAAAAATGAGCTTTTAAAAGCCTTGGAAAAACTTCAAAAAATCACTGATAATACTTTAATATATGCTTTTGTATCTAGGCAAAAAATTATTCAAAAAGATTACAAGCAAGAAGTTAAAAACTCACATCAAACATTAGATTTTATTAACCAAAACTTACAAGAGCTTTGCGAGGATGAAAAAGCTCAAAAACTCTTACAAGAAGCTTTGGTTAAATTTAGCAATATTGATTTTTCTATCGCAGTAACAGGTGTGGTAAATGCAGGTAAATCAAGCATGCTAAATGCGCTTTTAAAAAAAGATTTTTTAGGTGTATCTAATGTGCCTGAAACTGCAAATTTGAGTGTTTTAAAATACGGCAAAGAACAAAAGGCTAAGATGTATTTTTGGAGTGAAGAAGAATGGCAAGATATTTTAAAAAGTTCTAAAGATAATCAAGATATGCAAGAACTTATAAAACAATTAGAACAAAATTTTAATCTAAATGAATATATCAAAAAAGAAAATAAAAATATAGAAATAAAAATTGAAGAATTAAAAAATTACACTAGTGCAAAAAACAAAATCTCAGCACTTATTAAAAAAATAGAGCTTTTTTCATCGCTTGATTTTTTAAAAGATAATGTTTGCATAGTTGATACTCCAGGACTTGATGATGTGATCATCCAAAGAGAGCTTTTAACAAAAGCGTATATAAGCAAGGCTGACTTTTTAATCCACCTTATGAATGCTTCTCAAAGTCTTAGCCAAAAAGATTGTGATTTTATTATAGAATGTTTGGTAACTTCAAGGGTAAGTAAGCTTTTGATTGTGCTTACCAAGGCTGACTTGCTTAGTCAAAAAGACTTGCAAGAAGTAATTAACTATACTAAAAATAAGCTCAAAGAAAATTTAGCACAAAAGCAGCTTAGCCAAGAATTATTAGATAATGTAGATTTTGTGTGTATTTCTTCAAAACTAGCTAATGATTTTTATCAAAAAAAAGGTGGAAATTTAGAACAAAGTAATATTTTAACACTAGAAGAACTTATAGCTAAAAGCTTATATGATAAAAACAAAATCGCTCTAAGTGCTTATAAAAAAGAATTATTATTGCATTTAGAAAAAATAGAAGAAAAAATTAAATTTTCTAATAAAATGCTAAATTATGAAAGCTTTGAGTTTGATAAACAAAATCAAACTATTATCAATGATTTTAAAGCAAAAAAAGAAAAATTAATGCAAGTAAAAGCAGAGCTAAGTGCTATTTTTAGCACAAAAGATGAAAATACTCAAGAAATTTTAACGCTTTTGCATTTGCTAGCTAAGAAATTAAAAGAAAAACTTATAGATGAGCTAAAATATAATCAAAATAATAAAATCAAAAACAACACTCAAAGATTAAACACTATCATTGATACGACTTTAAAAGATGGAATTTTTGATCTTTTAAGAGAGTTAAAACAGCAAAGTGAGTATAAGGTCAATGAGTTTAAAAACACTCTAAGTGTGAAATATGATTTTTTAAAAGCTATTTTAGAGCAAAATTGTGATGATTTTAAAAGTAAGGTTGAAACAAAAATAGAAAGCATTTTCACTAATGATCTTTTTATGACATTAAAAGCGGAGCTTTTAAAAAATTTAGAATCAACTCAAGATATTTATAAACTAGAAAGCTCTTTAGAAAATCAAATTTTAGAAAAATTACAAACATTTAATATAGAAAAAATTGCCTTAGATTTAAAAAATAATCAAGAATTTTTTACTAATTTAGAGCTTAGTTTAAATTTATACGAAAAAGAACAAGAAGAACAAATCAAAGACTTAAAAGACTTGATTTTACAAATAGAGCAAAATGAACAAAACTCCAAAGAGCTTTTAGAAAAAAACAATACAAAATTACAAAGTTTAAAGACTTTAAAAACGGAGCTTTTAAATGCAAAATGATTTGATTAATGATTTTTTAAAAGCTTATGAAAATGCTTATTGTAAAAGTTTTGATGATAGTTTTGAAGGAAAGATTTTAGCAATAAAAAATGCATTTTTAGAACCGAGTTTGCATTTAAATGATGTCTTTTTAAAAGATCTTGAGATGATCATAGCTAGCTATAAAAGAGCCATTAATGTGGCCATTATAGGGCAATTTTCCAGCGGTAAATCCACGCTTTTAAATTTGATTTTACAAAAAGAATGCCTGCCAACAGGCGTGGTGCCGGTGACTTTTAAGCCCACTTTTTTACGCTATGCTAAGGAGTATTTTTTAAGAGTTGAATATGAAGATGGTAGTGATGAGATTGTTGATATAGATGAGCTTTCTAAATTTAGCGATCAAAGAAATGAGCTAAAAGAAACCAAAAGTTTGCATCTTTTTGCACCTATTGAGCTTTTAAAGAATATCACGCTTATAGATACCCCGGGTCTAAACGCAAATACCACTGATACGCTAACTACTTTTAAAGAACTTTCTTTTATGCATAGTGCTATTTGGCTTAGTTTGATTGATAATGCAGGTAAAAAAAGTGAAGAAGATGCTATAAAAGCAAATACTAAGCTTTTAGAGCGTGGTGGGATTTGTGTGCTTAATCAAAAAGATAAGTTAAGTCAAGATGAGCTAGAAAATGTTTTAAATTATGCACATTTAGTTTTTGATAAGTATTTTGAAAAAATCATCGCAATTTCATGCAAAGAAGCAAAATTTGATTTGCAAAAGTCAAATTTACCTTTACTTTATGAGTATTTAAAAGAACTTGATTATGAGCGTATTAAAAAAGATTTTATTAAAGAAAAACTTAGTAATCTATGCGAGCTTTTGTCAAATCAATATGGTTTGTTTCAAAATGTACTAGAGCAATTAGAGCTTAAATTTAATGCTATTTTGCAAACTTTCAAAGTAAGCAAACTAGAGCAAAAAATCAAAATTTTAAATCATAATTGTTTAGATAAATTAAAACTTGTTGGAGAAAAAATCGCCCAAGAAATTTTAAAATTTATTAAAGAAAAAGATAGTAGTTATTACAGGGAAGCCAAGGGCTTATTTAAGAAAAATCTTTATGAAAAAGTTGCTTATAAAGCGCCGTATCTTTCAAGCGATGATGCGTTTTTGGCTATGTTTTATAACTCTGAAGCAATGAATAAGGAATTTAAAAGATTAAAAAACGAAATCGCTTTAGAATTTAATCAAATCAAAGATGATTTTTCCTTATTTTTTACTCATTTAGAAGAACAAATTTTGCTTTTTAAGGCTCAATTTTCAAATTTACAAAAAGAAAATGCCTTAGAAAGTGAAAAAGAATTTGCTAGTTTTAGAAGCTTTGCTAGTGCTAGCGAGGAGCTTTTTTTAAAAGATTTTAAGCAATTATTATTTAAAAGCCAACTTGAGCTTGATCTATTTTTAGAAAAACTTAATCTAAAAGCTTTGGCAAATTATGAAAGTGCTACTAAACTTACTTTGGGATTTTTTAGCACTAAAATGAATGCGAGTAAAGAATTTTACGAGCTTGATAGCACCGAGTTTAGCTTGTATCATCCAAAAGCAAGTGAAGTGCACCAAAGAGTATTAACCGAGCTTAATGTATATGAATTTGAAGATTTGCTTTTAAATAAGCCTGTAGTTTTAAAAATTTATAAAAATTATATGCAAAGCTTTGTTGATTTTATTGAAGCTAAAAGACAGATTATTTTGAATTTAAAAAGTGAATTTGAAGCTAAAAAATCAATGATTTCTAGCATCAAATCCCAAATTTCTAAGCTTTAAAAATTTTTTCTAAGTGTGCTTTATAATTTCTGAAATACTCTTGCACTTGAGGATTTTTGATTACATCATTTGCTATGAAAGTAGGCAAAGCACTCATTCCTAAAAACTCATGTGCTTTGCGAAAGTGTAAATACACTCCATCAACCCCAGCTCCATTAAAGAATTCATTCTCATCATTAAAGGCTTGTATTGGAGCATTCCAAGTTAGCGAAAGCATATATTTTTTATTTTTTAAAAGCCCGCCACTTCCGTATTTTTTACTTGCATCATCTCTGCTTCTACCATCGTTTTTATAAAACACTCCATGTCCTGCTGTGAAAACATCGTCAATGTATTTTTTCACTATCCAAGGCTCACCCATCCACCAACCAGGCATTTGCCAAATCAAAACATCCGCATTTAGAATTTTTTCCATCTCATCGTTTATATCATAGCCTTGATCTATGTGTGTTTGTTGGGTTTGTAAACCAAGTTCTTGTAAAGTCTTAAGTGCAAGCTCATGCAAGCTTGTGTTTAATCTTCCTTTAGAGTGTCCAAAGTCTTTTGCACCGTTTAATAATAATACTTTTTGCATATTTATCCTTTTGCGTTTTTTGAAATTATAATTTAACTATAATTTTATTTCAATACTGAAATTTATGTAAGATACTATACTATAAGAAAGTGTAAAACAAATATGTTACTTTTTATGATTGATTTTTTAAAAATAATACAAAAATTGTATTATTTTTTTTATTTAAGACTATATTAAAAAAGCAAGGAATAGAATGAATATAAGTTGATATTGTCAACAAAAAGGAGGAAAATATGCAAGATAATGTCATCGATCGTAGAAATTTTTTTAAATTAAGTCTTTTGGGTGGTGGTGTGGTTGCTGCTAGCGCTATGAGTGGTGGAGCTATATTGCATGCTGCAGAATTAACTCATGCGCACAAGAAAACACAAGGAGGTTCAAATAAAATAAGAGGAAAAATGTTTTTTCAAGTGCAGACTGATTTTGATAATCTAAGTGCAGCATGTGAGAGAATTTATCCAAAAGATGAGCAAGGTGATGGTGCTATAGGCTTAGGCGTGCCTTATTTTATTGATAATCAATTAGCCTCAGCTTATGGTTATAATGATAGAGAATACCTACAAGGGCCATTTATAGAAGGAATTGCTGAGCAAGGTTATCAAACCCCAATGAAGCGTAATGAGATTTTTTTAGAGGGTGTTAAAGCTTTGGAAATAATATCTCAAAAGCGTTATAAAAAAACTTTTTCATCTTTAAAAGGGGTTGAGCAAGATAAAATTTTAGTTGATTTAGAAAAAAATAAAATCGATTTCATAGGATTTAAATCTTCTGAATTTTTTACTCTTTTAAGAGATATGACAATAGCTGGAGTTTTATCTGATCCAATTTATGGTGGTAATGATAATAAAAATGGTTGGAGAATGATGCAATATCCTGGTGCTCAAATGAGTTATATTGACAAGATCACAAGTGATGAGTTTTTTGACATAGAGCCTATGAGCTTAGCTGACATGGAAGGATAAATTATGGCAGAAGTATTAAAAAAAGTAGATGTGGTAACAGTAGGAGCTGGCTGGACAGGTGGTATAGTTGCAGCAGAGCTTACCAAGGCTGGCTTGACTGTCTTGAGCTTAGAGCGTGGTATGATGCAAACTACGGAAAATTTTGCAATGATTCACGATGAGTGGAGATATGGTATTAACTATGGTTTAATGCAAGATTGCTCAAAAGATACAGTAACTTTTCGCCATAATGTTAATGGTTTGGCTTTACCATATAGAAAAATGGGATCTTTTTTACTTGGAAGTAATGTTGGTGGTGCAGGGGTGCATTGGAATGGTTGGACCTTTAGATTTTTACCTTATGATTTTGAGATTAAAACAAAAAGTTTTGAAAGATATGGTAATAAATTAGGCGATGATTATACTTTGCAAGATTGGGGTTTAACCTATAAAGATATGGAACCTTATTATGATAAGTTTGAAAAAACCTGTGGAATTTGTGGAGAAGAAAACCCACTTGCTGAAAAAATGGGTTTGTTTAGATCAAGTCCTTATCCGCAAGAACCTTTAGAAAATACTAAAATGCTTAAACGCTTCGAAAAAGCTGCAAGAGAAATGAAATTGCACCCATTTAGATTACCTGCGGCTAATTCAAAAGGCGGTTATACTAATCCAGATGGTCAAGAACTAGCCCCATGTCAATATTGTGCTTATTGTGAGCGTTTTGGTTGTGAGTATGGTGCTAAGGCTAGTCCTATTAATACTGTCATACCTAAAGCTATGAGCACAGGAAAATATACTATAAGAACTCATAGCAATGTCGTAGAAATACTAAAAAAAGATGGTAAAGCTACGGGAGTTAGGTTTGTAGATACAAGGACTATGAAAGAGTATATTCAGCCAGCAGATATTGTGGTGCTTACAAGCTATATGTTTAACAATGCTAAGCTTTTAATGGTAAGTGATATAGGTGAGCAATATGATCCAAATACAGGCAAAGGAACTTTAGGTAAAAACTATTGTTATCAAATCAATATGGGAACAACAGCGTTTTTTGATGAGCAATTTAATACATATATGGGTTCAGGTGCTTTAGGTACAACTTGCGATGATTATAATGGGGATAATTTTGACCACTCGAAAGAGAAGTTTTTGCACGGAGCTATGATTTATAGTGTGCAACTTGGAAATCGCCCTATCCAATCAGCTCCGCTGCCAAAAGGAACTCCAAGTTGGGGAGCTGAATTTAAAAAAGCTTTAAATTATAATTTTACAAGAGCTATTACAGTAGGAGGACAAGGCGCATCTTTACCACACAAAAGCAATTATTTGAGTTTGGATCCAACCTATAAAGATGCTTTTGGAATGCCACTTGTAAGACTTACTTATAATTTTACAGATCAAGATCGTGCTTTGCATAAATTTATAACAGATAAAACAGCTGAAGTAGCTAAAAAAATGCAAGGAGTGAGATCGATTAAAAAAGGAGCATACTTGAAAGATTATAGTATAGTGCCTTATCAATCTACACATAATACGGGTGGAACTACTATGGGTGCTGATCCTCAAACAAGTGTTGTTAATACTTATTTGCAACATTGGGATATGGATAATCTTTTTGTTGTGGGTGCGGGAAATTTTCAGCACAATAGCGGATATAATCCTACTGATACAGTTGGAGCTTTGGCTTATCGTTGTGCAGAGGGTATTTTAAAATATCATAAAAATGATAGACAATTAGTATAGATATACGTGAAGCATTTTGCTTCACGTATTATTTTTCGCTACTATTTTTTTCTTTTTTCTTTTTCCATAAATGAAGCGCAGCCCCGCATGCACCACCAACAATAGCAGCAATGATAAGATTTGTGATGAAATCCATCGAAATCCTTTTTAATGTGTATTCATTTTGATAAAAAATGATTTTGGATTATAATATAAAAAAGCATAATACTATATTAAAGGAAAGTATATGGAAGAAAAGTGCGATTTTACAGAATGTGGGTTTAACTATACCTTGTCTTTGATTTCGGGAAAGTATAAGATGAGCGTTTTGTATTGTTTGTTTCGTTATGAAGTTGTAAGATATAATGAACTTAAAAGATATCTTGGCAATATTTCTTTTAAGACCTTAACGCATACTTTAAGAGAGCTTGAAAATGATGATTTAATCACGCGTAAAGAATATCCACAAATCCCTCCAAAAGTAGAATACAGCCTTGCTAAAAAAGGACAAAGCTTGATCCCTATTTTACAAGCAATGTGTGATTGGGGCGAGGCAAATCAAAAGGAAGAAAAATGATAGAATTATTAGATGGTATAAATTTAGAAAAATACATGGGTACATGGTTAGAAATGGCTAGAAAACCTGCCTTTTTTCAAAAAACTTGCAAAAGTGCTAAAGCAGAATATGAGCTAGAGTATGAAGGCTCTACGCCTATAATTAAAGTCAAAAATATATGCACTAAAGAAAATGGAGAAATCTCTCAAGCAAATGGCAAAGCCAGGGTAAAATCACCAAGAGCTTTAGCGGTTAAATTTAGTATTTTTATGAATGTTTTTAACAAGCCAAATTATGAGATTATTTACATTGATACAAATTATCAAGTTTCTATCGTAGGTAGTCCTGATAAAAAATATCTTTGGATTTTATCAAGAGAGATTTTAGCAAAAGAGCAAATAAACTCTTTGCTTGAAATAGCCAAGCAAAGAGGTTTTGATACTAGCGATGTGATTTTTGATGAGTATTAATTTTCTGCACTCATATCGATTACATAGCGGAATTTGGCTTTTCCTGAAGTGAGGTTTTCATAAGCTTTGTCAATCTCGCTTGGTTTGATGAGTTCAATTTCAGGATAAATTCCATGTTCTAAAGAAAAATCAAGCATTTCTTGAGTTTCTTTAATGCCTCCAATAAGCGAGCCATATACTTTTTTACCTGCTTTAAATACAAAATGAATGATGTTAATGCTAGGACTTACTTCATGCGGAGGTAATCCTACTATAGCCATCTCACCACCAAATTTTAACAAATCCATATAAGCTAGCGGATCATAAGGGGTTGGTATGGTAGAGATGATGAGGTCAAATCTTTCTTTTACTACGCTTTTGTCTGTACTAGTATAAAAATTACTCACACCCATAGCTAGAGCTTCTGATTTTTTCTTTTCATTTCTTGCAAAAACACTTACTTTTGCTCCCATTTTTACAGCATATTTTACTGCCATCATACCAAGTCCACCAAATCCTGCTACGGCTATGCTTGAGCCTTCTTTGATGTTTGAAAATTTAAGCGGTGAATAGGTAGTAATACCCGCACAAAGTAAAGGCGCTACTTTGTCAAGTGGTGCATTTTTTGGCACATTGATAGCAAATTTTTCACTTACTACGATGTTGTTTGAGTAGCCTCCATAGGTGTTTTCATTATCATGAAATACATCTTTGCAGTTATAAGTGTAGATGGTTTTACCATTTTCACAAAATTGCTCTTGAGATTTTTTGCATGCTTCGCACTCTCCGCATGAGTTTACCATGCACCCAACCCCAGCATAATCACCTACTTTAAATTTACTCACATTTTCACCCACCGCTATAACTTCTCCTGCTATTTCATGGCCAGGTACGCAAGGGTAGGTTGCCTCGCCCCATTCGCTTCTTGCGGTGTGAATGTCACTATGGCAAATTCCTGCGTATTTGATAGCGATTAAGATATCGTTTTTACCTACTTTATGGCGTGTAAATTCAAAAGGGGTGAATTTAGAATCCTTGCTAAGCATAGCATAACCTTTGCTTTTAACACGACCATTTTCTAAAAAGATTTTTGAGTCCATTTTCTCTCCTTTGTGGTTTTTGAAATTATATTAAAGCTAGGTTTTTATTGCAATAGGGAAAATAAAGTAAGATACTATACTCAAGGTGCGTTTGTGGGTTTTGGTTTGATTTTTATGGTATAATTATTTAAATTTTTTACCCATAAGGAAGCCATGGAACTTAAGCATTTTTCAGAAGATGATACTAGAGTTAAACTCATAGATGTAAAACTTCACGCTAGCTCTTGGAGTGAAGAAAATATCATAAGAAATTATTATTTTACTGATGGGCGTAAGCTTATAGGAAATAAAAGAGGCGAAAGAAAATTTGCAGATTATTTGCTGAAATTTCAAAACAATAATCTTGCTATCATAGAAGCTAAAAAACAAAGCAAAGATCCTTTAGATGGCTTATCTCAAGGCATAGAATATGCCAAAATTTTAAACGTAGCATTTGTATACAGCACTAATGGTGATAAAATTTATGAATATAACCTAAAAACTTCAAGCGGTGAGTATATAGAAAAATTTCCAACTCCAAATGAGCTTTTTGCTAGGATTTATGGAAATTTAAAAGAATGGCAATACAAGCTTTTATCACAGCGAGAATTATACATACCTCAAAAAGAATTAAGATATTATCAAAAGATTGCAGTTGATAAAGTCATAGAAGCTTTGATCAATGGTAAAAATAGAATTTTACTCACTCTTGCTACAGGTACAGGTAAAACCACCATAGCTTTTGCTTTGTGTTATCGTTTGCTTGAAGCTAGGTGGAATAAAACAAATCAAGACAAAAAACCTAAGATATTATTTTTATGTGATAGAGTGAGTTTAAGAGATCAAGCTTTAGGAGAGTTTAATCCTATAGAGGGCGATTGCGTGGCAGTGAGTGCGCAAGAGTTGAGAAAAAATAATGGCAGAGTGCCTACAAGTGCAAATGTGTTTTTTGGAATTTATCAAAGTCTAGCTTCAAATTCAAAAGAACAAGAAAATGTTAATGAAGAACAAGAAAGCAAATTCTACTTACAATACCCCAAAGACTTTTTTGATCTTATCATCATCGATGAATGTCACAGAGGTGGAGCGAATGAAGAAGGTAGCTGGGCAGGGGTGCTAGAGTATTTTTCATCAGCTACGCATTTAGGGCTTACTGCTACGCCTAAAAAAAGTGATAATGTAGATACTTATAGGTATTTTGGTGAGAGTATATATGAGTATAGTCTTAAAGATGGCATAGAAGATGGCTTTTTAACCCCTTATAAAGTTAAGCGTGTTACGACTACGCTTAGTGAAGGCTATGTGTATAACCCTGATGATATCATAGAAGGTGAGTTAGAAAAAGGCTTTTATAAGATCAATGAATTTGAAAGAAATATTCACTTGCCTCAATACAACGATTTTCTAGCTAAAGAAATTTTAAAGCTCATCAACCCTATGGACAAAACCATCATCTTTTGTGCTAACCAAGCCCATGCAAGTGAAGTAAAAAGAGCCATTGATAAATTTAAAAGTGTAAAAAGAGATGACTACTGTGTGAGGGTTACAAGTGATGAGGGTAAAATAGGGCTTGAGTACTTAAAGCAGTTTCAAGATAATGACAAAAGCTACCCTGTGATACTCACTAGTTCTAAAATGCTAACCACAGGAGTAGATGCTAGAAATGTCCGCAACATAGTGCTTTTGGCAAATATAGGTTCTATCATAGAATTTAAGCAAATCATCGGAAGAGGCACTAGGGTATATGAGGGAAAAGACTTTTTTACTATACTAGATTTTACCGGAGTAACAAGACTTTTTTATGATCCTAAATGGGATGGCGAGCAGATCGAAGATGAAGAAAAAACCGAAGTAAAAACTATACAAAACAAAAGAGAGCAAAGCAACCCTAAAGAAACAACCAAGCAAAAAGAAGTCACCGTGCATTTAAAAGGCACCAAACTAAAAGTGCTTGATATAGCGACAAGCTACATAGGAGATAGCGACAAGCCACTTAGCACAAAAGAATTTTTGGAATTTTTAGTAGGAAAGCTAGCAGAATTTTATAACGATGAGACAAGGTTACGCGAGATTTGGAGTAACCAAGCAAGCAGGAAAGAATTTTTACAAAAACTTGAAAAAGACCGCATAAGCGAGCAGGTTTTGGAAGAATTGACAGTGATTTTTGAGCAAAAAGACTGCGATGTGTATGATGTGCTAGCACACTTAAGCTTTAACAGCGAGATAAAAACACGCCATGAACGCGTGCTAAATGTAAAAAATAGTACATTTTTAAAACGCTTCCAAAAAGAAAAAGCCTTAAAGCTTGTCGAGTTTTTACTAGATAGGTATCAAGAGTATGGTATAAAAGACTTTGATAGTGGGTTAAAAACACTTATAGATCTTAGCTCTTTAGGTAGCGTAAAAGAGCTAGTGAGTGAATTTGAAGGTATGGAGAATTTAAAACAATGCATTGATGATTTACAAAGGGAGATTTATGCAGGATAAAGAAATAGAAAATACAACAGCAATAAACACTTATGTGAAAAATAAAGATAATAATAACTTTACAATAATTTTAAATGAAACACTATGTTGTCAATATCATCATTTTTTACTATCTATTTCAAATCAATTTGAAAGCAAAAAGTGGAAAATGAAAAATTTTAAAAATTTTATTATTACTAATTTAAAAGAATGTGCTCTAACAGAACAAGAAAGGCAAAGTTTAGCAGGCAATGAAGGCGAAATTTTAGATAAAGCTATCTCAAAACTAAGAATAAATAACAAAAGCGGAGAGATAGGAGAAATTTTTCTTCATGGTATCATGAGGGAATATTATAATGCTCTACCTATTGTACCTAAGATTTTTCATAAACAAAATCGCAATATGGAAGCATTCGGATTTGATAGCGTTCATCTAACTATAGAAAACCAAGAATACCATTTGTGGTTAGGCGAATCAAAACTATATAAAAACTTAAATGAAGCTATAAGAAAAGCTATAAAATCTCTAAAAGATAATCTAAATGACGAAACTATTCTTGATGAAGCTAGAATAATTGCAAATTCAAATGAATTAGATAATTTAGCAAAACATCATAACATTCAAACAAGCACATTGACAAATTTCAAGCAAATTATTAATGGGAATATTAATCTTGATAGATTAAAAGGCATTTTACATGTGCCAATATCTATTATTTATGATTGTGATTATACAAAAAGCATTGAAGAAATTACCAACGATTATAAAGCAACGATAAAAAATTTTCATAAGAAAAAGGGGGATAAAATATCACAAGAAATTAAAAAATTTTCGGATAAAATTGCATATATTGATAGAATAAAATTTCATATAATTTTTTTTCCTATCCCAAATAAAAGAGAAATTATTAGCAAAATAAATGAAATTTTTAAGAGTTATAGAAATGCTGACTAACGAACAAATTTTTGACGAATGTGTAAAGATATATGAAAATCTAAATGATAACAACAAAGAAGCAGAAGCTAAAGAAAAGCTTTTTTATTTGCTTGATAAAATTCAAGATAAAGCTTTATATCCGCCTATATTAAATCATCTAATCAGACAATTTGGATTATATCCTTATATGAATCAAGATACTTCAATTTTAGCAGATAGATTTTTGCTAGAATGTTTTAAAGCAAATATCGGAGAAGACGAACCAAAAGTTTTGCATAGAGAACAATCAAGAGTTTTAAAAAGACTTTTAAGTAATGAAAGTCTTATTCTTTCTGCTCCAACAAGTTTTGGCAAAAGCTTTATTATTGATGCTCTAATAGCTATGAAAAAACCAAAAAATATATTAATCATTGTCCCTACAATTTCTTTATTGGATGAAGCTAGAAGAAGACTTATAAAGAAATTTTATAATTATAATATAACCACAACCACTCAACAAACCAATTTAGAAAATAACAATATCTTTATTTTTTCTCCAGAAAGAGCAGTTGAATATTTTTCATTTATTAATAAAGAAAATATCAAGCTTGATTTTTTTATTGTTGATGAGTTTTATAAAATATCAAAGGATTATGAAAATGAAAGATTTGCTCCACTGCAAAATGCTATTTTGAAATACACAAATATTTCTAATCAAAGATATTATATTTGTCCAAATATAGATAAGATAAAAAATGAAAATAGTATTCTTTGCAAAGGAATGGAATTTGAATGCCTTGACTTCAATACTGTTTTTATTCATATTAATAAATGCTATAAGGATGAGGATTTTAAAAAAGAAGAAAAAATTCTAGAAATAGTAAAAAAAGATGAAAAAACTCTAGTTTATACCCAAAGTCAAAGCAATATAAAAAAAGTTTGTGAAATCTTGGTGGAAAATACCATCATAGAAAATTCAAATGCTTTATTGGAAAATTTTGCAAAATGGTTATCAAAATATTACGGAGAACACTACCTTAATGATACATTAAAAATTGGCGTGGGAATACATCATGGAAGACTCCATAGATGTCTATCGCAATTGCAAGTAAGATTATTTGAAGGAAAAGATTTACTAAAAACCATTGTTTCTACATCTTCTTTAATAGAAGGGGTTAATATTCCAGCAAAAAATCTTATTCTATGGGACAAAAAAAATGGAACAAAAAATATAAATCATTTTACTTATAAAAACATTATAGGTAGAAGCGGAAGAATGTTTAAATATTTTATAGGTGAAGTATATTTATTTGAATCTCCAAACGAAGATGATAATCAAGAAAAGATATTAGATGTAGAAATCAAATCAGAATCTTTATCTATTAATGATGAGATAAATAATGAAATTCCCGATAATATACAAGCAGAAGTTAAAAATAATCAACTAGAAATAATAAAATTAATAGGAAGAGATAAATTCAATTTGCTTAAAAAAGAAACATTGTTAAAAAATGATTTAGAAGTTATTATAAAAATAATTCAAATATTGCAAAGTGAAGATTTTAATAGTGAAATTTTTACATATTTATTTAATGATGAACCTGATAAATGGTATATCTTATCTAAAATTGCACTTATAAGAGAATTTCATTGCAATAATATTAATAATACTAGTAATATAAATAATGTTGAATTGGTAAAAAAATTATCACAAAATTGGACTAAACCACTACCAAAACTTATTAAAGATATGGGAATTGATTTGGATGATTTTTTTAAATTTGAGAATCATGTAGCTTTTAAAATTGCATCACTATTTTCCGATATTAACACTTTACAAAAAATACTCTATCCTGAAAAAGAGATAGATATTTCAAGTTTTGTTACAAAACTTTCAAATGCTTTTTTACCATCAGTGGTATATACTCTTGAAGAATTTGGACTACCTAGAATCATTTCTAAAAAACTTCATCAATGTGGATTTATTGATTTTGAAAATAATGATTTAACAATAGAGCAAGCGTTAAACAAATTTAAAGAACATACAGCTGATGATATAATCAATATATTAAAAGAAAAAAATCTTTACGATAATTTTGAAGATTATATATTAAATTATTTTTATGAAGGTTTGGGATAATAAAATGACAAATTTACCACAAGGTTGGGAGAAATTTAATTTCGATAATATTTTTTACAGCCCAAGCTCTAAAAATTATCAATTAAATACTAAGGATTATTTAGACAAAGGTTGCATACCCATAATAGATCAATCTAAAAAATTTATTATTGGATATTCAAATAATTATGAAAAAATATTTAAAATAAATAATTGCAATAACTCATGCATAATTTTTGGCGATCACACCAGGGTTTTAAAATTTATAGATTTTGATTTTATTGTTGGTGCAGATGGGGTAAAAATATTATTAAATAAAGACATAGAAAGATTTAATACAAAATTTTTATTTTTTCAACTATTATACAAAGATATTCCATTATTAGGATATCGAAGGCATTTTAGCGTGCTTAAACAAAATACTTTCATTATTCCACCACTCAAAGAGCAAGAAAGGATAGTGGGGATTTTAGATGAGGGTTTTGCAAAGATAGATGAGAGTATAAAAATTTTAGAGCAAGATTTGCTAAATTTAGATGAGTTAATGCAAAGTGCCTTGCAAAAAGCTTTTAACCCTTTAAAGGATAATGCTAAGGAAAACTACAAACTCCCACAAGGTTGGGAATGGAAAAGTTTGAGTGAGATTGCTGTTACTAGTAGCGGCGGAACTCCATCAAGAAATAAAAAAGAATATTGGGAAAATGGAACAATTAAATGGTTGAAAAGTGGAGAATTAAACGATGGATACATTGGTTTTATAGAAGAAAATATAACTCAAGAAGCTATTGAAAATTCATCGGCTAAGATATTTCCGAAAGGAACATTGCTAATCGCTATGTATGGAGCTACAGCTGGAAAATTAGGTATTTTAGATTTGTATTCAGCTACAAATCAAGCAATTTGTGCATTTTTACATAAAAATAATAAAAATATTAAATTTTTTGAAAAATTTCTTTTTTATTTTCTATTTTTCATAAGAGATAAAATTATTAAAGATTCTTTTGGTGGAGCCCAACCTAATATAAGTCAGACTTATATAAAAAATTTACAAATTCCCTTACCACCTTTACAAGAGCAAGAGCAAATCGCTTCGCATTTAGATGAGCTTTCTTCTCATGTAAAAAATTTAAAGCAAAACTATCAAATGCAGATAAAAAATCTACAAGAGCTTAAAAAGTCCTTGCTAGATAAAGCTTTTCAAGGAAGATTATAAATGTTAAAATTTTTATCAAATTTTAACATATGGGCTAGATATGTTAAAAATTTTTGATTTTTTTAACATATTTTTTTATAATGTTAAAAATTTTAAAAAATTTTAATATATGGAAAAATTATGAAAGAATTTATACCACCAAAACTTCCTTTAGATATAGAATTAAATGCAAATATTTATGGTCTCATCATTAGGGCTTCGAGAAAATTAGCGGAGTTAAATGGACTTAGCAAAAGCATGCCTAATCCAAATATATTAATCAATGCTTTGATCTTGCAAGAAGCTAAAGATTCTAGCGAGATAGAAAATATTATTACCACTCACGATGAACTTTTTTTATCTCAAATCGATGAAAGTAAACTTACAAGAGCGGCAAAAGAAGTGAAAGACTATGAAAATGCTTTAAAAAAAGGATATGAGCTTTTAAAAAAAGAGCAATTATTAAGAAATGCACATATTTTAGAAATTCAAAAAAGACTAGAAAGAAATAATGCAGGTTTTAGAAAACAAAGCGGAACTACACTTATAAATCCTACCACAGGAGAAATCAAACACACGCCCCCGCAAAATCCTAGTGACATACAAGAGCTTATGGGAAATTTGGAGCGATACATCAACGATGATACTTTAGATGAACTTGATTTTTTGGTAAAAATGGCAATCATTCATTATCAGTTTGAAAGCATTCATCCATTTTACGATGGTAATGGTAGAACAGGCAGGATTATCAATATACTTTATTTGGTTTATAAAGGCTTGCTTGATTTGCCTATCTTGTATTTAAGTGCTTATATAGTAAATAACAAAGAAGAGTATTATAATCTTTTACAAAAAGTACGCGATGAAGGTGCAATTTTAGAATGGATAGAATATATACTCAAAGGTGTAGAGCAAACTGCTATAAAAACGATAAAAACCATTACTATAATAGAAAAAATGATGTCTAATGTAGGTGAAATTTTGCAAAATAAAACGAATTTTTACAGCAAAGACTTTGTGGAGCTTTTGTTTTCTCATCCTTATACAAAGATAGACTTTTTGATAAATAAATTAGATATTTCTAGGCAAAGTGCCTCAAAATACCTTAAAATTTGTGAAAATTTAGGGGTGCTAGAGTGCATTAAAATGGGTAGAAATAATTATTATATTAATATAGAACTTTTAAGACTTTTTAGAAAGGGAATTTTTTAAATGCAAGGTAAAATCGATAAAATCACAGATATTCTAAGAAGAGATGATGGCATAAGTGGTGCTATGCATTATAGTGAGCAGATTAGCTGGGTGCTTTTTTTGAAATTTTTAGATGATTATGAAGAAGAGTTAAAGCTAGAAGCTGAGTTAGATGAAAAGCCTTATAAGGCTATTTTGCAAGAAAAATTCAGTTGGAGAGCTTGGGCAGCACCTAAAACAAGCGAAGGAAAGCTTGATGTAAAAAATGCTTTAAGTGGAAGCGATTTGCTAAGCTTTGTGAATGATGAGCTTTTTCCATACCTAAAAAGTTTTAAAGATAATGAAAATTTCAAAAGCATAGAGTATAAGATAGGCGGAATTTTTGAATTTATAGACAACCGCATAGCTAATGGCCATACTTTAAGAGAAGTTATAAATTTAGTCGATGAGCTAAGTTTTAGCAAAGAAAGTGATGTATTTGCTTTAGGTGAGGTTTATGAAAAGCTTTTAAAAGACATGGGAAGCGATGGGGGAAATAGCGGGGAGTTTTATACCCCAAGACCTTTGGTTAGAGCTATGGTGGAGGTGCTAGACCCTAAAGCAAAAGAGAGAATTTATGATCCTGCGTGTGGGAGTTGTGGGTTTTTAGTAGAGAGTTTTTTGCATATTCTTTATGAAGATAGGGCAAAAAAGAAAAAAGCAAATTTGAGTGTGGAAGAACTTGAATTTTTGCAAAATGATGCCTTGTTTGGTAAAGAAAAAACTCCGCTAAGTTATGCAATGGGTGTGATGAATATGATCTTACATGAGGTTAAGTCCCCAAATATCATCAAAACCAATACTCTAAATAAAAAAATCACAGACATAACTGAAAATGAAAAATACGAAGTGATTTTAGCAAATCCTCCTTTTGGTGGTAAAGAAAAAGATCAAATTCAAAATAACTTTCCTGTAAAATCAAATGCCACCGAGCTTTTGTTCTTACAGCATATTTTAAAGTCTTTGAAAAACAATGGAAGATGTGCCATAGTAGTGCCTGAAGGAGTGCTTTTTCAAAATTCAAATGCCTTTGTGAGTGTAAAAAAAGACTTGCTAGAAAATTTTAATCTTGAATGTGTTTTAAGCTTGCCAAGTGGGGTATTTTTGCCTTATAGTGCGGTAAAAACTAATGTGCTTTTTTTCTCTAAAGGACAAAGAAGTATTTGTGGTGAAAATGATGAAAGTGTATATTACTATGAGCTTGTGCCACCTTTTAAATTGACTAAAAACAAACCTTTAGAATACACGCATTTGCAAGAATTTTTAAAATGTTATAAAGAAAGAAAAATCACGGCTAATTCTTATTTGGTAAGTAAAAAAGAACTTGAAGAAAGAAATTATGATTTAAGTGCTAAAAACCCAAACATAAAAGAAGAAAAAACTTTGCGTGAAGTAGAGGAAATTTTAAGTGAGTTAGAGCAAAATCAAAAACAAGCAAAAATGCTTTTTGAAAAAATTCAAAAAGCACTTGTTTAAGGCATAAAAATTATATCAACTAAATCATTTTCTTTTATATCATCATGTGCTATCATTAATGCGGCTTTGTGGTTAAGGTTGTTGATGATGGCACTTGAGCCTTGTTTTTTACCTTTTAAATTGGCATAAATTTTTCCATCTTTAAATTCTACATTACAAGCTACAAATTCTAAATGTGAACTTTTTTTCTTATAGTCAGTATTTGCAAATGCTTTAAATACATAGTCTTTTTCTTGTAAAAGCCAAGCATTTAAAAGTTCTCTTACATATAAATTAAACATTACCATAGCCGAGTAGGGAAAACCCGGTAGAGCAAAGATGAATTTATCTTCAAATTTGGCTATTTTGATGTGTTTGCCAGGCTTTACATCGACTTTATCTATGATGATTTCATACTCTTTAACAGCTTGCTTTAAAAAGTCAAAATCCCCCATGGAAACTCCACCAGTGGTAACTAAAATATCACACGCATTAAGTGCTTGTTTTAAAACACTTGGAGTTTTTTGCATATCATCCTTTAAAAGTGGGAAAATTCTAGCTTCAGCACCAAGTTTTTTTGCCATATTAGCTATGGCTACATGGTTTGATGAGCGAATTTGTGCAGGGTGCTCTAAGCTTTCGCCTAAGTCTTTGATCTCACTTCCGCTGCTTAGCACGCCTATGATAGGTTTAGTAAAAACGCTAATATGAAAGTGTCCAAGCTCGGCTAAAAGTGCTATCTCGCTATAGCCTAGCTTTGTGCCTTTGGTGAGTAAAATTTCACCTTCGGTGTAGCTCTCGCCCACCTTTCTTACAGCAAAGCCTTGTGGAACTTTTTCTTTTATATAAACCATGTTATTTTTAACTTCTACTTTTTCCACAGGCACTAAGGTATCACAACCCTCACTCATTAAAGAACCTGTAAAGGTTTTAACACATTCTTTGCTTTGTATTTTAAAGCTTGGGAAAATTCCAGCAGGTACTTCGCCTATAAGAGACAAAGGCTCATCTTGCTCACTAAATTTGATCGCATAGCCATCCATAGAAGCAGTGGGAAATTGAGGGTTATTAGCAGTGGCTTTGATGTCTATGGCTAAAATTCTATCTAAGCACTGTGTTAAGGCGATGTTTTCTATCTTTTCATATGCTTGTATGTGTGAATGAAGTATGTCTAAACTTTGGCTATAAGAAGTTAGCATTTTAGTCCTTAGTGCTTAAAATTCCTGCTCCTTGAAGTTTCAAAGAGCGTTCTTTGGCATAAATTTTTTCACCATTAATGATATCATATTTCCATATAGGCGCACTTGCTTTAAAATCTTCCACAAAGTCATTAATCAGCTTAAGTCCTAGTTTTCTTTGCTTGCTTAAAACCCCAGCAAAATAAGAACTCTCATGCACCTTAACCTCGCCGATAGAGTGAGCAAACATCAAGCTTACATTTTCATTTGCAAGTTTTTGGCACCATTTTTCAAACCAAGTTTTTAATAAAGGCTCATATATATCAAAACTCAAAGCTTCAATCTCATCTTCAGCTCTGACTATACCGCAAAATGTGATCAAAGCTCCGCAGTTTTTGTCTTTAGCATATTCATACCATCTAGCATAAATGCTAGGAATTTCTAAGGCTCCTTGGTGTAATTCAAACATAACTCATCCTCCACAAACCGGTGGTAATAAGCATATTTTATCCCCATCTTTTAAGGTAGTTTCATCATTAAAAACCATTTCATCGTTTAAGGCAACTGCACAAAGCTCAAGCCATTCTTTTAAGCTTTCATCTTGCCCTAAAATTGCTTTTAATTCTTTAAGATTGCTTACGTTTAGTTCTAAACTTTCTTTGTTAATTGGCCCTAGAAATTCAACTTTTACCATTTTTTTACCTTTATTCTTTGATTTCTAAAATTCCCATCATTCCAAGATCTTCATGCTCTAAAATATGGCAGTGAAACATTCTAATACCGGTAAATTTTTGACTCATTCTTAGTCTTAGTTCTTCGCTAGGTCTTACATTGATCGTATCTTGCAATGCTCTGAATTTTGCTTTTGTTATTTTACCCTTAAATTTAGAAGAAATGAGTTCAAATTGTGTTCCGTGTATATGAAAAGGATGATCCATATGTGAAGAATTTTTTACCACCCATTCTTCTACTTCATTTAATTTTGAGGTTAAATCCGTTCTATTCATATCAAATGTTTTGCCATTGATTAAAAACATAGAAGCAAGGCTTTTTTTGATTTCTTCTTCGCTTTTTTTACTAATACCATGCATTTGCATATGATCTTCACTCATAATCACTTCTTTAAAGCTTGTAGCTTCTTTTAAAGGTGGAAATTCGCGTAGTTTTTCAGGTATGTTTTCTATAGTTTTTTCTACTTTAAGATCAGCTAGCATAAGAGTGTAAGGTTCTTCTCTAACAAGCATTTTATCGCGGTCATAATAAATGCTTTCAAGTTTAAAATCACCCTTACTTGCTTTGATTAACACTTCTGCTCTTGAAGCAGGACTTAAAAATAACTCATCTAATTCAACCCCTTTTTCTATAAGCCCTCCATCAGTTCCTACTAAAATAAATTTAGCACCTTTAATGCGTAAATTTAAATATCTTGCCGCACAAAAATTATAAATACGAATTCTTTGTGCTTTGTCAAGTGTTATTTTTGGTTTTAATTGTCCATTAATAAGAACTAAATTTCCTTCTCTACCATTTAGCCAATCAAATAAATTATTATCAGGAATTTGTGCATTCTCATCTAAACGCAAATCACTAATCACCCAATCTTGTTCTTGTAAATGCGACAACGCATCTTTTTTAGCTTTAACTACAAATACCCCTGCTAAACCTTTATAAACTTGCTTTGCTGTGGTGTAGTGAGGGTGTGGATGATACCAGTAAGTTCCCGCTGAATTTTCTCCAAGTTTAAAGCGATAAATTCTTTCTCTACCAGGCATGATAGGATCATGTGGATTACCATCTTGTTCAGGTGGTATGTCAAGTCCATGCCAGTGGATAGTAGTTGGTTCTTTTAAGCTATTTTTTACCAAAATTTCTACAGTGTCACCTTCATAAACTTCTATTTTAGGTCCAGGTATAGAGCCATTGTAAGTAAAGCATTTTGTTTTTTTACCTTTAACAAGTTCTATTTGACTTTCTTTGATTTCTATACTTGATCTAAAGAAATTTTTCTTTGTACTTATATTTTTTAGAAGTTTTAAATTTGCTAATGTTTGTCCGCTAGGAAAGTCTTTTTCATCTAGTAATTTAATGTTTGGATTTTCTAGTTTGATAAAAGAAGTATTGATTTCTTTTGTGTCTTTTTGTGTATGTTTTGAGTGCATATTATGATGAGAATGATCCCCCATTGCATAAGCGCTGCTAATACTTGCTAAACCTAAAGCATTAAATTTTAAAAATAACCTTCTATCCATTAAATTTTTACTCCTAAATTAATTTTGATTTGGATTTTGATTATAACTATTATTTGATTAATGATTGTAAATTATAAAAACAAGATATAATTTTAATATGATTTGTTATACAAGTGGTTTTAAATCAAAAATTAAGGATAAATAATGCTAATTAAAAATCATTTAGATAAAGACTTTCAAACCCCTGCTTATATTTTAGAAGAAGATAAACTTAGAAAAAATTGTGAACTTTTGGCTAAAGTGAGCGAGCAAAGTGGAGCAAAAGTTTTACTTGCTCTAAAGGGTTTTGCTTTTTCAGGTGCTATGGATATAGTGGGTGAGTATTTATCAGGTTGTACTTGCAGTGGGCTTTGGGAAGCTAAATTTGCAAAAGAATATATGGATAAAGAAATTCATACTTTTTCACCTGCTTTTAAAGATGATGAAATAGATGAAATCATCGATCTTTCACATCATATAGTATTTAATTCTTTTAATCAGTTTAAAAAATTTAAAGACAAAGCAAGTAAAAAGTCTCTTGGTTTGCGCTGTAATCCAGAGCTTTCAGTGGCTCCAAAAGAACTTTATAATCCTTGTGGTAGATTTTCAAGATTAGGAATTCGTGCGATTGATTTTGAAAATGAAGATTTGAGTGCTATAAGTGGGCTTCATTTTCATGCTTTGTGTGAAGAAAGTGCGCATTCTTTAGAGCTTGTGTTAAATGCTTTTGAGGCTAAATTTTCAAAATTTATTAAAAATATGAAATGGGTTAATTTTGGTGGAGGCCATCACATTACAAAAGAAGGTTATGACACGCAAAAACTAATTGATCTTTGTAAAAAATTTAGCGATAAATACGGCGTGCAAGTGTATCTTGAGCCAGGTGAGGCTGTGGGTTGGCAGTGTGGGACTTTAGTTGCAAGTGTGATAGATATAGTAGAAAATGAGAAAAAAATAGCTATTTTAGATACTTCAAGCGAAGCTCATATGCCAGATACTATCATTATGCCTTATACAAGTGAGGTTTTAAATGCTAGAATTTTATCAAGCCGTGATGGGGAAAAATATAGCGAGTTAAAAGAAAATGAATTTGCTTATTTACTTGGTGGTAATACTTGTCTAGCAGGGGATATCATGGGTGAGTATGCTTTTAATCAAGAGTTAAAAATAGGGCAAAAAATAGTATTTTTAGATCAAATCCATTATTCCATAGTTAAAAATACTACTTTTAATGGAGTAAGACTTCCAAATTTAATGTTCTTAGATAAGAATGAAAATTTATCTATGGTAAGAGAATTTGGTTATGAAAATTATTCAAAAAGAAACTAAAAATTGAGTTTTTTTGTAGTTTTTTGCAAATTTATGTTTTTTAAATAAAACTTTTTTTAAAATAAAAATGGAAACTGAAAATTAACAAAACTACAACGCTAAGCTTTGGCTAGCGTGTAATGTTTAGGAGTAATTTATGCATAGGGTTATACTAGCTCTTTTAGCCTGTTTTAACTTTCTATTTGCTCAAGAAAATTTTGAAGTTAAAAATACTCAAATTTGGGATGTGCAAAGAGTGATGAATATAGAAAGTTATCAAAATTTTGGTGCTTTGTGGACTAAACTACAAGGTGAATATATTGCAAGTGCTGTTTTGATTATACTTATAGTGGTAATTTCAGCTTTTGCATTGCATTATATGGTCATAGGTCCAAAGAAATTTTCTCATGATGGTAAGAAAATTTATGCCTTTTCGGTATTTGAAAGATTGTTTCATTTTGTAGCGGCAATTTCTTGGATTATCCTTGTGCCAACCGGTCTTATTATGATTTTTGGATCATATTTTGGTGGTGGATTTTTTGTAAGAATGTGTAAAAACTTACATGGCATTGCTACTATTTTATTTATCATTTCTATCATTCCTATGCTTTTATGTTGGATTAAAAGAATGCTTCCTGCAAGTTATGATTTAAGATGGATGATGATGGTTGGTGGATATTTAAGTAAAGAGAAAAAACCTGTGCCTGCTGGCAAGTTTAATTTTGGTCAAAAATCTTGGTATTATATAGCTGTTTTTGGTGGATTTTTGATGATAATCACCGGTGCGTTTATGTTTTTCCTTGATTTTAATTCTACTTCTTTACAATCTATTTTTGGAATTTCTCATATAGATATTTTAAGAGCTTCAGCTATCATCCATAATATTTTGGGTATTTTATGTGCGGTATTTTTTGCTATTCATATTTATATGGCTGTATTTGCTATTAAAGGAAGTATCCATTCTATGATTAGTGGTTATAAAGAAGAAGAGGAAGTTTATATTTTACATTCTTATTGGTATAAAGAATTAAGCGATAAAAAACAAATCAATCCATCATTTACTTACGATTCTAAAACAAAATTTTAAAATCTCACTTGATTTTTTTAAATTTTCCTTGTTATAATCAAATAAAAATAACAAGGAAAATTAATGATACAAGATATTGATCTTTCGCGCAAATATTTTTATGAATTTTTTTCAAAAGCTTTTAATTTTATCGATGAAAAAGAGTTTAAAATTTGGCATGAACAAGTTTTAGTTTTAGCTCAAAGTCCTTTAGATGATAGTTTAAAGTCTGATTTTGAAAAACTTAGCGCATGCGATTTTGCAAGTTTTAAAGAAGAACAAAATGCGGTGTTTTTTGATTTTTCTTACGTGAATGTGCCTATTAGCGCTTCTTTTTATGATGAGGGCAGAGATGATGGCAAAATGAAGCTTCAAGCCTGTGAAATCATTAGAAAAACCAAATTTAGAAAAAAAGAAGATTGCAGACAAAGTGAAGATGAATTTGGCTTTTTGTTTGCTTTTATGGCAAGCATTATTGAGCATGATTTGAAAGTTGCACAGCAATTATTTCGCTTTGTGATAAATCCTGTAATAGATGAGTTTATAGAAAAATTACAAATCCATAAAAACTCAAATTTTTACATTGCTATTGCCAATATTATGAAAGTCTTTTTTACAAACGAAAGAGCTTATTTAGAAGTACAAGCACCTATAAAAAAAGAAGGTAAAAGTATAGCAGATGAAGCTTTACAAAGACTTCCTTATGAACCAAGACTTCCTACTAAATTTAGTAAAACAAATATAGAAGAACTTAGCAAATTATAAAAATAAATATGTATTTTGTTACCAAAATACATATTATCAAAATCATCTTTTTATGAAAATAGAAATTAAATAAAATCTTAAGTGAAAATATGCAAAAGTTATAATGTTTAAGTGTGTAAATACTTTAAAATTAAGTATTTATAGTTATTCTTTACTTTTATTTCAAAGGAGAGAACATGGAGGCCAATCAAAGAAGGGATTTTTTAAAAAAATCTTTGAAAATTGGTGCTTTAGGGGTAGTAGCTGGAGCGAGCGTTAATGCTTTAGCTAAAGATGATTACCAAGAGCAAAATACCGTAGTTTTAGGAAAAAGTACTAAAAAAGAAGTGCTTTATAAAAAAACTATGCATTGGGAAAAATACTACAAAATAGCTTACTAATTAAGAAAGGAAGAAGATGGCATTAGCAAGAAGAAATTTTCTTAAGCTTGCTGGTATTGCTGGTCTTGGAAGTGCGGCTTTTGGTAGTGAAAACAAAGCTATTAGAGCTGCAAGTGAACAAGAAGTAGCAAATCCTTATCCAGATTCTAAGATTGTTAGAACAATCTGTAGTATCTGTAGTGCAGGCTGCGGAATTAAAGCAGAAGTGCAAGATGGAGTTTGGGTGCGTCAAGAAAACGCTATAGAACATCCTATTTCTCAAGGATCACACTGCTGTAAGGGGATAGATCAAATTGATCTTACTAAATCAAAACAGCGTATTAAATATCCTATGAAAAAAGAAAACGGTAAATGGGTACGTTTAACTTGGGAGCAAGCTATCAATGAAATTGGTGATAAAATGCTTGAAATCCGTAAAGAAAATGGACCTGATAGCGTTATGTTCTTAGGTTCGGCTAAATTTAATAACCAACAAGCTTATTATTTTAGAAAATTTGCAGCATTTTGGGGTACTAACAATATAGACCACGTTGCTAGAATTTGACACAGCGCAACAGTCGCCGGTGTGGCGAATACATGGGGTTATGGCGCTATGACAAATCATTTTGGTGATGTGACTAAACATTCAAAAATGATGATTATTTTTGGTGCAAATACTGCTGTGGCTAATCCTATTGGATTTAAACACTTATTGCAAGCAAAAGATCGTAATAATGCTAAATTGGTAGTTGTAGATCCTGTATTTACAAAAACTGCAGTACATGCTGATGAATATGTAAGAATTCGTCCAGGTACAGATATAGCTTTAGTTTATGGTATGCTTCATTTGATCTTCAAAAACGGTTGGGAAGATAAAGAATTAATAAAAACCAGAACTTATGGGGTTGAAGAAATAAAAGCAGAAGCTGCTAAATGGACTCCTGAAGTTGTAGAAGATGTAACAGGTGTTCCGGCTGCTCAACTTGAAAAAATCACAAGAATGCTAGCTACAATCAAACCTGCTACGCTATTTTGGGCTTTAGGTATTACTCAACACTCAGTAGGTAGCTCTAACACAAGAATTCTAGCTATCTTGCAACTTGTTCTTGGTAATATAGGTAAACCAGGCGCAGGAACAAACATCATCAGAGGACATGATAATGTTCAAGGTGCTACTGATATGGGTTGTTTGGCAGATACTTTACCAGCTTATTATGGACTTGATGATAATGCTTGGAATCATTTTTCTAATGTATGGAATGTCGAAAGAGAGTATTTAAATTCAAGATTTTATTCTAAAGAATGGATGCATGAAAAAGGCTTTTCGCTAGCAAAATGGTGGCAAGGCGTTTTACATGAAGAAAAAACTTATTCAAACTCACCTATCCGTGTACTTTGGGTGCAAGGAACAGGTATTACTTCTATGGCACATACGGTAAAAATTCAAGAAGCACTTAAAAAACTTGATATGATCGTAATTGCTGAGCCTTTTGTAAATGAAGTAGCAGTTTTAGCAGATCGTCCAGATGGTATTTATATCATCCCAGCTTGTACTCAATTTGAAACAGAAGGTTATGTAACAGCGACTAATCGTGCTATGCAATGGCGTTCTCAAGTAGTAAAACCAATTTATGAAAGTAAAGAAGACCAAGAGATTATGTTTGCTTTTGCTAAAAAATTTGGTTTTTATAAAGAATACACTCGTGGTATGAAAATGGAATTAAAAGATCATAAACTTGTACAAACAAGAGATGATAGTGATGATAATTTCATATGGCCTGATGATGCTACAAGAGAAATGAGTAATGGTCTTTTAAGTATAGGCTTAAGAGGTATTTCAGCTGAACGTCTAAGAAAACACCAACAAAATTGGGAACATTTTGATCCTGATACTCAAAGAGGTATTGGTGGTGAAGTTAAAGGTGAATATTATGGCTTACCTTGGCCTTGTTGGGATAAACAACACCCAGGTACTTCTATCATGTGGAACACGGATATTCCTTATGAAGAAGGTGGTATGGGCTTTAGAAATCGCTTTGGTTTAGAGCATGATGGGCATTCTCAATTAGCAGATGAGGCCTTTACTCCAAAAGGATGTAAAGTTAAAGGTGGCTACCCGCAAATCACTAAAGAAAATATCGAAAAAGTGTTTAATATCAAACTAAGTGATAAAGAAAAAGAATTAATGGGTGCTAGCTGGAGCACAGATATTTCAGGTATAATCTTAGAAAAATGTAGAGAAAAAAGTGCTTGTTGTTTAGGTAATGCAAGAGCGAGAATGAAAGTTTGGGAATTTGCTGATCCTATTCCACTACATAGAGAGCCTATTCACTCACCTCGCTGGGATTTGGTTAAAAAATATCCTACTTGGGGTGATCAAGAGAAAAACTTCAGAGTTGAGAGTAAATTTATTAGCGAGCAACAAAAAACAGATTGGAGTAAAGAGTTTCCAACTATTATTTCAAGTATGCGCTTAGTAAATTTAAGTGGCGCGGGTATGCTTGAGAGAACTAGTAAATATCTTGCTGCAATCACACCTGAGATGTTTGCTAATGTACACCCTGAACTTGCTTTAAAATATGGTATAAATGATGGTGATATGATGTGGATTCACTCGCCACAAGGTACTAAGATTAAAGTAAAATGTGTACATAATCATTCAGTTACACCAGATAGAATTTGCTTGCCTTATAATTTTGCAGGTATTATGCAAGGAGTGGATTTAAGTTATAATTATCCTGAAGGTACTAAACCTTATACTATAGGGGAAAGTTCTAACACGGTTACTAACTATGGTTTTGATATAAATACGCAAATTTCTGAGTTTAACGCAGGACTTTGCAGACTTGAAAAGGCTTAAGGGGTAAGTTATGGCTAGAATGAAATTTTATGTAGATAATAATCGCTGTATTTCTTGCTTTGCTTGTCAAGTAGCTTGTTCAAGTGCGCATGAAGTACCAGTGGGAATTAATAGAAGAAAAGTAATCACTCTAAATGAAGGTATAGAAGGCAAAGAGTTTTCAACAACTCTTGCTTGCCAACACTGTACAGATGCTCCGTGTGAGCAAGTTTGTCCTGTAAAATGCTTTTATATTAGAGCTGATGGTATTGTTTTACATGATAAAAAAACTTGTATAGGTTGTGGATATTGTCTTTATGCATGTCCTTTTGGCGCTCCACAATTTCCAAGAGATGGTGCTTTTGGTATTAAGGGTGAAATGGATAAATGTACTATGTGTGCAGGTGGTCCTGAGCCTACTAACTCTCATGAAGAAAGAGAGCTTTATGGACAAAATCGTATTGCAGAAGGTAAAGTACCTATGTGCGCTGCGGTTTGTTCTACAAATGCACTTTTGGTTGGTGATGCAGCTGAAGTTAGTGCAATGTATAGAAAAAGAGTTTTACTCAAGGGTCAAAACTTAGGACTTGATGCAAAATAACTCAAAGGGTGTTTACAAGCACCCTTTTTTACTACTTATAATCCAAGGTTAATTCATGGAAGAGCTAATTTTACAAATTCAAAAAAATCTTGATGAAAATAATAAACTTACTTGTAAAAAAGCACTAGAACTTTTAAAACAATACTCTAAAGAAGATTTTCAAGCCATTATAAAAGAATTAGGCGTAAAAATTTCAGATTGTGAGCTAGGTCAATTTGGCAAGTTAAATAAAAATATAGCAAAAAGTGAAATTTTGGAAAAATTAGAAACAAAATTAGATTCTAAGCGTCGCATATCATGTAAAGATGCTTTAGAATGTGCTAAAGACTTTAACATGGCTGATATGAGAGCTACGCTTAAAACTTATAAAATTGATGTTAAATACTGTGAACTTGGTTGTTTTGAAGAAAAAAAGGGTAAAAAATTTCATGTAAAAAGTAAAATTTGGGTAGAAAATTCTGATGGTGAGTTACTTTTTGGTAAAGGTAAAACAGATATTTTAGAATTAGTAGGAGAATGTGGAAGTATTTCTCAAGCAGCTAAACAACTAGGGATTAATTATAAAAAAGCATGGCTTTATATACAAGATTTAGAAAAAAATATGAAAGAAGAATTACTTATTGCTAAAAAAGGAAGAGGAAGTGAGTCAGGTAGCAAACTTACTCCAAGAGCTTATGAGTTAATTCAAAATTTTAAAATTTTACAACAAGATGTAGAAGAATACACCAATAAACGCTTTAAAGAATTATTTTTCAAGAAAAATCAAGAAAAAGATAAAACTTAATTTGAATACAAGTTATAACAATATATCATTAAATAAAAAAGGTAAAAGATGAAAATTGATTGTAGAGATTTAGCTTGTCCACGTCCTGTGATAGAAACAAAAAAAGCTTTAGAAGAGTTAAAAGAAAATGAAAATTTAGAAATTCTTTTAAATTCTCAAGCTTCTAAAGAAAATGTAATGAGATTTTTAAAATCTTTAAATTTGGAATTTAATGTTAAAGATTTAGATGATGAGAGTATTATTAGCATTGTAAAAGATGGCAATATAGCTCATAATCAAGAACAAAATTTACAAGAATACAATGTGTTATTTTTAAAAAGCGATAGGGTAGGCGAGGGAGAACTTGGAAAAAATTTAATGCTAGGCTTTTTAAAAACTTTAAAAGATTTACCTAATAAACCTGCAAAAATCCTTTGTGTTAATGATAGTGTTTTGATGAATACTGATTGCTCTCATATGGCATTTGAAGCCATGAAAGAACTTGAAAATTTAGGAGTTGAAATTTATAGTTGCGGGGCGTGTTTGGAATTTTTTGGCAAAAGCAAAGAGCTTAAAATAGGTAAAATAGGTAATGCTTATGAAATTTTAAATGAACTTTTTGGAAAGGCAAAGATTATCTCTTTATGATATATAAAGATCAAAAACTAACCCAATATGTAAAAGCTGCGGGTTGAGCTGCCAAATTAGACTCGGTGGGTCTTGACAAAATTCTTGGCATTTTAAAACCGCATGAAAACATTTTAAGTGGTATTGATAATAATGAAGATGCAAGTGTTTATAAGCTAAATGAAGATTTAGCTTTAGTGCAAACTCTTGATTTTATCACACCTGTGGTTGATAGCGCGTATCATTTTGGCGCTATAGCTGCTGCAAATGCCTTAAGTGATGTATTTGCTATGGGTGCTGAGGTGATTAATGCTTTAAATATTGTAGGCTTTGATACTTGTCATTTTAATAATGAAATTTTACTTGAAGTGTTAGAAGGTGCTAAAGTTAAGGTTGAAGAAGCTGGCGCTGTGCTAGTAGGTGGGCATACTATAGAAAATGATGAATTTATTTTTGGGCTTAGTGTAACAGGCGTAGTTCATCCTAAGAAATTTATAGCTAATAATAGCGCAAAAGATGGTGATGTGATTTTACTTACCAAGCCTATAGGTAGTGGTATTATTAGTACTGCTATCAAGGCTGGTTTGCTAGAAAAAGCAAAGATTTTAAAAGCAGTAGAACAAATGAGTTTTTTAAATCTTTATGCAAGTCGTATTTTGAGGGAATTTAAAAGTCTTAGTGCTTTAAGCGATGTTACCGGTTTTGGCCTTTTGGGGCATTTAAAAGAAATGTTAAATAAAGAGCTTATGATAGAAGTATATAAAAATGAAATTCCTTTAATGGATGGAGTTTTGTCAATGGCTAATATAGGGATTATCCCAGCCGGAGCTTATAAAAATAAAGATAGTCTAAAAATTTGGGTTGATAATTTAAATGAAAAAGATGAGGATATAGTGTATTTTGATCCTCAAACTTCAGGTGGGCTTTTAGCTAGTATGAGTGAAAATGAAGCAATTGAAGCTTTAAAAATCTTAAAGGATCATAATATTGAAGCAAAGATTATTGCTAGATGTGTAAGAAATACTCATAATTATTTATTATTGCGCTAATATTTTATTTACAATCAAAAATATATGTTTATATTTGTTACTTTTTTACATAAAAAAATAAATTACAAATAAATATATGTTGATTTTCGTTGCAATTTTTGTATCATAAATACATATTAACTATTAAAGTGGAGGAAAAAATGATACAAAAAGCTTTGCAATTAGCTGAAGAATTACAAAGAAAGATAGAAAGTAATATCTCTCAAAGCGAAAAAGAATTTCATGCCAAAATGCAAAAACTTTTAAACAATCCTAAAAATAAAGTAATGCTAATTGAGCTTTTAGATCGCTCTTTTAGATGTAAAGATAAAAGTGCGAGTTTTGAGCTTATAGAACATACTTTAAACAAATATGGTATAGCTGATTTTTTTAGTGCTTTTGAAAAATTTTTACTTTTTTCATTTTTAAATTTTGGAAAATTTGCACCAACTCTTAGTGTGCCATTTTTCATTAAGCATTTAAGAGAAGATACTAAAGCTATGGTTTTAGATGCAAATCCTAGTGTTTTAGAGCCTCATATGCGTAAAAGAAAAGATGAAGATAAAATCACTTTAAATGTAAATTTAATTGGTGAAGAGGTTTTGGGTGAAGCTGAGAGTGCTTATAGGATGAAAAAATACGAAGAAGCATTAAAAACAAGCTATATTACTTATATTTCTATTAAAATTACTACCATTTTTTCCCAAATCAATATCATTGATTTTGAATACTCTAAAGATGAGGTGGTAAAAAGATTGGATAAATTATATGCTCTTGCTTTAGAGGAAGAAAAAAAGCAAGGTGTGTCTAAATTTATCAATCTTGACATGGAAGAATTTAGAGATTTAGAATTAACCGTTGAAGCTTTTATGGAGAGTGTTGCAAAATACGATATTAAAGCAGGTATTGTTTTGCAAGCTTATTTGCCTGATTCTTATGAGTATTTGAAAAAACTTTTTGCCTTTTCTAAAGAAAGAGTTTTAAAAGGTATGAAGCCTATAAAAATTCGTTTTGTTAAAGGAGCGAATATGGAAAGTGAAGAAACTATAGCTTCACAAAGAGGTTGGGCTCTGCCTACTTTTTATAAAAAAATTGACACCGATAGTAATTATAAAAAAATGCTTGATTTTGTCTTAGATGGAGATAATCATAAATATATTAATGTAGGTATTGCAAGTCATAATTTATTTGAAATTGCTTATGCTTATACTAGAATTTCACAAGCTGGAGCTTTATCGTCTTTTACTTTTGAAATGCTTGAGGGTATGAGTTTACAATGCTCTTATGAGCTTTCTAAAATGCATGATCTTATACTTTATGCACCAGTTTGTGATGAAGCACATTTTAACAATGCTATTGCATACTTAGTAAGAAGACTTGATGAAAATACTAGTGAAGATAATTTCATGAGATATTTTTTCAATCTTAAAATTAATGATAAAAATTGGCAAATACAAAAAGAATTATTTCTAAAATCTTTAGAAGGTGTTGCTAGTTTGGATAATTCTACTCATAGAACTCAAGATAGAAATAATGAAACAAAGGCTATTAGTTCTTATGAGAGTAAAGAATTTAAAAACGAACCTGACACAGATTTTATCTTAAAAGCAAATAGAGAATGGGCTAAGGGTATAAGAGCTAAGTATGAAAATTTAGAAAATTATGATGTCTATCCGGTTGCAAAAGAAGAAATTAAAAACGAAAATTTACAAGTAGTAGAAGTTAAAGATAAAATCAAAAATCGTACTATAGGTAAAGCACATTTAGCAGGCCAAGCAGAGATCAAATACGCTTTAGATGTAGCTAAGAGCTCAAATTTTAGTGATTTAAGTCATGATGAAATTTATAAAATTTTAGCAAAAACTGCTCAACTTGTTAGAGAGCGTAGAGGAGATTTAATAGGTATAGCAGCTTTAGAAGTAGGAAAAACTTTCTTAGAAATTGATCCTGAAGTTAGTGAGGCTATAGACTTTTTAGAATTTTACCCACATTCTTTGGAAAAACTAAAAGAGCAAAATCCAAATACTACTTTTAAAGCAAAAGGCATAGGCGTGGTGATTGCACCATGGAATTTCCCAGTAGGCATTTCAGTAGGAACCATAGCAGCACCTTTGGCCGCAGGAAATAAAGTGATATATAAACCATCATCTTTATCGATGTTAACAGGTTATATGCTTTGTAAATGCTTTTGGGATGCAGGAATTCCTAAGGATGCTTTGATTTTCTTACCTGCTAAAGGTAGTGATATATCAAAATACTTACTTGTTGATCAAAGTGTGAAATTTTCAGTATTAACCGGTGGAGAAGAAACTGCTTATGCAATGCTCAAAGCTAATCCAACCTTGCTTTTAAGTGCCGAAACAGGCGGTAAAAATGCAACTATTGTTTCTAAATTTGCCGATTGTGATAGTGCGATTAAAAATATCATTCATTCAGCTTTTTCAAATTCAGGTCAAAAATGCTCTGCTACTTCTTTACTAGTTTTAGAAGAAGAAGTTTATAATGATGAAGAGTTCAAAAAGACTTTGGTAGATGCTGCTAGTTCTATGGCGGTTGGAAATCCATTTGCGTTTAAAAATAAACTTGGAGCTTTAGCAGATAAACCAGATGTGAAATTACAAAAAGCTTTAGATGAATTAGCTCCGTATGAAAGTTGGGCTTTAAAACCTAAATTTATAGATGATAATCCTTATCTTTTAACTCCAGGGATTAAATATGGTACTAAAAAAGGTGATTTTACACACATGAATGAGCTTTTTGCACCAATTTTAACTGTAATGAAAGCAAAAGATTTAAAAGAAGCTATTGATATAGTAAATTCTACAGGTTATGGACTTACAGCAGGATTTGAAAGTTTAGATGAGAGAGAATGGGAGTATTTTCATACTCACATAGAGGCAGGAAATATTTATATTAATAAACCAACAACGGGAGCTATAGTTCTAAGACAACCTTTTGGTGGTATTAAAAAATCAGCCATTGGTTTTGGTAGAAAAGTTGGAATTTATAATTACATTACCCAATTTTTAGACATAGAGCAAAGTCAAGCTGATCAAAATGTTTTAGACAATGAATTAGTATCAAATTTAAACGCTTTAAGCTTGGATTTAAATGAAAAAGATAAAGCTGATTTTGAAGTCATTAAAGCTATGGCAAGAAGCTATGCTTATCATGCAAAACATGAATTTGCAAGTGCGAAAGATTATGTCAATATAAGAGGTGAGGATAATCTTTTCTCTTATACAAAGGTTAAAAATATCGCCTATAGAGTGCATAAAGATGATAGCTTAAAAGATATTTTAGGAGTTATTTTAGCAGCTAGTGTGCTAAATATTGATCTTATTTTAAGTTATGATGAACATGAAAAAATAGATCTTGTGCAAAAGATTAATCAAAAAATTAGTTCAAAAACTTTATTCCTTAAAGAAAGTAAGGAAAATTTCATTAGCAAAATAGCTGATTATGAAAGAATTCGTTATTTTGCTCCATTAGATGTTAATGATGAAATTTTCATAAAGGCAGCAAGTTGCGCAAAAATCATCGCTAATGCTAAGCCTTTAATGAATGGACGTTTTGAGTTGCTTTTATATCACAATGAAAAAGCTTTAAGTATATCCTTCCATCGTTATGGAAATCTAGGCATTCGTGCTTTAAAATAATATAAAAAGGAGATAAAATGGAGGTTGTTCAAATTAATACTCAAATTGCGATAATGTTTGTCGCATATTCAGCATTAATGCTTTTTATCGGATTTTATTTTTATAAACAAAATAAAAATTCAGAGGACTATTTTTTAGGTGGTCGTTCTATGGGGCCGGTAGTTTCAGCACTTAGTGCAGGAGCTTCTGATATGAGCGGTTGGCTTTTGATGGGTTTGCCAGGAGCTTTATATGTAAGTGGTTTAGCTGAAAGTTATATTGCAATAGGTCTTAGTATAGGAGCGTTTTTAAACTGGGCTTTTATAGCAAAAAGACTTAGAATTTACACTAGCGTGATTGCAAATTCTATTACCATTCCAGATTATTTTGAAACAAGGTTTGATGATGATAAGCATATATTAAGAGTGGTTTGTGCTATTGTTATTTTAATTTTCTTTACTTTTTATGTTTCTTCAGGACTTGTAGGTGGAGCAAAACTTTTTGAAGCAACTTTTGGAATTCAATATGATTATGCTTTAACCACAGGAACTGTGATTATAGTTGCTTATACATTTTTGGGTGGATATAAGGCAGTTTGTTGGACGGATTTGATTCAGGGTTTATTAATGATGAGTGCCTTGATTATCGTGCCTATAGTGATGATTTATCATTTGGGTGGCTTTAGTGAAGCTGTTAATATAGTCAAAGAAATTAAGCCAAATACTTTTTCTATGGGAGAAGGATTAAGCTTTTTAGGTATAGTTTCAGCTCTTTCTTGGGGGCTTGGGTATTTTGGTCAGCCACATATTTTGGTGCGTTTTATGTCTATACGCTCAACTAAAGACATCCCAACTGCTACTTTTGTAGGAATTTCTTGGATGGTTATATCTTTAATTGGTGCTTGTTTGATAGGTGTTTTAGGTATAGCTTATGTGAGTAAATTTGAACTTAGTTTACAAGATCCTGAAAAGATTTTTATCGTAATGTCACAATTACTTTTCAATCCTTGGATAGCAGGTATTTTATTAAGCGCTATTTTGGCAGCTATTATGAGTACAGCAAGTTCACAATTGCTTGTTTCAAGTTCAACTATAGCAGAAGATTTTTATAAAAGAATTTTCAATAAAGAAGCGTCTAATAAAATGGTAATGACTTTAGGTAGATTTGGTGTTTTAGCAGTGGCCGTGATAGCTTTTGTTATTTCTACTGATAAAAACTCAAGCGTATTAAGCATAGTAGCTTATGCTTGGGCAGGGTTTGGAGCAAGTTTTGGTTCTGTAATGCTCTTTTCATTATTTTGGTCAAAAATGACTAGATATGCTGCCATTGCAGGTATGATTACAGGTGCAGTTGTAGTTGTAGCATATAAAAATTTCTTGGCTGAGTGGCTTAATTTTCCTATTTATGAAATCATTCCAGGATTTTTAGCTGCATCTATTGTGATTGTTTTAGTGAGCTTGGTAACTAAAGTTCGCCCAGGAACTAAAGCAGCTTATGAAACAATGTTAAAACATCTTTAAGTTTTTATGCTTCTTTAAAATAAAGAAGCATAAAATTAGCTTATTCTAATATAAAATAAAATTTATAAATCTCATAATAAAAATTTAATATTTAATATTTTAAAATTATCTCACTTGGTGTTTGGAGGTAATTTTGAAAGAATATATTGTATATCAAATTGACGCTTTTACAAGAGAAAAATTTCATGCAAATCCTGCTGGAGTTGTAGTAAATGCAGATGGTTTGAGTGATGATTTAATGCAAAAAATTGCAAGAGAACTTAATAATTCAGAAACAGCTTTTGTTTTTAAAAATTCAAGTAATAATTATTCGCATGAGGTGAGATTTTTCACTCCAAGTGCTGAAGTTCCTGTATGTTCACATGCTACTATTGCGACACATTATGCTTTAGCTTTAGAAAAAAATATTAAGCAAAACACTAATTTTGAACAAAAATGCAAGGCAGGTGTTTTTGAAGTCGAGATAAAAGTTAAAAATAATGATTATTTTGTGACTATGGCTTATGACGAGATTGAATTTTTAAATAAATTAAATCCAAAAGAGATAGAAATTCTATCCAAAGCGCTAGGTTTAAAAGAAGAGGATTTGATTAAGGAATTACCAATACAAGTGGTTTCTACAGGACATTCTAAAGTTTTAGTAGCTATAAAAGACTATCAAACTTTAGATGCTTTAAAGCCTAATATGCAAGAGTTAGCAAAACTTAGTGAATGTATTGATTGCAATGGATATTTTGTTTTTACTTTTGATACTAAAGAAGAAAATATTTTAACACAAGGAAGGATGTTTGCGCCAGCTATTGGTATAAATGAAGATCCAGTTACTGGAAATGCACATGCCCCTTTGGCTCCCTTTTTGCACAAATATAAATTTTCAAACATAAAAGATACTTTTTCTTTTTATGCTAAACAAGGAAAGACTATAGGTCGTGAGGGAAAGGTTTTTGTGGAATTTTTCCCTAGAGAAAATAAAGTTAAAATTACAGGTGAAGCAGTTGTTGTTTTTAAAACAAAGTTGCTTGTTTAGTTTTTGTTTTAATTAAAAATATTAAGATATAATATCTTTTTGGAAGGTTAGCTTATCTGGTGATGGCCACTGACTTCAAATCAGATGAAAGGGTAGTTGACTACTTTTTGGGGAGTTCGATTCTCTCACCTTCTCGCCAAATTTAAGTCAAAATGGAGTTTTCATGAGTAAAGCAGATATTGTCGTTGGTATCCAATGGGGTGATGAGGGTAAAGGTAAGATAGTTGATAAACTATGTGAAAATTATGATTATGTTTGCAGGAGTGCAGGCGGACATAATGCAGGTCACACTATATGGGTTGATGGTATAAGATACGCTTTACATTTAATGCCATCAGGTGTTTTGAATAAGCAATGTATTAATGTTATAGGAAATGGAGTTGTAGTTAATCCTGATGTATTAATTAGCGAAATGGCTCAATTTGAAAATTTAGAAGGAAGATTATTTATAAGTGATAGAGCTCATTTAAATTTAAATCATCATGCTTTGATTGATCAAGCAAGAGAAAGACTTAAAGGCGATAAAGCTATAGGAACAACAGGCAAAGGCATAGGGCCAAGCTATGAAGATAAAATAAGTCGTAATGGACATAGAGTGGGGGAATTGCTAGAGCCTGAAAAACTTTGTGAAAATTTAATGAAAGATTTTGAACTTAAAAAAACTTATTTTGATGTTTTAGGTATTGCAATGCCTAGTTATGATGAAATTTTAAAAGATTTAAAACGCTTTAAAGAAGTGCTAGCGCCATATATTACAGATACCACGAGAATGCTTTGGAAAGCTTTGGATGAGGATAAAAAAGTATTGTTAGAAGGTGCACAAGGGTCAATGCTTGATATTGATCATGGAACTTATCCTTATGTTACTAGTTCAACGACTATTTCAGCTGGGGCTTTAAGTGGTTTGGGATTAAATCCAAAAGAAATTGGAAAAGTTATAGGTATAGTAAAAGCTTATACAACAAGAGTGGGAAATGGAGCTTTTCCAAGTGAAGATTTAGGTGAAGATGGTGAAAAAATAGGACTTATTGGTAAAGAAATTGGTGTAAGTACAGGTAGAAAAAGAAGATGTGGTTGGTTTGATGCGGTTGCGGTAAGATATACTGCAAGATTAAATGGCTTAGATACTTTATCATTGATGAAGCTTGATGTGTTGGATGGTTTTGAAAGTGTTAAAATTTGTAAAGCTTATGAGTATAAGGGGCAAGAAATAGACTATGTGCCTTGTGATTTAGAAAATGCTAAACCTATTTATGAAGTAATGGAAGGTTGGGATAAAGTTGCAGGGATTAGGGATTATGATTTGTTACCTGAAAATGCTAAAAAATACATTAAACGTTTAGAAGAATTAAGTGGTGTTAAAGTAGGTTATATCTCTACAAGCCCTGAAAGAGAAGATACTATCATTTTATGAAAAGCAAATATTCTTCTGTGATTAAGCTTAGAAAACAACAGCTTGATAAAGCAGAAGCAAATTTAACCAAAACAAGACAAAAGCTTTTGCAGTGTGAAGAAGAGCTTAAAGAAGCTTCAAAAACTTGCGAAAGCTTAACTTTAGCCGATAAGGGTTCGATAGCTTTGTTAAGATCGTCTTTAAAATTGCAAGAAATTGCAAGAGAAGGCAAGCAAAGGGTTAAACAAAAATTGGATTTAACCAAAAAAGAATTAGCGCATCATCAGCATTTATATAAAAAAGCTTATTTGGAATTTGAAAAAATCAAAGTTTTAGAAAATGAAGAATTAAAAAAGATTCAAAAAGCCTTACAAAAAGAAGAAGAAAAATTTATAGACGAACTTGCTATAACAAGGCATTTTAATAAGGATAAATAATGAAAAAAATAATATTTTTATTAATTTTTTTAAATTTTGTAAATGCGCAACAAAATTGTGAGCAATATTTTGAAGCAAGAAAAGAACAAATGCAAGAGCAAATTAGAGAATATGATGAGGCAAGACAAAGTTTAGAGGCTTATAGAGCTTCTTTTGAAGCTTTACAAAAAGAAAAAATGCAAGCTTTGGTACAAAAAGAAGCTGATATTAATGCAAGTTTAGAACAAATCAAAAGCTTAAAAGAACAAAATGAACGTATATTGAAAGCAACTAGAGAAAATCTCCAAGCGATTAATGATAAAACTATGGGGCGTATTACAGAAATCTATGCAAAAATGAAAGATGTGGCTGTTGCAGGTATATTAAGTGAAATGGAACCTGATGAAGCTTCAAAAATTCTACTTTCGCTTGATCCTAGAAAAATTTCATCCATTATGGCAAAAATGGAACCTAAGAAAGCTTCAGATTTAACATTACTTTTAAAAAATTTAGATCAAAATGCAAGTTCGCAGTAAGTTTTAAGCAGTTTTTACCTTTTTTTTAGTATTATTTCAATAAAAATAAAAAGGTGAATAAATGCGTATCAAACCAGCTCACATACCTTATATAGCAAATAAAATAATACTTGATTTAATGCATTCTTCTTTTGTTAAAATTAAAGATGATAGTCAAAAACTTTTAAAAATAGCAAAAGAGATTATAGAAATAGATGTTTTAAACGAGCGTAAGCTTGATGAAAAAGCAAAAGAGCTTTTAGAAAGCCAGGAAGATGAAATCGAGTTTATGCAAATAGATAGAAAAAGTATGTTTTGGATGATTAAGAAAAAATTAGCAAATGAGTTTAAATTTATGCTTGATAGTGAAGATAGATACAATAATCTTTCTCATAAAATTTTAGAAAATTTAGTAGAAGAGGATTTGATAAACTATAATGTATCAGAAAATCGTGTGAAAAATCTCATTTTCTCAAGTATTATGTCTTATTTAAAAGAGTATGAAAATTTAGAAGATTTGGTTTATGAAAAAATTTCAAATTATAAAAGAAAGCTTATCCCAGGTTCTGAAGAATATGAATTGGTGTTTGAAAAGCTTTACCAAGAAGAGCTTAGAAAAAAGGGACTTTTATGAAAGCATATATTTATATAGAAAATGATGTTTTTTTAAGTGCAAAGGCTTTTGGAGAAAGTGGAACTTTTTTTGGTGAGCTTGTTTTTAATACTTCTTTAACGGGCTATCAAGAGATTATTTCTGATCCTTCATATGCGGGTCAATTTGTGGTTTTTTCAATGCCAGAAATTGGTATAGTTGGCGTTAATGATGAAGATAATGAAAGCAAAGAAGTTTTTGCTAGCGGTATGATCATAAGGGAATTAAATGAAGATTATTCTAATTTTAGAGCCAATGATTCTTTAAGTGCTTATTTGAAAAACCATGGCAAAATAGGACTTTGCGAAATTGATACTAGATTTTTAGTTAAAATGATTAGAGATCAAGGAAATTTAAGAGCTGTAATATCTACTGAAATTAAAGACAAAGAAGAGCTTAAGAAAATGCTTCTTTCTAGCGCTAAAATCGATGAGGTAAATTATGTAGCACAAGTTAGCACTAAAAGCTCTTATAAGCATAATAAAGGTGCTTGGGATCATAGCAACAAAACTTATGAGAATGTAAAAGCAAATGGTAAAAAAGTAGCTGTGATTGATTATGGTGTAAAAGAAAATATTTTAAATGAACTTGTGAGTGTAGGACTTGAAGTAGAGGTTTTTCCTTATAATACCAAGGCAAAAGATTTGATTGATTTATACCAAAAAGGTGCAATTCATGGGGTATTTTTATCCAATGGACCAGGTGAGCCAAAAATTTTAAAAGATGAAATTGCAGAGATTAAAAAATTAGCAGAAGCAAAAATTCCTATGCTAGGTATTTGTTTAGGGCACCAGCTTTTAAGTAATGCATTTGGTTATGAAACTTATAAGATGAAATTTGGTCAACATGGAGCAAATCATCCAGTAATTAATCTTATAAATAATACAGTAGAAATTACAGCGCAAAATCACAACTATAATGTTCCTGAAGAAATAGCAGAGGTTGCAACAATTACTCATAGAAATTTATTTGGTGATAATGTAGAGGGTGTAAAATACAAAAATTATCCTATCATTTCAGTGCAACATCACCCAGAAAGCTCCTCGGGACCACATGAGAGCAAATACATCTTTAAAGAATTTTTAGAGCTTTTGTGAATTTAGATTTTATTGCTTTAGCGAGTATAGCTTTTCTTTCTAGCTTTGGACATTGTTATGGAATGTGTGGAGGTTTTATTTTAGCTTATACTCAGCTTTCAAAGCAGATCAAACTCCCTTTTTCTCTTTTGATTTTCTCTTATCATTTATCTAGAATTTTTGCCTATGTTTGTTTGGGCGTATTTTTTGGATTTTTCGGAAATTTATTTTCTTTTAGCGAATTTGCAAAAGGCATAATGCTTTTTACTATCGGGATTTTTATGGTGGTTTTAGCTTTTGCTTTAATTTTTAAAGGAAAATTGTTAGCTTTTTTTGAAAGCTCTTTAATTTTTGACTGTGTCATTAAAAAAAATATTTCAAGATTAATTCAAAATAAGTCTTTAAAAAGTACTATTTTTTTAGGCTTTTTAAATGGTTTTGTACCTTGTGGCTTGGTGTATTTTTATATAGCTTTTGGAATGAGTGTACAAAATGTATACTTATCAGCGTTAATTATGCTTGTTTTTGGACTTTCAACACTGCCTGCTTTGGTATTTTTTGCTTATTTTTCTAAAACACTGAGTGAAAAATTTCAAAAAACAGCTAGTTTTATTTCTTATATTTTAATATTTTTTTATGGCTTGTATTTTTCTTATATAGGTTTTTCTTTAACTCGATAAAATTTATTATTTACTTATAATTCTTAATAGATGATTAATCATTGTGATTTTAAGCTAAAAAAGATGATAATTATCATATAATATAGTGATTGCATATTGCAGAAAAAAACTTAAGGAGAGGAAATGCACCCAGGAAATGCATTAAACTATGACTATACGGTTGCTAAATATTTTATGTTTGCTACCTTATTGTTTGGTGTTATTGGTATGGCTATTGGAACGCTTATTGCCTTTCAAATGGCTTATCCGGATTTAAACTATTTAGCTGGTGAATATGGCACTTTTTCAAGACTTAGACCATTGCACACTTCAGGTGTAATTTTTGGTTTTATGCTCTCAGGAATTTGGGCTACTTGGTATTATATTGGTCAGCGTGTACTAAAAGTTAGTATGGCAGAATCAAGCTTTTTAATGTTTGTTGGTAAACTACATTTTTGGCTTTATATGATCACTATGATTATAGCTGTTATTACCTTGTTTGCAGGTATTAGTACTTCAAAAGAATACGCAGAGCTTGAATGGCCACTTGATATATTGGTAGTTTTAGTTTGGGTTTTATGGGGTGTAAGTATTTTTGGACTTATTGGAATTCGCCGTGAAAAAACTTTATACGTTTCGCTTTGGTATTATATAGCTACTTTCCTAGGTATAGCAATGCTTTATTTGTTTAATAATATGGCTGTACCAACATACTTTGTAAGTGGAATGGGCGATTGGTGGCATAGTGTTTCTATGTATGCAGGAACTAATGATGCGTTAGTCCAATGGTGGTATGGACACAATGCTGTTGCATTTGTATTTACTGTTGGTATTATTGCTCAAATTTATTATTTCTTACCAAAAGAAAGTGGTCAGCCAATTTTCTCATATAAGTTATCTTTATTTGCGTTTTGGGGCTTAATGTTTGTTTATCTATGGGCAGGTGGACACCACTTGATTTATTCTACTGTGCCTGATTGGATGCAAACTATGGGTTCAGTTTTTTCAATTGTACTTATTTTACCTTCTTGGGGTTCAGCAATTAATATCTTGCTTACTATGAAAGGTGAGTGGAGTCAATTAAGAGAAAGTCCGTTGATTAAATTTATGATTTTAGCTTCAACTTTCTATATGTTCTCAACTTTAGAAGGTCCTATTCTTTCTATTAAATCAGTTAATGCATTGGCACACTTTACAGATTGGATTCCAGGACATGTTCATGATGGTACTTTAGGTTGGGTTGGCTTTATGACTATGGCTGCACTTTATCATATGGTGCCTAGAATGTTTAAAAGAGAACTATATAGCAAATCATTAATGGAAGCTCAATTTTGGATTCAAACTACAGGTATAGTATTGTACTTTAGTTCTATGTGGATAGCAGGTATTACTCAAGGTATGATGTGGAGAGCTACTGATGAGTATGGTAACTTACTTTATACTTTCATTGATACTGTTGAAGCTATTGTTCCTTATTATTGGATTAGAGCTGTGGGTGGCTTGTTATACTTAGTAGGATTTTTCATGTTTGTTTATAATATTTATAAATCAATTTCAGTGGGTAGAGTGCTTGATAAAGAGCCAAAAAGTGCTTCACCTATGGCAGCATAAGGAGGAAAAATATGTTTAGTTGGTTAGAAAAAAATCCATTCTTTTTTGCTGTGGCAGTATTTATAGTGATTGCATATGCAGGTATTGTAGAAGTTTTACCTGATTTTGCTCAGAATGCAAGACCAATTGAAGGTAAAAAGCCTTATACAGTTTTACAACTTGCAGGACGTCATGCTTATATTAAAGAAAGTTGTAATGCATGTCATTCACAACTTATTCGTCCTTTTAAATCAGAAACAGATCGTTATGGCATGTATTCAGTTAGTGGCGAATATGCTTATGATAGACCATTTTTATGGGGCTCAAAAAGAACAGGACCTGATTTATTACGTATAGGTAATTTTAGAACAACAGATTGGCATGAAAATCACATGTGGGATCCAGTTTCAGTTGTCCCTGGTTCTATTATGCCAGCTTATAAACATATGTTTAGCAATAATGCAAATATAGAAACAGCTTATGCAGAAGCATTAACTGTAAAAAAAGTTTTCAATGTGCCTTATGATACTGAAAATGGTACAAAACTAGGTACTTGGGAAGAGGTTCAAGCAGAAGTTAAAGCAGAAGCTCAAGCTATAGTAGATCAAATGAAAAATCAAGATGTTAAAGATGCGTTTGCTAGAGGTGAAATTAGAGAGATTGTAGCTTTGATTGCGTATCTTAACAGCTTAAAATAGGAAAAACTATGGATTTAGAACTAATAAGAGAGCTACAAGCTTATGGTTTTTTTGCTCTTGTAGTATTTTTAGTGGTAGTTTTGTATTCTTATTGGTTTCATTTGTATAGATCTGAAAAAACAGGTAGAAGAAACTATGAAAAATACGCTGATTTGGCATTGCATGATGAAATCAGCGATCGTGTTTTAGAGCAAAATAAAAGGAGTGCTTAATGCAATGGTTGAATTTACAAGATAATGTTAATTTATTATCTTTTATTGGAGCAATTCTTATCATACTAATTACGCTTGTTGTGGTAGGAAAATTGTTTAAAAGTATGAAAGAAGAAAAGAGCCAAGGTGAACTAAGCGAGCATAGTTGGGATGGTATAGGTGAGTTTAAAAATCCTATACCACTTGGTTGGGCTGTAGTGTTTTTCTTAGCTATAGTATGGTGTATATGGTATTTTCTTTGGGGATATCCTTTAAATAGTTATTCTCAAATTGGTGAGTATAATAAAGAAGTACAAGCACATAATGAAAAATTTGCACAAAAATTTGCAAATTTAAGTGCACAAGATAAACAAGAAATGGGTAAGAATATTTTCTTGGTTCAATGTTCTTCTTGTCATGGTATTACAGGTGATGGTATTAATGGAAAAGCACAAAATCTTAACATTTGGGGTTCAGAAGAAGGGCTTATAGAGGTAATTACTAAAGGTTCTAAGGGTATGAATTATCCTATGGGTGAAATGTTAAGTGCAGCTGATAATGGCATAGATGAGGCTGATATCCCTGCAATTGCTGCCTATGTTGCTTCTGAAATTTCAGCAATTAAAAAAACTGAAAATCCTCAACTTGTAGCAAAAGGAAAAGAACTTTTTGCAACTTGTACGGTGTGCCATGGTGAAGATGGAAAAGGAACGATTGATGGACAATTGGTTGCTCCGGATTTGACAAAATATGGCAGTGCTGAGTTTGTAGTAGATGTTTTAAATCGTGGTAAAGCAGGTAGCATAGGTGTAATGCCTCATTTTAATAATGGTTTATTAAATGAGCTTCAAAAAGAAGCAGTTAGCGAATATGCAATTTCTCTTTCAAGGGGTGAATAATGGAAAATTCAAATAGATGTGTATTTTCACTTTCGGGTGTTAGTGGAATGTTAATAGCAACTGTTTTATTGCTATCAATTCTAGCTGGACTTACTGTTTGGGGTCTTAAAACACAGCAAGATGTTATGCAAAAACCTTATAAAATAGAAAATGCAGAGCAAATTAAAATGTTTGACTCTAAAAGAGAAGAACATATCATCATAAAGGAATGATTATGGCAAAAGTTCTTGAATACTTAATCATAGCTGGCTTAGTTGTAGCAGCAGGAGTTACTGCTTGGTCAGTTTTAACTGTAAATCACCTTTTTATAGGATGAAAAATATATTTAAAGGCGGTTTTTTAACCGCCGTTTTTATTTGCTTTGCTAATTTCTTACATGCTGAAATACTATTAAATGACAATATCTTAAATACTGCAATAGAACAAAATATTACTTCAAGCTCTAAGCAAATTCGTGAGTTAACTGGAGTAAATATCGCTTTGGCATTAAGTGATAAAAAAGATTTTGAAAGTTTAAAGAGCTATGAAGCTAATTTAAGTAAACCATATATTTTACTTGTATTTTCTAAAGCTTCACATAAGGTGGATATACTTGCAAGTGATGATGCTTTAGCTTTTTTTGATAAAGAAGGTGTTTTGAGTCCTTACCCTGAAAAAGGAACGATTTTGCCTATACTTGCAAATCCTAAACAAAAAGACATTTACAATGCTGCTATTTTAAATGGTTATGCAGATATTGCTGATCAAGTGGCAAATCATTTTAATATAAAACCTTTTTATGGAAATTCAAATCGTGATACTTTAAATATCATGAGAATTTTAATTTATGGCTTTTTATGTGTCGCAATTTTGATGCTAGTTCAAAGAAAAATCAAAAGGAGAAGATAAATGCAAAATCAGAAAACATTTTGGCCTTATGGTATTTTGATTTCTTTAGGGCTTATTGTTATAGCTTGTATTGTAACGATTTTTATCGCAAGTAAAGCACCTGTATATGAAGATAATTTTTATTTTGATTCTTATCAAAATGTAGAATTAAATTATAATGAAATTCAAAACAGACAAAAGACTTTTGATGAAAATTTTAAATTAAGCGTTAAAGATAAAGAAAGCTTTATACATAAGAAAAATCAAGTTTATTATATTAATGAAGGGCAAAATGAACTTAGGATTGCGATTGAAAATTTAAAAGATTATGACTTAAATAAACTTCAAATTCAAACTTTACTTTCACGCCCACATACAAATGTAAATGATGAAAATTTACAAGCAAGGTTAGAAGGAAGTGATTTGGTGTTTTATTTTAATATCAAAGAAAAAGGTGTTTGGCAAATACTTTTAAAAATCACTCAAGATGAAAATAGCGTAGGATTTTTTAAATTCTTTTTACAGACTAAATAATGAAGCTTTTTGTTTTTAGCTCACTAAGAGCTTTAAGAAAATATTATGAGAAAAAACTACAAATAGACACTTTAGTAGATCCGGCTATGAGTATAACGGAATTTATACAAAAATTAGTTTTTTCTCCACATTTTCAAGCAACTCATTATGAGTGTTTGCTTTTGATGAAAAAGGCTTGTGAACAAACTAAAAATTTAGAACAAAGTTTGAAAATACCGAGTAATTTTTTTGCATTTTTAAAAAGCAATGCTTATTTATTTAGTTTTTTTAAAGAACTTAGCTTGGAGAAAAAGGACATTAGTACTTTAAAAAATTATGACGCTTATGCTCAGTATGATGAACATTTACAAATTTTGGAAGAGCTTTTTAAAAATTATCTTACTTTATTAAAAGAGCAAAATTTATATGATGATATTTCTTTAGTATTAGATTATGAAATTAATAATGATTTTTTAAAAAATTACGATGAGATTATTTTTGATTTTCAAGGTTTTTTGAATGCTTTTGAAGTAGAGCTTTTGTTAAAAGTTAAGGAAATACTTCCTCTTAAAGTGCAATTTAATTGTACTAAGTTTAATAAAGATTTTTTAAGTTCTCTTAGCTTTTTGCAAGGGCTTTCTCTTAAGGAAAATCATGCGTATTTATATGATGTAAACCAAGCGCAAATATTACAAGAGTGTCCTTTTGTGCAAGAAAATAAAATCACTTATAAAAGTTTTAATTTACGGTCTTTGCAAGCTGCTTTTGTTTTTGAAAAAATTAACAGCTTTTTAAAAGCTGGTATTAGTGCAAAAGATATTGTAGTGATTACTCCTGATGAGAACTTTGTAGATATTTTAAGACTTTATGATAAAAACAATGTATTAAACTATGCCAATGGGGAAAGTATCAAACATACGCTTTTTTATCATAGATTAAAGACTTTATATGAAAGTGCTAAAGATGATGAGTTTGAGTATGAGCTTAGTGAAGATTTTTTTGATAGGCAAAAGCTAAACAAGCACTTATGTAATTTGCATTTTTATCCTTCTGGTGTTGATTTTATAGAGTTTAAAAAGTTTTTTGATGAAAATATCTCTTTTGATTTTTTTGAAAACTTCATCCATAATTTGCTAGAAGATATTAACAATCAAGAATTGCAAGATTATATCTATCAAGAGCTTGCATTCATTAAAGAACTTATAAAAACACATACTTTAAGTTTTAAGCAAATTTTAGAGTTATTTTTCATGCAAATTGACACTAAAAAACTAAGCAGTGTTGGCGGTGGTGAAGTTACTGTAATGGGTCTTTTAGAAAGTAGGGGGCTCAGCTTTGATGGGGTGGTTATAGTTGATTTTAATGATGAGTTTATCCCTAAAAGAGTTTCAAGTGAGTTATTTTTAAATAATGAAATTCGAAAAAAAGCAGGACTTATTACTCATGCTCAAAGAGAAAATTTACAAAGACATTATTATTATACCCTAATAGCCAAGGCAAAATTAGTAGGAATTTCTTATGTGGAAAATGAAGAAAAAATCAAGTCAAGATTTTTAAGTGAGCTTGATTTTTTACTCATAGAGGATAAAACATACAGTGACAATGCCTATATCAAATACTTTCAAACACACAAGTGTGATTTTAACCTTGAGCCAATTACACATATAATGGCTAAGCATGATTATTTTAGTAAAGAGCTTACTTTTACGAGATTCCACCTTTTGATAAATTATGGCTTAGATTATTATTATAAATATGTCTTAGGATTAAAAGAACCAAAAGAATTAGAAGATACTCTTAGGGCGAATGAGCTAGGAAGTTTTATTCATAAAGCTTTAGAAAAATACTATAAACAAAACAAAAAAGCAAAATATTTTGACTATGAAAAATTTATTGATATTGTAAAAAATTTGAAAGATTACAAAATCGATGCTTTAAATTTAGCTTTAATACAAGCAATGTTTAAAGAATTTCAAGTGCTTGAAAATGAGCATTTTAAACAAGATTTTATGGTAAGAGATTGTGAATTTTCACAAAAAAAAGATTTTATTGCTCAAAATGGAGTTAAAATTACTATTTTTGGTCGTTTAGATAGATTAGATGAAAATGAAAATGAAAAATTAGTCATAGATTATAAAACTGGGAAAATAGATGAAAAAACTTACCAGCTTGCTTTTTATAAGTTTTTATTAGAGGGTGTATACCCTTTAGAAAATATAAATGCTTGTTTTTATGATTTAAAAAATATGAAAATCGTTTATGAAAATACTGAAAGTGAAAAGGTGCAAGAGCTTAAAGACATGCTTAATGAGCTTGCAAAAGATCCTTTAGAAAAAGAATTTACTAATCAAAGAAATGATAATACCTATAGTCCTTATACCATGCTTTATAAAAAGGAGTTTAAGCTTTGAGTTGTAATTTTGAGCCTTTTTTGGCCTTAGAAGCTAGTGCAGGAAGTGGAAAAACCTTTGCATTAAGCGTGCGTTTTGTAGCCTTGGTGTTAATGGGAGCTAAGATTAATGAAATTTTAGCTCTTACTTTTACCAATAAAACCACAAGTGAGATGAAAGAAAGGATTTTTAAAACCTTTTTAGAATTTGATGTGCTTGAAAATGGAGAAAATAAAGCAGAATGCAATGAGCTTATGAGAATGCTGGGCAAAAGCAAAGAAGAGCTTGTAGATTTAAGACAAAAGCGTAAAAACGAATTTTTAAGATCTAAACTCAATATCTATACCTTTGATAGTTTTTTTTCGCAAATCATTCGTTCTTTTGCTTTAAATTTAGGTTTTATGAGTGATTTTGAGATCATAGAAAGTCAAGATAGTTATAAAAATTTCATTGCTAAATTAAACGAAGAAGAGCTAAAAAGTCTAGCGTATTACATTATCCAAACAAAAAGCAAAAGTGATTTTTTAAAAAACCTTGAAAATTTATATATAAAGCATTGTGATGTTAAGCCAAATCCAAAAGCTTACTTTCCAAGTAAGGCTGCTTTAGAAAAAAATATTGATGAGTTTATAGCTTATGCAAAAAATTTAAGCACAAATAAAAATTATCTTTCAAATTTTAATTTTGAAAGAATGGAAGATTTTTTCGCTAAGCCTATTATTAGTAATTTAAAAAAAGATTATTTTACCAAAGTCATTGATAATGAATTTTTACAAAAAAGAGCAGAACTTATACAAAATGCAAAAGAATATTTTAATCAAATGGAAAATTACCGCATAAGTATGCTTGCAAAGCTTTTGGCGCATTTTAAAGAAGCAAGAAATGAAAATAATACCAAGCAAAATGCATTAACTTTTTCAGATATAGCCTTAAAAACTTATGAATTAATTAGTGATGAGGCTAATAAAGATTTGATTTATTTTAGACTTGATGGTTATATTTCTCATTTATTAATCGATGAATTTCAAGATACTAATGTCTTGCAGTATCAAATTTTAAAGCCTATTATCGCTGAGCTTGTTTCAGGTGAGGGTGTGAAAAAAAACAGAAGTTTTTTTTATGTAGGCGATAAAAAGCAGAGTATATATGGTTTTAGAGGGGGTAAAAAAGAACTTTTTGATAAGCTTTTAAAAGACTTTCCACAAATTAAGCTAGAGCATTTGGATACTAATTATCGTAGTAAAAAGATCATTGTTGATTATGTCAATGACACCTTTAAAGATAAATTTTTTGATAGCTTTTTAAATCCTAGCTTTACTTTGCAAAAAAGCGTTAAAGAAGGCGGGTATGTAGAAATTTTGCAAAATCACATCCCTAGTAAAGATGGTTCTGTTTATGAAGCAAGTGCTAAAGAAGCTTTAAAAATCATCCATAGACTTTTAGAAAAAGGCATTAAGCTTGATGATATTTGCATTTTAGTATGGGTCAATAAAGACGCCACTTTGATTCAAGAATTTCTTGAAGAAAATGGCGTTAAAGCTTATACGCAAAGCAATGTTCCTTTGTTCGATTGTATTAGCGTAAGAGTGCTTTTTGAGTATGCAAAGGCTTGTGTGCTTAAAGATGAGTTTAGTTTGTATTTTGTAAATGATATTTTAAAAAAAGAACTTAGCTATCTTGAGCTTGATCTAAACCGTAGTGTAGGTGAAATTTTAAAATACTTGATTGATTATTTAAAGCTTGATCTAAGTGATGTTAATCTTATCGCTTATTTAGAACATGCAAGTACTTTTGATAATTTTTTTGATTTTTTATTTAGTCCTTGTAAATTAAGTTCTTTACAAGCGCAAAATGATGGAGTTAGCATTATGACCGTGCATAAGTCTAAGGGGCTTGAATTTGAAAATTTAATCGTGCTTGATAGACTTAGTAAAAAAGCTCCAGACACTGATACTTTAATGTTTGAGTATGATTTAGAGCAGGGCTGGGAAATAAAATACAGACATAGTGCTAGAGAATACCTTGAAGATGATAGCTATAATGCCTTTTTAGACAAAAGAAAAAAACTCCAAACAGAAGATGAGATAAATTGTTTGTATGTAGCACTTACTAGAGCTAAAAATTCTCTTTTTGTTATAAAAAATGATGAAAATTATAAGGGTTTTAAAGGATATTTTAAAGATTATGAAGAAAAGCAAATAGGCATTTTAGAAGAACAACTTTCAAAAACAAATGAACCTTTGGAAAAATTAGAGCAAATAGAAAGCTTTGAAGAATTTCAAAAGGTAAATTTACAAGAAGTTAAAGTTAAAAACTATTTTACAAGTGAGCAAATACATTTTGGCTTGGCTTTGCATGAATTTTTACAATATTTTGATTTTAACACTAAAAATAATTTTGAATTTTGTAAGCAAATGGTGTATAAAAAATATCGTTTTTACTTAGATGATGAAGCTTTTAATGAGCTTTTTAAAAGACTTGCTATGCTTTTAAAAGATGAGAGTTTTAACACGCTTTTAGCGGGTAAAAAGCTACTTAAAGAGCAAATCATCACTTATAAAGGCGAGCAAAAACAGCTTGATATGCTTGCATTTGATGATAATGAAGCTATCATTATAGACTATAAAACAGGTTTAAATTTAAACGAGCACAAAAAGCAAGTTTTGCTTTACAAAGAAGCCATAGAAAAAATCTTAACCAAGACTTCCACTAAGGCTTTTTTGGTATATGTTTTAAAGGATAAAGTGGAGATAGTGGAGGTTTAATAATCTATTTTATTAAATATTAGGTTCTATTAGAAAAATTTCCATTTCTATCTAAAAGCCCATATTCTCCATTTAGTTTAACTTCAGCTAAACCTTTGTTAAAACTCCAAGCATAATCAAATTTAGGCTCTACTAATCGATTTCCATTTTCATCTATAAAGCCATACTTTTCATTTAGTATGATTATTGCAAACCCCTCACTAAAGTCATCAATCCAATCATAGATTAATTTTACAACAACTTCATCATTAGTGTTTATTAAACCACATTTGTTATTTAATACAACTCTTGATAAACCTCGATTAAAATTGCTGACTACATCATATTTTGCTTCTATTAATTGATTTCCGTTTTTATCTATAAAACCCCATCTTCCATTCAGTTTAAAACCAGCAAGATTTTCACTAAATTCTAAAACTTCTTCATATATAGGTTTTATTACAATCTCTTCATTTTCATTCATAAAACCATAATTATTTCCCGTTCTAATTATTATCAAACCTTCCTTAAAATCACCTAGCTTAATAATTTCAGGGTTCATTATTTATCCTTTCAATAAATCTATAAAGTTATTTAATCTTTAGATACAATATTACCTTTTTTGTCAATATATACCCATTTTCCGTTTAGCTTAACTCTTGCTTTTCCACCACTAAAATACCATACATCATCAAATTTAGGTTTTATTACAAATTCCCCATTTGTATTTATAAATCCCCAAGTATTATATAGCTTAACAGCTGCCATTTTTTCATAAAAATTTCCGATAAAATCAAATTTAGGCTCTAAAACTATCTCTCCCTCTTTATTTATTAAGCCAACTTTTTCGTTTGATTTGATTATTGCAAAATTTTCTTTAAAATTACCAATATCATCAAGAGTAGGTTTTATTGTGATTTTTCCATTGTTATTAACAAGCCCTAATTTTCTGTTTAAGACAATAAATATTAGATCTTCATTAAAATATATATAGTTAAATTTTGGTTCGATTATAACGCTTCCATTTTTGTCTATTATTCCCCATTTATGATTAAATTTAACCAACGTAAATTCTTTCTTAAATAAAAATCATCAAATACATTTTCAACTAAAATTTTATTATTTTCATCGACCAAATTCCATTGATCATTATCTTTGATAGCTCTTAGATCCTTATGTTTGTGTATATAAGCACTTATGCAAGCTTTACTATCTCCCTTGTCGCATTTTTCTTTGTAGATAGCTTGGAGTATTTTACAACTTGCTTCATCATTGAGGCATTTGCTTTCAAGTTCGCTTATGTAAATTCGGCTATATTTTCCACCGTAAAAATACTGATACACGCTAACTAAAGCTATCAAAAACAAAATCATCACACTAGCTATGATTTTACTTTTGTGTTTTACGATGAATTCTTTTCTATGTTTGAGTTTCTTTTCTCTTTCTTCTTGGGCTGTTTTTATCTCTTCTTCGATTTTTCTTTTTCTTTCTTCTTCTAATCTTTTTAATTCTTCTTGTCTTTGTCTTTCTTTTTCTAGTTTTTCTTTTGCTTGTGGATCGTATAGTTCATTACTTCCACATTCTTTACAAAATTTAGCTACATCTAAATTTTTCATATTGCAACGTTTGCAAATAAGCATCATTCACCCCTTGCTTGTTTTATGATTTCATAGGCTAGATTGATCTTTTTCATCATCTCTTGGGCTATCTTTAAAAGTTCAGGTGGAAGCTCTTTAGAATGAAGATTATCATAGTGGTATTCTTTAGCTAGTTTTCTATAATTTTTCTTAACACTTTCAAAATCATCATTTGGATGAGAATTTAAAATTTCATAGGCTTGTTCTAGGGTGATTTTTATTTCATCTTGGTGTTTTTCTTGTTTTTGCTGAGTGTTTTCATGTGTGAAATTATAAATTTGCTCATATCTTATTTTTATTTCCCTAAAGCTTATGAGGTTTAATCCAAGTCCTATGATGATATTTTCCATTAAGGTGTTTTCATTTGCACTCATTTGTTTATTATAATATATTAGATCAAGCAATAAACATACAAGAAAATCCGCTTCTTCTTTGCTTATGCGTATGTTAGAGCAAAGCTCACCAATGCTTCTAGCTTGATTTTTCTCATACTCAAAAATACTTGCATAAGTATTTCTAAAGCCACTATACTCTTTAGTATAAAACATTTCTATCTTATCAAGTAAAGAAGATATAAATTTAGATAAATCTTGAGTAATGATTTTATTATCTACTTTGGCAACTTTTGCTAAAAAAGCAACCATGATAGCAGGATTTTTACTATAAATATAATCAAATTTTTGTCTTGCAACATGGTATAATTCTTTTCCGCAAAATATACAAAATTTAGCGTCTTTATCAGGATTAAATTCTGAGCAATGCTTACAAATTCTATATTCTTGAGTTTTAAATTTTAAAGAAAACAAAATAAAACCTTATTTTTAATATAATAAAAAGTTATTTTATAAAGAACTTACTTAAAATGTGCTATTTTACTTTTATCTGCAAGAATTAATCAAAATATTTAAGCTTTAAATATTCTTAAATTAAGTATTAATTAAGTTAAAATAATTATAATCTCATTTTAAAAAAATTTTTGGCAAAGGTAAGATGATGACAAAGATAACAAAGCCAAACGAAGTAAAACGCGAATGGATCGTTTTAGACGCTGAAGGAAAGCGTTTTGGTCGTCTTTTAACAGAAGTAGCGACTATTTTAAGAGGTAAAAATAAACCTTGCTATACTCCAAATGTTGATTGTGGAGATTATGTAATCATTATCAATGCTTCTAAAGCAGTTTTCACAGGTGCAAATAAAGCAGAAGATAAACTATACCACAGACATTCAGGGTATTTTGGAAGTGTAAAAAGTGAAAAATTTGGTGATTTATTAGAAAAAAATCCAGTTAAATTATATAAATTAGCAGTTCGTGGTATGCTACCTAAAACAAACCTAGGTAGAGCTATGCTAAAAAAATTAAAAATTTATGCAGGTAGCGAACACCCTCATACTGCTCAAATTGCTAATAAAGGAAAATAATCATGGCAACAACATACGCAACAGGTAAAAGAAAAACCGCTGTAGCTAAAGTTTGGGTAAAAGCTGGTAGTGGTAAAATCATCGTTAATGGTATGGATTTAAACACTTGGCTTGGCGGACATGAAGCTATAAAATTAAAAGTAGTTCAGCCTTTATTAGTAACTAAGCAAGAAACTTCTATGGATATTAAAGCAACAACTTTAGGCGGTGGATACAGCGCTCAAGCTGAAGCTTTAAGACATGGTATTTCAAGAGCTTTAGCTGCTATGGATGCAGATTTTAGAGCATTATTAAAACCAAAAGGACTTCTTACTAGAGATAGTAGAACTGTTGAGCGTAAAAAATACGGTCGCAGAAAAGCAAGAAGAAGCCCACAATTCTCTAAACGTTAATCTTTTTTTGGATCCATTTTTGGATCCATTTTTTCTTTCATTTTTTAAAAAAATCATATTTTTTCATATATTTTAGTTTTGTTTAAAATTATAGGATTTTTTATTTATAATAAACTTTTATAATTTCAAAGTCCGATCAGGGAAACCTCCTTTTTGTAGTAAATTTAAGCCCCTTACCCAAAAGGGGCTTATTTTATTTTAATCTTCATTTTATATAATACCCCATTTATTTTCATTTTTAAGGATAGACGATGAAAAAAATCATAGGATTAGTTAGTTTAGTTAGTGCTTTGTTTGCTTTTGATACTAGCAAAATAGAAATCACTCCAACCTTTAACTACACAACTCCAGAAGGAAATTTAGATCTTAAAAATTATGGTGGAGTGGGATTGAGATTTGGTTATCATTATGATGATTTATGGCTAGATCAGGCTGAACTTGGCTTAGAGTATTATGATAATGCAAAATATAATAATCCAAACGATAATACACATACAGATACTAGTGTTTCAAGATTTTATGTAAATGCTATTAAAGGAATTGATCTGGCTAATCATGTATATTTATATGGTTTGTTGGGAACAGGTTATGAGTATTTGAGTCATGGAGCTTATGAAAATAAAAGTGGTATGTTTGCTCAATATGGTGCAGGTTTTAAATTTGCACTTGGAGAAGATTTGGCTTTAAGACTTGAAGCAAGAGATCAAATTAAATTCAATAATGGTGAACATAATTTGATTTCTAGTGTTGGCTTGAGTTTTTATTTTGGTAATAAAGCTCCAAAAACTCCTCAAACTGCAACTAAACAAATCGAAGAAAAACCGCAATCAAAACAAATCGATAAATCATGTCCAGAACCAAGAAAAGGTGCTTTACTTGATCATATAGGTTGTGAAAAAACAATAGCGCTTGAAGGACATTTTGGTTTTGATCAAATCACTATAAACCCTGAATTTGCACAAAAAATCCAAGAAGTAGGTAAGGTTTTAGAAGAAAACCCACAATATTATACTATTTTAGAGGGTCACACAGATAGTACAGGAACTAAAGCTTATAATCAAAAATTATCATTAGAGCGTGCAAAGGCAGTTGCGAAAGAACTTGAAAAATCAGGCGTAGCTAAAGAAAAAATTGCAACTAAAGGCTATGGTTTTGATAAGCCAAAAGTAAGCAATGATACTAAAGAAGGCCGTGCGCAAAATAGACGCGTGGAAGCAAAATTTTTCATTAAAGAATAAACTTTGTTAAAAAAGACAATTTTGTTTGACTTAGATGGCACTTTGATAGACTCTACAAGTGCCATTTTAGATGGTTTTGATGCTGCTTTTAAAGCTTTTGGCGAGCCTTTAAGAGATCATGGAGCCATTAAAGCTTTAATAGGTTTTCCTTTAGATGTAGCTTTTGAAAAACTTGGAGTGCCAAAAGAAAAAACAAGTGAGTATATTAATGCTTATAGAAGCGTATATCAAAAAATCTATATAGAGCAAACTTCTTTGCTTTCTTTGGCAAAAGAAAGTGTATATGAGGCTAGTTTGTTTGCTGATTTAGCTGTTGTAACGACTAAAAGTTCTAAATTTTCCAAACCTTTGCTAGATCATTTAGGGATAGGAAAATACTTTAAAGTCATTATAGGTAGAGATGATGTAACTCACCCAAAACCAAATGCTGAACCTATTTTATTAGCTTTAGAAAAATTATCTAAAGGTAAAGAAAATGCATTTATGATTGGAGATACTCATTTAGATATCCAAGCAGCTTGTAATACGGGTATTAAACCCATAGCAGTAAGTAGTGGTTATGAAAGCAAAGAAAGTTTAGCTAAATTTAAAATTCCACTTTTTAAAAATACTTATGAGGCAATAGAGCACATAAAAAATATCCGATAATTTCACACTCAAACCCCATACTCATAAATAATAAAAATTTTTTATCATTGTTTAAGACAATTCAAGATAAAGTAGCTATTGATTTTAAGTAATTATTTTAATTATAAGGATAATTAGATGAGTAAAATAATGAAAACAATGGATGGTAATGAAGCAGCAGCTTATGCAGCTTATGCATTTACAGAAGTTGCCGGAATTTATCCTATTACCCCAAGTTCACCAATGGCAGATTATACTGATATATGGGCTTCTCAAGGTAAAAAAAACCTTTTTGGAGTACCGGTTAAAGTTGTAGAGATGCAAAGTGAAGCAGGAGCGGCAGGGACGGTTCATGGTTCTTTGCAAGCTGGCGCTTTAACTACTACTTATACTGCCTCTCAAGGACTTTTATTAAAAATACCAAATATGTATAAAATCGCAGGTCAGCTTTTACCTGGGGTTATCCATGTGGCAGCTAGGGCTTTAGCTTCTCAAGCATTATCTATTTTTGGAGATCATCAAGATGTTTATGCTGCAAGACAAACAGGCTTTGCTATGCTTTGCTCACACTCTGTGCAAGAAAGTATGGATTTAGCAGGTGTTGCACACTTAGCAGCTATTAAAGGTAGAGTACCTTTTATGCATTTTTTTGATGGTTTTAGAACAAGCCATGAAATCCAAAAAATTGAAGTAATGGATTATGCGCATTTTGATCGTTTGCTTGACCGTGAAGCTTTGATGGAGTTTAGAAATTCCTGTCTAAATCCAGAAAATCCAAAAACAAGAGGTACAGCTCAAAATGATGATATTTATTTTCAAACAAGAGAGTTGGCAAATAAATATTATGAAGCTATTCCTGATATTGTTAATGAATATATGCAAGAAATTTCAAAAATTACAGGAAGAGAATACAAGCCTTTTGTATATTATGGGGATAAAAATGCAACACGCATTGTAGTAGCAATGGGTTCAGTGACTGAAGCTTTAAAAGAGGTTGTAGATCATCTAAACAGCAAAGGCGAAAAAGTAGGGGTTTTAAAAGTTCATTTATATAGACCATTTAGTTTAAAATATTTATTTGATGTAATGCCTCAAAGTGTTGAAAAAATTGCTGTATTAGATAGAACTAAAGAGCCAGGAAGTTTAGGCGAGCCACTTTATTTGGATTTAAAAAGTGCATATTATGGAAAAGAAAAAGCACCTTTAATCGTTGGTGGTAGATATGGACTTTCTTCAAAAGATGTTGATCCTGCTCAACTTCTAGCGGTTTTTGAAAACCTAAATCAAGCAAATCCAAAAGATGGTTTTACCATAGGAATTAATGATGATGTGACCTTTACTTCATTGCCTGTGGGAGAAAAAATTTCTTTGGGTGATGAGAGTACTATAGAGTGCCTATTCTATGGACTTGGTGCTGATGGTACTGTAGGGGCGAATAAAAACTCTATTAAAATTATAGGAGATAAAACAGACTTTTATGCGCAAGCTTATTTTGCTTATGATTCTAAAAAATCAGGTGGTTATACAAGAAGCCATTTAAGATTTTCTAAAAAACCTATCACTTCAACTTATCTAGTTTCTACACCGCATTTTGTAGCGTGTTCAGTGGCTGCTTATTTAGAAATTTATGATGTTTTAGCAGGCATTAGAAAAGGTGGAACTTTCCTTCTAAATAGTATTTGGAGTGCGCAAGAGACTATTAAGAAGATTCCAAATGCAGTAAAAAGGGTTTTAGCGCAAAAAGAAATTAATTTTTATATTATTAATGCTACAAAACTTGCTAGAGAAATAGGACTAGGTAGTAGAACAAATACAATTATGCAATCAGCGTTTTTCAAGCTTGCTAATATCATTCCTTTTGAAGATGCGCAAAAATATATGAAAGAATTAGCTTATAAATCATATAGCAAAAAAGGTGATGCTATAGTTGAGATGAATTACAAAGCTATTGATGTGGGTGCAGATGGACTTGTAAAAGTTGATATTGATCCTTCTTGGGCAAATTTAGCTGATGAAGCAAAAGAAGAAACTATAGCCTATAAAGGCACTGAGTTTGTTGAAAAAATCGCAAAACCTATGAATGCAGCTAAGGGAGATGATTTACCAGTTTCAGCATTTTTGGGTTATGAAGATGGTAGTTTTGAGCATGGTACTACTGAGTATGAAAAAAGAGGCGTTGGTGTTATGGTGCCAAGATGGATAGAAACTAATTGTATTCAGTGTAATCAATGTGCTTCAGTGTGTCCGCATGCGGTTATTAGACCTTTCTTGATTGATGAAGAAGAATTAAACAATGCTCCAGCAGGTGTAAAAGAACATAGTTTAAATGCAAAAGGCGTAAAAGAGCAAAAATTAAATTTCAAAATTCAAGTTTCGCCACTTGATTGTACAGGTTGTGAGCTTTGTGTGCATGAGTGTCCAACTAAAGAAAAATCTTTAGTAATGGTTCCACTAGGTGAAGAGCTTGATCATGGTGAGCAAGAAAATGCAGATTATTTATTCAAAAAAGTAAGCTATAAAGATAATATCTTAAATAGAGAAAATGCAAAAGGTATTCAATTTGCTCAACCTTTATTTGAATTCCATGGAGCATGTCCAGGATGTGGAGAAACTCCTTATATCACTTTAATCACTAGATTGTTTGGTGAAAGAATGATTATTGCTAATGCGACAGGTTGTAGTTCTATTTATGGTGGTTCAGCTCCTTCAACTCCATATAGAAAAAGTAATAAAAATGGTCATGGACCAGCTTGGGGTAATTCTTTATTTGAAGATAATGCTGAATTTGGTCTTGGTATGAAAATAGCAACTGAAACAACAAGACATAAAATTGAGCAAATCATGAATGAAAGTATGCAAGAAGTTCCTAATGCGCTTTCTGCATTATATAAAGAATGGATTGCAAATAAAGAAGATTCTAAAGCTTCTTTAGAGCTAAGAGATAAGTTAGTGCCATTGCTAGAAGAAAATAAACAGATTAAAACTGTAAATGATATTTTAGAACTGAAAAGCTATTTAAGTAAAAAATCACATTGGATTTTTGGTGGTGATGGTTGGGCTTATGATATAGGTTATGGTGGGCTTGATCATGTTTTAGCAAGTGGTGAAAATGTAAATATTTTAGTGCTTGATACTGAAGTGTATTCTAATACTGGAGGCCAAAGCTCAAAATCTTCAAGAACAGGTTCAGTAGCTCAATTTGCTGCAGCAGGTAAGCCAGTGCAGAAAAAAGATCTGGGTCAAATTGCTATGACTTATGGTTATATTTTTGTAGCTCAAGTAAATTCTAATGCAAATTATGCGCAATTGTTAAAAGCAATAATAGCAGCAGAAGCTTATGATGGACCTTCTTTGATTATTGCTTATTCTCCTTGTATAGCTCATGGTATTAAAGGTGGGCTTGGAAATTCAGGAAATCAAGCAGAACTTGCCACAAAATGTGGATATTGGCCAACTTATATTTACGATCCACGTTTAGAAGCAGAAGGTAAAAATCCTTTAACAATTTCTTCTAAAGAGCCTGATTGGGATTTGTATGAAAGCTTTTTAATGAATGAAGTGCGTTATAATTCTTTGAAAAAATCAAATCCTGAGCAAGCAAAAGAATTATTTGAAAAAAATAAAGCAGAAGCACAACGCCGTTATAGACAACTTAAACGTCTAGCAAGTGCTGATTTTAGTAATGAAAATTAAAATTTGCTTCGATTTTTACTTGTGAGTTTATGGGTGCTTAGTGCTTTTGGTGCTAAGTACCCATTTTTGAATCAAGATTGCAGTAATATTGATTTTTCTTTGATTCAAGATCCTTTTTTTCAAAAGACTACAAATATAAAATCTGATTTTTCTTTGCAAGCTATCATTTCTAATAAAGTTAAGATTAATGATAAATGGTATGCTTTAAATGATGATATTGAAGGTTTTAAGATTGTTGAGATTAAAAATTCTCAAGTTGTATTGATAAAGGAAGAAAAAATCATGGTTTTAAAATTGTATGAAAAAAATAATATTTTTATTTATTAGCATCTTAACTTTTACAAACGTTTTTGCTTCACAGTGTCATCAACGCTTTTTTGATATAAGTGTAGAAAATAAAACTTCTTTGATTGAAATTTTAAATGAACTTGGTAGAGAATGTGGTTTTAGCATTATAATAAAAGATTCATTAGCCAGAGAAAAGTTAAATCATACTCAAAACTATCTGCACATAAGAAAAATGTCTTTAAGAGAAATTTTTAAACTTTTATTGATGGAAAATAATCTTGCTTATGAATATGAAAAAAATATTTTAAAAATTTATGGAAGACAAGTTAAAACTTTTAAAGTGCATTATATAAGCTCTATTAGAGAAGGGCAAAGCATTACTAAAGCTTCAGTGGATTCAAGACCTAAACAGGGCGATTATGATAGTACTAAAGAAGCGGATAATTTGGTCATTAGCACGGATAAATTTGATTTTTGGGAAAAAATTTCAGAAGAAATACAAGCTTTATTAGATGAAAATACAACTAAACCTATTATTAATACTAATGCAGGGATTATCACTTTAAATGCTACTTTGTATGAGCTTACAAGGGTTGAAAAATATTTAAAAGATTTAAATAAAAGACTTAAAAAACAAGTTTTAATTGATGTAAGTATAGTTGCAGTACATTTAAATAAAAGTCATTCAAGTGGAATTAATTGGCAAGAGCTTGCTTTTAAACTTAATGGAGATGATAATGATTTTATAATCAATAAAGGCGGTGTTAAAAATATTAATCTTAAAGCTAATGTTGAAACTAAGGCTATTTTAAATTTATTACAAGAAAATGGTAAAACTACTGTACTTTCTAACCCAAAACTTATGGCACTTAATAATCAGCAAGCTATTATTTCCATAGGTGATACGATTAATTATCAAGTAAAAGAAAGCTCTAAGGGTACTGAAAATGGTACAACTATTAGTGAAACTTATAATAATTATTCTATTTTTGTAGGAATTTTACTAAATATTTTGCCAGAAATTTCAGATGATCATAAAATCATGCTTAGGATTAATCCTAGTTTGAGTGATTTTAAATATAGTGTTGATAATCATAGACAAAATAAACCAAGAAATATAGCACCAGATACTATACAAAAAAAGCTTTCTACTGTAGTTGAAGTTGATGATGGACAAACTTTAATTTTGGGTGGATTGATTAGTAAAAATACGATTAGTAACCATAATGAAGTAAGTGCTTTATCTAAGATACCACTTTTTGGTGCTTTATTTCAAGGAAAGCAAAATTTAGAAGATATTAGTGAAATAGTTTTTATCATCAAGCCAAGTTTAATAAGAGCTGATAAAAAAGTATTAAGTTTGAAAGAATTAGGTTTTGAACATGAAGATGATATGTTTTAATTTTTTAATTTGTTTGTCTTTTTTAAATGCAATGAATATTCAAAATGAAAGTTTTGAGCAAAATACATTCTATGAAAAATTTATTAATCACCCAAGTTATGAAAATGCTTTAAATTTGGCTAAATATTTTTATCAAATAAAAGATTATCAAAAGGCCGTTTTTTGGGCTATTGAGGCAAATGAATTTGAGTTGTTGGAAAAAGAAGCATGGCTAGTTTTTATCAATGCTAAATTAAAACTTGGAAAGCATGAAGATGCTTTAAGAGCTAAAGAAGAGTATGAAAAACTTTTAGGAAATTATTTTGAATGACGCAAAAACAATAAAAGCTTTAAATGAACTTTCTTTGCAAGAATTGGCTTTAGAGTATAAATTGGAAATTTTAGACTTAAATCAAACTCTTAAAATAGAAAAATATCTCCATGTTCTGCCTTTTTCTTTAATAGAACAATATAATATTTTTTGTTTTTATGAAGATGATGAAAATATTCATATAGCTTCTTTAAAACCTTTAGATGAGAGTATTTTAGAAAAAATACAAAATTTATACCGCTTAAAGGTTATTAAAATTTTTCTTTGTGATTTTACACAATTTAAATTCTTACTAGAAAGGATTAAATTTTTAATTTGCTTTCAAAACTATCTTGATAAATTAGAGCTTAATTTAAAAAGTGATGAAAATAAAGATGAGTTTTTATTAGAGCAGTTTTTGAATTTAATTTTAACTCATGCTTGTTTTTTAAGAGCAAGTGATATTCACTTGGAGCCTTTGGAAAATGAAGTTTTGATAAGATTTAGAATAGATGGAGAATTAAAATATATCCATAGTCTTGATGTGGATTCTTATCAGGCTTTATTAATGCATATAAAAATCATTGCCTTGCTTAATGTAGCCGAACAAAGACAAGCTCAAGATGGGAGTTTTTCTAAGATAATTTTAGAGCAAAAGTATGACTTTAGAATTTCAATTATGCCTTTGTTATTTGGGCAAAGTGTGGTGGTTAGGATTTTAAAACAAGATGAGCATGTTTTAAAACTTGATAGACTTTTTATTAAAGAAGAAAATTTAATCTATTTGAAAAAATACATGAACGCACCTTATGGTTTGATTTTATTTTGCGGGCCAACGGGGAGTGGTAAAAGCACTTTTATGCATGCTATTTTAAACGAGCTTGATCAAAATAAAAAAATCATTACTCTAGAAGATCCTATAGAATATAAACTTAAACATGCTCAGCAAATTTTGTTAAATTCTAAAACTGGTTTTGATTTTCACAAGGCTTTAAGAGCGGTTTTAAGGCAAGATCCTGATGTGATTATGGTGGGTGAAATCAGAGACGAGGAGAGTTTGGATATAGTTTTAAAAGCTTCTTTAAGTGGACATTTAGTTTTAAGCACCTTGCATACTAATGGTGCTATAGAAGCTATTTTTAGAATGAAACACATGGGTACAAAAGAATATTTAATAGCCTATGCGCTTAATTTGATCATAGCCCAACGTTTGGTAAGAAAATTATGTGAATGTAAAGTAGCTAACGATGAAAAATTTCATTTTCAAAATCAAGTTTTTGAAGGAAAATTTTATAAAGCAAAGGGTTGTGCTAAGTGTATGTATAGTGGATATAAAGGGCGTTTAATGGTGGCTGAGTTTTTATTTTTAGACCATAATTTAAAAAGTATGATAGAAAATAATGCAAATTATGAAAATATTTTAACATATGCTTTAAAAAAAGGCTTTTTAACTTTAGGTATGGATGCTTTGGAAAAAGTTAAGCTTGGTTTAACAAGTGTAGATGAGCTAAGAAAGATTGGTTTTTGAAAAAATTTATTATTTTTTATACCTTAAATAAAGAGCAAAAACAAAGTATAATTAAAGCCAAAAATCTATATGAAGCCAGAAATCTTGCACAAAAATCATTTGAAAATATTATTAGTGTTGAAGAATACCTTGGAACAACAAAACATAAAATTAAAGAAGAAGAGCTTATTTTTATCCTTAAAGATTTAAGTATGATTTTAAAAGCAGGATTAAGCTTACAAGAGGCTATTTTAGAATTTGCAAGATCAAATCATGATGCGCATATAGCTACAATATTTAGTATGATTTATAATAAACTCAAAAATGGAAGCTCTTATAATGAAGCTTTTAGAGGTGTTTTAAATTCTAGAGAATGTGCTGTTTTAAAAATTTGTGACGGTAAGGAGGATTTATATAAGGCTTTTGAGATTATCATTAATCTAAAAGAGAAAAACCTTCATAGTTTTAAGCAGTTTAAAAAGTCTATAACTTATCCACTTTTTGTTTTTACATGTATTATTTTAGCTTTTTTTGTACTGATGATTTTGGTTTTGCCTGAATTTAAAACTTTATTTTTGCAACTTGAACTAGATTTGCCAAAAATCACTCAAATTCTTTTTGTTTTAGGAGATTTTTTTAAACATTTTTATGTATTTATTTTATTAGGTATGGGATTTTTTATAATGCTTGCTTACTCTTTTAGAAAGTCTTTGTTTTTTCATAAAATTCTTTTTTATTCTCCCATTTTTGGAAAGATAATATTTTATCAAGATAAATTTTGTTTTTTCTTGATTTTTTCTTATTTATTGAAAGCAGGGGTGGATATAAAAAGAGCTTTTGAGCTTGCTTGTGAAGGTATAGAAAATCAATTTTTTAAAAACAAAATGTTTATTATAAAGACTTCATTTGAATCAGGACTTGATTTAGATCAAGCTTTTTTCAAAATAAAGCTTTTTGAATCTTTTGCGATAAGAATGTTAAATTTAGCTTTAAAAAGTTCTAAACTAGATGAGAGTACTTATGAGCTTGCTTTATTTTATGAACATAAAAAAGAAAATTACACTCAAAGACTTTTAAGTGTTTTAGAGCCTTTGATGACAATTTTTATGGCGAGTTTGATTTTAGTTTTAGCCTTGGGTGTATTTTTACCTATGTGGCAAATTAGTCAAGGAATTTAAGCAAGATAATCATAAGCAACCTTAGCTATAGTTAAAGCAACCATAGTTAAAAAGAGTTTTTTGATAAAAGTTCCTTGTGTTTTTAAGACTAGTTTTGAGCCTACAAAGGCACCTAAGACTTGGCCTATACCCATTAAAATACCAACTTTCCAAAGTACTTCATAAGAGTATAAAAACACCCCTAAAGCCACTACATTGCTAGTGAAATTTAAGATTTTAGTATTAATGCTTGCATTTTTCATACTAAAACCAAGAAATATTACACAAGCAAAAATCCAAAAAGACCCAGTTCCAGGCCCTAAAAAGCCATCATAAAAGCCAAGCAATAAACCAAAAGTGACTTGAAAGCTTGTGGCGCTCATTTTTGCTTCATTATGAACATTTCCTAAATTAGGTTTAAAAATAGTATAAAGAAAAACTAAAGCTAGGCATATTAGCACAATGATTTTAACAGCGTTTTGATCTATTAGTAAAACTGCATAAGTACCAACAACAGCTCCAATTGCGGTAAATAAAATACCTAAGGCAATTTTTTCTATATTCATATGTTTTCTATAAGATAAAACCGCAGTAAGTGAGCCAAAAGTGCTTTGAAGTTTATTGGTGGCTAGGGCTAAATGAGGAGGGATCCCGCAAGCAAATAAAGCAGGTATAGTAATAAGTCCACCACCACCTACAATCGCATCAACACAGCCTGCAAAAGCAGCAACAAAAAATAAAATCACATAATAAGTTAATTCAAGCTCCATAAGCTTTCCTTGTTTTGTCCGATTCTATATAGAGCAAAATCATATTTTATAGGATCTTGTGGATCAAATTTTTTAAGACTTTGAGTAAGCTCTAAAACACTTTTAAAATCATAAATCTTACGCTTTAAAAGCTTAAGTTTTAATGAAACTTTATGAGTATGGGTGTCTAAGGGTATGAGTAAATCTTTTTTATCGATATTTTTAAACAAACCCAAATCAAGCTCATCTTTTCTTACCATCCACCTAAGATACATATTGTATCTTTTTAAAGGACCTTTTGGAATGTTAAATTCTTTTGAAAAGAAAAACTCATAACCATAGCTTTTATAAGGATTAAGTTTATAAATTGTTTCTATAAAAGCTTTTATTGCATGTGTGATATTTTGTTCTTTTTGATAAGCCTTGGTAAAAATATTTTCTATGCCATCTTCATTTTTTAAGCGTTTAAGTGTGATAAAAATTTGAGCTATGTCTTGAGAGTTTTGAAAGCGGTATTTTAGATCTTTGCATTCTTTTTTAATAATCTCATCATTTCTTTCAAACAAGGAAAAATCAAGTTTTTTTAAAAAATTTACAATATTTTTAGCATTTCCATAAGCAAATAAAGCGCAAAGCAAAGCTATGGTTTCATCTTTATAAACACTTGCAATTTGCAAAGGATCAGGATGAGAGAAAAGCTCTTTTTGAGTATTTTTACTTAAAATAGCCTCATCTAAAAGAGCTTTAATTTGCATTAAGATTTTAAACCAAGTAAGGTTTCAAGCATTTGATCAACAGTAGTTACGATTTTAGCTGCAGCGCCATAACTTGCTTGATATTGTATAAGCGCTGCTAATTCTTCATTAGTATTTACACCACTTTTTGATTGATATTCTGCATAGGCTGTATTAAATACCGTCATATTAGTTGCATGCGCAAAACCATTGCTTTCAGCATCTGAAGCAATTTGACCTGTAAATTTTCTATAATATCCATCTAAAGACATAGTATCAACTGTACCATCTTTATTATAAAAATTTACTTTTTGATTTTGAAGTTGCAACATAGCATTAGCTACATCATTGTTTCCATCAACTCCATTTGAGCTTGCTTTTAAGCTATTTGGATCATTTCTAATGCTTGAATTTACATTGATATTGCTTGCATCTTGACCATTAAAAAACGAAGATACATTTAAAGCACCTGGGAAATTTGTACCATTGTCTTTAAAAGCTATTTTATAACCCTTTTTTAAGCCATTGATTTGGAAATTTCCACTATCACTTTGTCCATCATAATGATAAAAGGCTTGAAAAAAATCATTTAAATCATCACCACCTTGACCATTCTTGTTATCATCAATATCTGCATTGATTTGCTTAACAACATCTTCTATGGTGGTATTAACATCAATTTTTATAGTTCTAGTAGCAACAGGCTCACCTTTTTCGTTGTAAACTGTAATATCAAAGCTTCCTGCTTGGATATTTTTATCATAACTCATTAAAGAAGTATCAGGTTTTAAGCCTTTTAAATCATCCGAATTTACTTTATCAGTTGCTGCTTGAGCATAGACATTATTAGTTTGAGTTATAAGTGTTTTTGTAAAGGTATTGAGCATATCTTTATACTCTTGCAATTTTCCATCGCTGTAAGTATCGTGATTGCCATCATAGTTTCTACCTCTAAGGTCAAGCTGAGCTCCAAGTTGTCCACCTGAAATTTTACTAGTTAAATCATAGCGGTTTTCATCATTTACTTCATAATAAATTTGATAAAATCCATTAGGATTATTATCATCTAATTTTAAAGGATGAAAGCTAGAGCCATTGACTATGCTAAAACCTTGAATACTTAAATCATAATATCTTCCAGAATCAGTCATAGTAGATTCTAGGGTACTATCTTGAGAGCTTTTCCCTTTCCAAGCTACTGCATCAACTAATTTTGAAAGTCTAAGTTCAAGTTCATCTCTTCTATCTCTTAATTGATTAGCATTATCAGTAGGTAAAACTTCTTCATTTTCAAGTTGTTTGTTGATATTTGCAATTTCTTGACCAATATTATTGATCTCATCTACAGTTTGTCTGATTTGCTCGTTGACAGTTTGTTGCATTTTGCTAAGATCTTGTAGGGTTTTTTGTATGTTTTGAGTTAATGTATTTGCACTATTAACAAGATCTATTTTACTTGCTCCATCACTTGGATTAGAAGCAAAATTATTCCATGCATCATAATAATTTTTATAATCTTGTAAAATACCAGTTCCTTGCATATCAGGAAATCTTTGGCTTGCTTCTTGTAAAATTTGTCCTAAATAATTTGTATAATTTTGTTGAGTAGTGGCATTTTTTAACTCATAATAAGAGTGCTCATCGTGCAATCGTTTTATGGTATCAATTTGTGTACCTGTTCCTAAGTGTAAACCACCTCTATCAAGAGACATACCTGAGCTTTGCACAGCTCTTTGTCTTGTGTAAAACACTGCGTCTGCATTGGCAATATTATTACCTGTTGTGTTAATTTGAAGCTCAGCAGCTCTTATGCCACTAACTCCGGTATATAAGCTATCAAAAATTCCCATGACTTAGCCTTTAAACATTAATCTTAAATAATGAATCTGGAATTGTTTTATTGTCTCCATAAGCATTATTTGTTCCATTTTGTTCAAACATTGCATTTAAAAGATTGTCGTAAAAATTTTTAATAATAAGAGCTAGTTTGGCATATTCTTTATTTTTTTGGTGTAAGGTATTTAAATTTTGCTTTAAAAGAGCAAGTTTTTCTTTATCTTCGTCATCCAAAAGCTCATCTAAGCCTTTGTTGTTTCCTTGGTTACTAAGTTCTACCAAAGCCTTGTCAAGATTTTTTTTAGCAATTTGGAAGTCATTTACAAGTTTAGTTTTATCTTCAACACTTTTACTTACATGTTTATGATTAGCAGCTTGAATTTGTGCTATATCTTCTAAAGTAAGATTGATGAGTTTTTCTAAAATAGAATTTGTTTCATCTAAATATTGTTTAACCATTTTTTATCCTTTCTTAGGCAGCAACCCAAAAAAGGATAAAAATTATAATAAAGAATCTGCTATTGCTTTAGAAGTGGCTTGTAGATTGATTTTGTACTCGCCATTTTTAATTTGAGAAGCAATTAAAGATGCTTTACTTTCTTCTGCCTTTTGAGTTTCTTTTGCCTTGTTGTTTTCTTTGTTTTCTGTTTTATTTATATCATTAGTAGCAACCTGAGCTACATAACTTTGATGTATAGGGTTTATCATTTTAAGCCTCCAGTTCTATTGAAAAACTCTAAGAACTATATCGACACTTAAAAAAATAACTTAACCCCTTTCTTTTAAATAATCAAATAATAATTTTGAAAAACCTAACCCCCCGCTTAATGCTTTACTCATAGTATCATTGTACATAGATGAATAAATTTCATCACTTGCATCTTTTCCAAATAAAGAATTTTCTTGTTTTAAAGAAATATCTAAAACACTTTTGATTAAAAAAGCTTCAAAAGCATCAGTTTGTTCTTTTAAAGCTTTATCTTCATCATTTAATGCTTGTATATGAGTTAAATCATTTTTAAAAGCACTATCTGCATAGTTTTTAGCAGCCTTGTAGCTATTGTTGTGCTTAGTAATACTTTCATAAAGTTCACTACTATAGTTTTTGCTCGCTAAATAATTATCAACTCTCATCATATCACCTCTAATTCAGCACTAATTGCACCAGCTCTTTTTAAATTTTGCATAATAGCTATGATATCATTTGGCGCTGCTCCAAGTTTATTTAGCATTCTAGCTATGTTTGCTACTGTTGTTTTATTGTTTGTGATTTTTAAAGTATTAGATACTGGATCTAAAATACCACCATCTTTCATATCGATTTCATTTTGTCCTAAAGCTACGGTATTGTTTGGATCGATTTTTATAGTGATATCTTTATGGGTAATTAATATAGGCTCAACTTCTATATTTACTCCCGCTACTATAGTTCCTGTTCTTTCATCGATGATCACTTTACTTTCTGGAGTGTAAGCTATATCTTGTTCTAATACTCTTGCCATAAATTCAACATGAGAAAATTCTTCAGGTTTTGTTAATTTTATAGTTCTAGAATCTAAAGCTTTTGCTATATCTGTATCAAAAATAGTATTTAAAACTCTTTCTATATTGTTAGCTGTTTTAAAATCTGCTTCTTTTAAACTTAAAATCAAATCTTCACTTTGGCTAAAGTTTTGTGGAATTTCTCTTTCTACGACTGCACCATTAATAACATTTGCTGAGGTTGAGTGTGTTCCTGCTGCGCCTGGTCTTGGACTAAGTCCACCTATAGCTAAAGAGCCTTGAGCTACTGCATAAATTTCTCCATCAACCCCTTTTAGAGCTGTCATAAGTAAGGTTCCACCTTGTAAAGATTTGGCATCACCTAAAGAAGCTACGCTTACATCAAGCTTATCCCCACTTCTTGCAAAAGCAGGAAGTTTTGCTGTAACCATTACTGCTGCTGTATTTTTTGATTTTATATCACCTGGGCTAACTTTTACATTCATACCCTGAAGCATATTTGAAATAGATTGTAGAGTAAATTCGCTACTTGTACCATCTCCACTTCCATTTAAACCAACAACCAAACCATATCCTATAAGTTGGTTATCTCTAACACCTACTACATTGGTAAGTTCTTTAATAGTAGCTGCAAAAACGCTTAGACTTAGCACCAAGCTTAAAAATAATATTCTCATCGATTCTTCCTTTAATCTATGCTATTTTCATAAATTAAAGCAAAAAAAGTTCCAAATTTATGCAAAGGAGTAAAAACTTAGAGTGGTTGAACCAAATTTTTTTTCTTTTGTTTTTTCGTAATTTTGTATTTTCGCTGGAGTTTTAAAAGTACTGTGATGTTCTATGATGATGATTTTAACATTTGAATTTTTTATATTTTCTATCAATTTTAAAGTTTTTTCATAAATATCAAAAAAACCTTCTCTAATATCAAAGGGCGGATCAAGATATAAAATAACATCTTCTTTAGAATTTTGAATAATTTGAGGGGTTTTTTTAAAGGTATCATCATTGAAGCAAATGGTGTTTTGATCAATGTTAGAAGCATTTTTTAAAGCGATTTCATAAGCATTTTTATCTTTTTCTATAGCATAACTTTTTAAGCAGCCATTACTTCTTGCCTCTAATGCCATTAAAGCACTTCCTCCAAAGGCCTCTATGAAAACCTTATCTTGTAAAGAGAAACGCAAAACATTAAAAACACAAGATTTTACTATGCTTTTGGTGCTTCTTGTGGTGTCTAGACTAGGAAGTAAAATTTTTTTACCTTTATAGATTCCACTTTCTATGGTGGTGTAAATTTTTTGAGTTTGTTTTTTTGAGTTTGTTTTTTTATCTTCTTTGTAATTTTTTAAAAAATCTTTTACGCTTTGATATTCTTGTATTTTATGCATTATTATTTTCTTCTTTGATAAGATTTTTTAACTCTGTTTTGTAAAGATCAAATATCGCATCGATTTTTTCATGACTTTCTTGACGTAATTGCTCTAAAATGGCTTCACATTTTTGATTCATAAGTTTTTTTTCACGCATGGCTATTTTATAAGCAATACTTTGCAAACTTGCATTGAAATCATTTAAAGCATTAAGTAATTCCTCTATATTAAAAGGATGAGATAAAAAATTTGATTTTTTATTGATGATAAATTGTGGTTTTTGCGTGTTAACTTTTTCATCGCAGACTAAAAAATCACAATCTTTTTTTAAAACTAAAAAATCCCTCAAAGCGATTTCTAAAGTTTTTTCTAAAATTAAATCCTTACATTCAAGAGCGATTTTCATTGATTAAACTCACTTTTAATTTGTGTTTTTTTAAAGTGTATGGTACTATACCTAGAGCTAAATTTGCAAGCTCTGCAAAAGTTAAAATATAAAAATCTTCAAAATTTCTATTTGAAATAGCTTGTAATTCTTTATAACATTTATCAAACATATAAAAAGAATAAAAATCCTCAACTACTAAAAAATCACAACCATTATCATAAGCATCTAATACAACAGAAGCTGCACATTTGTATGCTAATTGGGTGTTTAAATTTAAAAAACTATAGCCACAACTTTTGTATTTTCTTTCAAAATCTATTACATTTGCTTTAAGCACTTTGGCGAGTTCTAAAGAGCAGCTTGCGTCTGAAAATCCTTGATATACACCTATATTAAATTGTTCAAAAAAATGCTTAATGTGTTCTTGTTTAAGATGATCTAAAAAAATCTTTGGAGCATATTGGATTTTTTCAATTTTACTCATAATTTCATAAGAGCTACATTCGCAAGCTAAAATATTATCCTCATCCATCATTCTAGAATATTCATCTAAGATATCTTTTGGATCATAATCAATAATAAAATAATTTTTACCCAAAGGCTTTTCGCATAATGTGCTTTGAACTCCAACTTTATCTAAAGCATCTTTGATAATATCAAAATAACAAAATAAATCATTATTGCTATTGGTGTAGATTTTGTACATTACTCATTCCTTAAAAAATACTTCTTGCAAGGCCTGATTTTACAAGCATAACTTTTAATTCTTTAATATAAGATTCATAATCAAGCTCATTTGAAGAAATAAAATTTTTAAATTTTGTGTGATAATAAATTCCTTTTTCTTCATCTGCGACTAATTTTAAAAATTGGGGTGCTTTTTCTGGGTATTTAAGTAGCATTTTATAAGCAAATACAAAAAAGCTATCGCCAAGATATTCAGGTAAAAATTCCCTAACTTCACTTGTATAATATAAAAAATCATATTGTTTATAAAGTTCTATATCGTGTATATCAATAAGTCCTTTAAAAAGTTCGAGCTTTTCTAAAAAATCACTTTTATCCATGATTAAATCTTTGGTTGCTCTTTTGGTATCAAGTGGTTCTATGGTAAGTTCTTTGCCAAATCTTTCTATGATATTATTCAAATCTCTTCTTTGTCTGATTGTAACTTGATTGACTTTAATACAACTTTCTGGATTTTCTTCAAAATCAAAATATATGTCATCTTTTTTAATTTGACTTAAAACATCATAAACACTTTTAAAATTTTTACTATCATAAACATAAGGTTTATAATAAGCTAAATAATCACTATCTTTATCAAAACGAAAAATTCTTAAAGTTATTTGCATATTTTATCCTTGGTATTATTTTTCATTATATACATTTTAAACTTATAAAAATTTGATTATTATATAAAATTAAAAGCTTTTTGTATAAAATATTCACATGGATAAAGAAAAATTTATTATCAACGCCTTTGCTAATTCTATCAATGGAGACGATGGGGCAATAATCGATGGATATTGTTATTCTAAAGATTTATTTTGTGAAGATGTGCATTTTAAGCGCTCTTGGATGAGTTTAGAACAAATTGGAGCAAAGGCTATGCTTGTTAATATTTCTGATGCAATTGCTATGAATGCTACACCAAAATACGCTCTTTTAGGACTTTCTTTGCCAAAATGTTTAGATATGAAACAAGTTAAAGCCTTGCAAAAAGGCTTGCTAGATAGTGCAAAAGAATTTGGAGTACAAATTATAGGCGGAGATACCATAGCGGATAATAAAATCAATATTAGTATAACTATTATTTCTAAGGTAAATAAAAGGGCTATTTTTAGAAAAGGTTTGAAAAAAGGAGATTTACTTGCTTTTAGTGGGAAATTAGGTGAGAGTTTAAAAGGTTTAAATATATTATTTCGCGGTGGAAAATTGCATTCTAAACATCGTTTTATAAAACCTAGTTTAAGACAAAATTTTTTTTATGATATAGCAAAAAAAGTTAGAGTAAGTATGGATATTTCAGATGGTTTGAATAAAGACTTATCAAGAATGTTATTTCAAAACCAACTTAGTATAAAATTCCTTAAAAAATTAGATAAATTTAGCTTAAATAGTGCAGAAGAATATGAAATTTTATTTGCTTTTGATAAAAAACATAAAGCATTTATACAAAATATGGCAAAAAAGCATAGAATTAAACTAAATATTTTTGCAAAAACAACAACAGGAAGGTATAAATTTTATGGAAGAGAACATCATTTTTAAGCCCTTATATACTTTAAAACACAGCCCGATAAATGTGTATTTTTCAAAAAATAGTAATGATTTTGTAGTAAGAGAAAAGCCTTTGTATGAATTTAGTGGTAAAGGTGAACATTTAATTTTACATATACAAAAAAAAGATCTAAGCACTAGCGAGGCTTTGAGAATTTTAAGTAAGCAAAGCGGTGTTAAAATGAGAGATTTTGGTTATAGTGGTTTAAAAGATAAACAAGGCTTAACTTTTCAATATATTTCTATGCCTAAAAAATTTGAAGAGAGTCTAAAAAATTTTAAACATGATAAGATGAAAATTTTAGAAAGTTTTTATCATGATAATAAACTTAGAATAGGGCATTTAAAAGGAAATTCATTTTTTATAAGATTAAAAAAAGTATCAAAGGTAGATGCTTTAAAAATAGAACAAGCTTTTAAAAATATCCAAGAACAAGGTTTTGCTAATTATTTTGGATATCAGCGTTTTGGCAAATTTCAAGATAATTTTTCACAAGGACTAGAAATTTTAAAAGGCAAAAAAATCAAAAATAAAAAAATGCAAGAATTTTTGATTTCTGCTTTTCAAAGCGAGCTTTTTAATAGATATTTGAGCAAAAGAGTGGAATTGTCACATTTTATTAATGACTTTAGTGAAAAAGAAATAAAACAAATTTATGGTTTAGAAAAAGAAGAAATCAAAAGTTTAAAAAATCAAAAGCAGTTTTTTAAACTTTTAAAGGGCGAAGTTTTAGGACATTATCCTTTTGGTAAATGTTTTATATGTGAAGATTTATCAAGTGAAGTAGAAAGATTTAATCAAAAAGATATTAGCGCGATGGGTCTTTTAATAGGCTCTAAAGCTTATGAAGCAAACGAAGGTTTAGCTAAAAAATTAGAAGATGAGATTTTTTCTTTTGCATATGAGTTTAAAAATAAAATGCAAGGTTCAAGGCGCTTTATGTGGTCTTATTTGCAAGATTGCAAAGGTTATTATGATGAAGAAAAATCTCATTTTACTTTGGAGTTTTTCTTGCAAAAAGGCTCGTATGCCACAGTGATTTTAGAAGAAATTTTACACACAGATATCTTTGAACAAACTCATAATATATAATTTAAAAAATTGATATTGAGTATCAGTAAAAATTTATCTTTTATAAATTATAATAACAATTATCATTTTTATAAAAAGGAAAACTCAATGTCAGTTTTGGTTATCGGAGCGGATGAAATAACCCCAATAAAAGCAGTTTTGACAAACCTAGGTGCAAAAAGCATAGAGCATTGGGATGCTAGAAATGAAAATAGGGTAAATAGAAAACCCATTCCACAAAATACTGAATGTATAGTTATGCTTACTAGTTTTTTAAATCATAATACTATGAAAAAAATCAAAACAGAGGCAAAAAAACGCAATATACCTTTAGTTTGTGCTAAACGCAGTGTGAGTTGTGTGTATTGTGAATATTGTAAGGTTTTTGGACTTGATCAAACCTATGAGTGCGCAAAGAAGGCTTAGTGTATGTTTGGATTTAATGAAAAAGAGGATTTTATACCTAAAATATTTAGAGATTTAGAACAAAAAAGTATTAATCATATTTTTTTAAATTTATATAATTCTTTAGTTGAAGATGATCTAAAAATACCTTATATCTATGCAAAAAAAGCTGACTGTTTAAGAAATATTTTTGAGTTAAAAATTCAAAATATGAGCATAGAAAGGACTTTGAGATTTAGCAAAATAAAACAATTTTGTCCATATTCTCATAAAATCATCAAAGCTTATAAAGAAGGAAATTTAAATCAAATACAACTTGAAGCAAAGATGCCAAAATATACTTTAGCAAAATTAATACAAAATGTGTTCTTATCACCTAGTTTTACTTTGCCTTTACAAGTTGCTTTTGAGGCTTTTGTATATGATAAAATTTGCAAAAGTAATACCAAATCCAAAGTAAAGATTTATAAAAATATCATTATCATTAATGAAAAAATGGCAGTCATGCCTTTATTTTGTAAAGATAGTGATAAAGATATAGAGCTTGCTTTGCAATTTATAAAAGAAAATTCTTTTGAAAGATTTTATATTGTGTATCCAAGAAATAAAAATTTCACTCAATATGAAGAAATAAGACATTTTTTATGCGAAAATAATAAAACTTTGCTAAAATTAGTTCCCTATACTATTAATAATCAAATTTTAAGGAGATGTTAAATGTCAATAGCAGTAATTTATGGTAGTTCAATGGGTAATACCGAAGGTGCGGCAAACATGATCGCTCAAAAATTAGGAATTTCAGATGTATTAAATATCGCAGATATTGATGCAGAGAAAATTAATTCTTATGATAAATTAATTTGCGGAACTTCTACTTGGGGAAGTGGTGATTTTCAAGATGATTGGGATGGTTTTGATTTTTCAGCTTTAAATCTTAGTGGTAAAACTGTTGCGGTTTTTGGTATGGGAGATAGTGAAAGCTATTCAGATACATATTGCAGTGCTATGGGAAAACTTGCTCAAGCTTTAAAAGCAGCGGGTGCAAATTTGGTAGGTGCTGTTTCTACGGGTGGTTATACTTTTGAATCAAGTGAAGCTGTAGAAGGTGATAAGTTTGTAGGACTAGCATTAGATAATGATAATCATGAGGATTTAACAGAAAGTAGAATTGATGCTTGGTTAGAGCAAATTAAACCTTCTTTTTCTTAAAAATTAGATGCCTTTTAGGCATCTTTATGTTTAAAATTTTCTTTTTTTAGTTTCACTTAGCATATCTTGTGCTAAAGAATCTACTTCATTTGCAATAGCATTAGTCTGCATAGCTGTTTGAGAGTTTTGTTGTGTGAGTTTTTCTATAGTAGCTACTGATTCATTGATTTGACTAATATCATCTGCTTCTTCTTTTATGGCTTCACCCATATCATTTATTGACTGGGCTAAGATATTAGTATTAGCTTCAATCTCACCTAAAGACTTTTGAGTTCTTTCAGCTAGATTTCTAACTTCATCAGCAACAACAGCAAAGCCACGTCCATGTTCACCAGCACGTGCTGCTTCAATAGCTGCATTTAATGCAAGTAGGTTAATTTGATCAGCAATATCTGAAATTACTGTAGTTACATTTTTGATATCATTGCTTTGTTTTACTACATCTTGTGTTTTAATGGAAATTTCACTCATAGCTGAGTTCATTTGCTCTAAAGCTCTTGCGCTTTCTTGCAGTGATGAGGTTTGATGTGTAGCATCATTTGTAAGTTCTTGCATGCTTTGTTTGAGTGCTTCGGCCTTTTGGTTGAGTAATTCTCCTTGGTGAAGTGATTGTGTAAGCATGTTTTTTATTTCATCTCCAAGAGAATTTATAGCCTTTTCAATATCGCCTTTTGGTGCATTAATGGTTGCTGTGAAATCTAAGCGTTTGTAGCTATCAAATACAGCTAAAATTTCGTTTAAATTACTGCCAATTTTTCTTTGTAAAGTTGTAAGCATACTATTTAACACTTTCATTAATTCTTGAATTTGAGGGTTGTTAGCATGAGAGCTAATATGCAAATCAAGCTCACCTGTTTCTATTTTTTTAGCAATATTGACAGATTCTTCAATGGCTTTTGCATCTTTGTTTAGAGCTTCTTTAATGATCTCAATGTTTTCATTAATTTCTTCTGCCATTTTTCCAAATTCATCTTGAGTTTTAAGCTTAATAGGATGAGAGTGAGAATCTTTGTGATTTAAATAATTAAAGAAATTATGTAATCCTGATGAAATGATCGCAATTGGTTTAAGATTGTAAGAAATAATCATTCTAATAAAAATCAAAGTGAAAAAAATAGCAATCAAGGAAATAATAATTTGTTCCATTAGTGTTTGTTTAGCTGCATCATTGTAAAAATCATAATCAGCTATAGAACAGATAACATATTTTGGATTAATTCCACCATTACAAATTAAAGCTCTAGTTTCATTTTCTTTTGTTTGAATTTTAAAAATATCTTTTGAAAGACTTCTATTTGCACCTTCTGGTGTTTTAAGATAATATGCAACAATATCTTTACTTGTATTGGTTGAGGTTAAAATTTTAGAAGGATCAGTGTGAAAAAGATAGGTTCCATCGTGGGCTAAAACAGCAGCATGTGAATAAGGTGTTTTACCTATAGCTAAAACTTCTTCTGAGAATTTTTTTAAATCATAATCAGCCGCAACTACACCTATAACTTCACCATTTTCTATAATAGGATTGGCATAAGAAATAGTAGGTTTTTTCATGCTAGAAGATATGTATGGTTCTGTGACAATTAACTCTTTTTTTTCTTTGGCTTCTTTATACCATCCTCTAGTTCTAGGATCATATCCACTTTCTGGAGTTTGGTTGTTACCATTTGATCTAAACATAGAGCCATCTTCAAATCCTACATAAGTTAAGTCAAAACCTAAAGAATCTCCTATGGATTTTAACAAGCTAGTGTATTGTTTTGAATTAAGATTATGCTTGTTTTCTTTGATATATTTTGTTAAAGAATTAATTATATTACGTCTATCACTTGCATATAAATCAAATCTTTTACTTACATCAAAAGCAACTTTTTGTTGAAATTGAACTAACAAAGTATGGCTATTAGATTTTGATTTAATATAATTAAAAACACCTAAAACACATAATAAAACTATAACAAAAATACAAACCAAAAAGGCAATTTTGTTGGAAAAATTACCTAGTAAATATTTTTTGGTAGATGAGAACATTTTTTCTCCTTGAAAAGTTAAAAATTTAAAGTTTTACTACTATGGTAAATTATATGATTTTATTAAAAAAATATTTAAAAATTTATAAATAATATTAGGTTTTATTAAAAATACAATATATTTTAAAAGTATTTTAAAGAGAAAATTCTAATTTTTTGGAAAGTAAAATTTTATTATCAGTGTATTTTGCCCATTGTATATTTAAAGCGAAAATACAAGCTTGTGCAAGTTTTGCAAAGGGAAATTTTTTATAGTATATTCTTTCTTGCTCTTTGGTGGCTTTTTGAAAAAGAGCTTTGATTTGCACTCCTTTGATAAGATTAATAATATCTGTATCTAGCGCTATATTAACTGCTACTTTAGGGGATTTATAGGCAAGTTGAATATGTTTAGTATGTTCTTCGCTAGCAAAAATTAAAGCTAAATTTTTATCATCAAAAGCATAATAACAGCTTGCGCAATATACTCCACCATCCTCATCAAGCATACTTAAATTTAAAAGTTTTTGTGAATGGATAAATTTTTTAATTCTTTCATCCATTGTTATTGGCTTTAAGTTTTAAAATTTTTTGATAACTTAAGTGGGTTAAGAAGATTATATAAAATACTTGTAAAAATAAACCAAGTAAAGGTATGCTTGATAAAGCAAAAAAGACTAAGGTGATAATTTTAAAATATAATGGTGATGAATTTTTATAAAAATCATCAAAATTGTTTTTATCTAAGACATTGCTTAATACATCTAGTAATAAAAGTTTGTGAAATAAATAATAAAATACTCCATAATAAATCACAATGCTAACAAAAGGTATAATTAACAAGAAAGTAGCTACTACAAATAATACGCATGAGATGAGTAAAAATTTGAATGTTTTAAGTAAAATTTCTAAAGAATTTACTTCTTTTTGCATAGAATAGTTGTAGTATTTTTGGTTGATTTTTTTGACTATATAAGGAGTTAAAAAGGAAATTATAAACATAGTAAAAAATACAGAGGCAAATACTACTATAAAAAATCCTCCTATAGCACTTAAAAATGCAAGTGAAAATTGCACTATAGAAAAACTAAAAAACCAAGCCATAAAAGAGCCACTAACCACATCTTCAATATAAGAAAAAAATACATCATAACTATAATATACTAGCAGGGCAAAAATAACCAAGCTGATTAAAAAAGGCAAAGTTGAGAATTTTAAAAAAGGCTTGCTAAGAAAATCTTGCAAGCTTAGGTATAGTATATTCATTTAATTTGATTGTAATTTTCTTGAAGTTTTTGATAGATTTCTTTATAATCTAGTGTTTCTTTTAAAATTTGATTTAAAACTTCGTTATCTTCTGTGCCATTCCAAGTTTTTTTATAAGTGCCTTCTTTGTAGCCATTTTCTTGTCTAAATTGATTTAATATATTTTTTCCAATATAGGTTTTATAAAGCTCAAAGAAATTTAAACCACATTTTCTAGCTAAAACAAAATATGCACTCAAAAGTTCACCTAAATCATAATCAAAACCACTGCATTTGTGGATAATAAGCTCAATATCATTTAAAATTCCATAGATATCTGCTTCATTGGGATTAGAAGTTTCTTTGCAAAAGTCATCAAAAAAAGTTACAGAAGAAACTTCCTCTGCTATGAAATTTTTATCATCTATTTGTTTTTCTTTGTATTCTTCTAAAATCAAACTTAAAATAAAATGCCATATATCCACTATTTCAATGCGCACATTGTCCCAGTTTGCAGGAGTGTGTATGCTTTTCCAATGTTTCCAAGCAAAAGAATCAATAAGCTCAGCACACTCCATATAAATACATCTTCTAAAACTAATCAATTTACCTTCTTTCGTATAGCCATTTTCCCATCCTATACCATTGGTATCATCATTTAGTTTTTGCTGGAGTTCTAGCATGCTTTTTAAAATATCTTTTACTTCCATGTTATTTCCTTTTTTAAGCATAAAATCCAAATTCTTTATTGTCTTCTTCTTTTTGTTCTTTTTGTTTGTTGTATTGTTCCCAAATTTCTTCTAGTAATTTAGTGCTATCTTGGAAAATTTGCTTTTTAATATCTTCAAGATCAGTTTTATTCATTTCTTTGTTTAAACTCTTATCCATGGTATTAAATAATTCATGTAAAGTAGCCTTTTTATGTTCTTCATTTTTTGGTTCAGGTAAGGCATCGCCAATTTTCATTGCAGTGGTAATGAGCTCTTTTGGTTTTAAAGTTCCAACTCTTGAGTTTTTCATAAATTCATCAATTTGAGGTTGTACTTTGGCTACTGCTTCTTTTATTTCTTCAATTTCTTCTTGTGAAAGTTTAGTTCCACTATATGAAAATGAAAAACCAAATTGATTTCTTAAACTCAAAGATGCTGAATTTTCATCTTTATCTAATTTTGCTTCTTTTTTATCATACATAGAAAAAGAAAGATGATTGCCATTTTTTGTTTTAATATCCATAGAAAAATTTTGAGAATTGTAGCTAGAAATTTGCATAGCTTTTCCTTTCAAGTAAAGATAAGGTTATATCGTCAAAATAACCAAATCTTGAATAAATTTGCAAAGTTTTCGCACTTTGCAAATTTCAAATATTTAGGGAGATAAATATTTTAGCATTAAGTCTTTAAATGCTCGTTAAATCCCAAAATAATTTTAATAATTTTTCGTTTTTTGCACATATTAAAATTTGCTCTTTGCTATGTGTCTTTTTGCATGCTTTTAAAGCTTGTTTTAAATGTTCTTTTAAAGAAAAAATCAACCCAAAGGCAATGGCTTCTTTGTCTAAGCCACCTAGAATATAAATTAAAGGCATACGCATAGATTTAGAAACATCAAGCTTTGCTTGTTCATTAATTGTGGTTTTAAAATCAAATTTGCTAGGATGTTTAAACTTATAAGCTAAAGCAAGATCTAAAAACTCATCTAAATGGTTTAATTTTTTTCCGCTAATAAATGGATATATAAAATAAAATAAGTCTAAGATATTATTGCTAGTTTTACTTTCATCATCGTAATTTTCTTGTATAAAATCATAATATGTTTTAAATTGCTCTTGGTAATTTTGCACTAAAGTCATAGCCATTTTGGTTTTTGCAAAATTATTTAAGAAAACTTTAGGATTAACTTCAAAACTAAAATCTAAAAAATTAATCTTTGTATCATTTTGATAAAAAATCCCACTAGTATCACTTTCTAAATCTAGTAAAATATTATTTGAATTAAGCTCATTGATAGAACTATTATGGACTATTTTATCATCTAATAAAATAGAAAAATCATTATAAGCAAATTCATTACTCATAGGTTTTTCATAAAAACCAAAATCATCCCAAAAATTTTCTTCACTACAAGCAATGCATCCATGTCCTGCAGCTACCGGCCAAGAGGTTTTGGAGTTAAATTTAACCTTAGGACAATTATTGTAAGCATAAGGTCCTTTGCAACCTACTTTAAAAAGACAATAACCTTGTTTTATATTTTCATCATCAAAACTTTGAGCAAAATTTCCTGCTTCAAATTTAGCTTTTCTTTCGCATAAATCATGCAAGCATTTACCATAAAAGGCTAAAGGTCTATTTTGCTCATCTAAAGCCATATCTTGCTCAAATAATATATAAAAACAAAGTGCTGCGATGATATTTACATCACTTGGGGGACAACCTGGTATATTGATTACTTTTTCTTCTAAGACTTTAGAAATTCCTATGCTTTTGGTAGGATTTGGATGTGCAGCTTGAATTCCTCCATAGCTTGAGCAAGTTCCCATAGCAAAGATTGTTTTAGCATTTTTAGCACATTTTTGTAAAATTTCATATCCATTTTCACCATGTGCTCCTATGGTTAGATAAAAAGGATCTATAGCACAAACTCCACCTTCAACAGCTAAAAGAAAATCTTTTTTTTCTAAAACTTCCTCTAAATGTGATTCTGCTTGATGTCCGCTAGCACTCATAAAGGTTTCATGATACTCTAAGGAAATAAAATCAAAAATTAAATCCAAAAAATCTGGCAATGAAGTTCTAAGTAAGCTCTCGCTACACCCTGTGCATTCACTTAAATGAAGCCATATGAGACTAGGTGGGGTGTGAAGTTGAAAATATCTATGCGCCAAAGGGCTAAATTCATTTGGTAAACCTAAAATTTTAATGATAGAATTTACAGCCTCTAATGAGATATTTTTTTCTTCTTTGCGAGAGTTTTCTAATAGAGCGATTTTATGCTCTAATATGCTTTTTAATTCTTCATTACCCAAAGACATTTTTTAACCTTTAGTTATTTGTATCATATTTAAAAAATCATTTGCATTTAATGCAGCTGAACCTATCAATACTCCATCGCAATTTTTTAAAGCGCAAATTTCTTTAATATTGCTTTGATTAACACTTCCGCCATATAAAAGCTTAGCATTAGTAAATTCTCTTAAGAAATTAAGTATAGTGTTGATATCATCAAGATTAGCACTAACTCCTGTGCCTATAGAATAAATAGGCTCATAAGCTATGATAAGTTTTTTATAAGATAAATCAATATTTTCAATTTGTTTTTTTAAAAAATCCAAGCTTTTGTTGGCATTTTTAGTTTCTAAGCTTTCGCCTATGCAATAAATGATATTAAAATCAAGATTTTTTGCAAAGTCAAATTTAGCCTTTAAAAAGCTTTCATCTTCCTTTAAAGCTCTTCTTTCAGAATGGCCTATTAAAACGCTTTTGATATTAAATTCTTCTAAGTGAATTTTACCTATTTCTCCAGTATATGCTCCATTTTCGCAAGGGTAGAAATTTTGCGCGCCTTGTTGAAATGAAAAATTGTCTTTTAAGAAAGCTATGCTAGGAGGGAAGATGAAAACTTCATCTTCTTTGTTTAAATTTTGATTTAATTCTTGAGCGTAAAGTTCAAAGCTTGATCTTGTATGATTACACTTTAAATTTGCTGCAAAAATCATTCATTATCCTTTATAGTCAAAGGTTTTACACCAGGAAGTTCTTTTCCTTCTATAAGCTCTAATGATGCTCCACCACCGGTTGAAATGAAAGTCATCTCATCAGCATCACCTGCTCTTGCTACGACATCAGCAGTATCGCCACCACCTATTACAGTTGTTGCATGAGATTCGCTAATATAATGACTCATTTTAATGCTACCTTTTGAGAATTTATCGATTTCAAAAACCCCCATAGGTCCATTCCACCATATAGTTTGAGCATCAGAAAGTGCTTCTTTAAACAACCTTACACTAGCAGGACCTATATCAAGTCCCATCCAACCCGCAGGAATTTCTTGCACAGGAGTGTATTTCATTACTGCTTCTTGAGAGCAAGTTTGTGCTGCTGTAATATCCACAGGAAGATAAATTTTCACCCCTAGATTTTTACCTTTGAGCAAGATTTTATTTGCTTCTTCAATTAAATCTTCTTCTAAGAGAGAATTTCCTATATCATAACCTTGAGCTTTTAAGAAAGTAAAGGCCATACCTCCACCTATGATGAGCTTATCTACTTTTGGAAGTAAGTTAGTCAAAGCTTGCAATTTTCCACTTACTTTAGAACCACCTACTACAGCCACAAAAGGACGCGCAGGGTGTTTGATAAGATTGCTTGCAAATTCTATTTCTTTTTGGAGTAAAAATCCCGCACCTTTGTTTGTATTATCAAAGTATTTTGTAATAGCTTCAACGCTAGCATGGGCTCTATGACAAACCCCAAAAGCATCATTAATATAAACATCAGCCATAGAAGCAAGTTCTTTAGCTAAGTTTTCATCATTCTTAGTTTCACCCTTTTCAAAGCGTAAATTTTCTAAAAGCAAAATTTCACTTGATTTTAATTCACTAGCTTTTTTCTTTGCATCTTCACCTATAACATCTTTAGCCATAATGACTTCTTTAGCCATTAAGCGTGCAAGTCTTTTTGCAACCGGCTCTAAAGAATATTTTGAAGCTATTTCTTTTGGACGCCCTAAATGTGAAGCTAAAATAACTGCACAGCCATTGTCTAAACAATATCTTATAGTAGGGATAGCCGAGCGAATACGACGATCATCAGTGATATTTAAAAACTCATCTTGAGGAACATTAAAATCACATCTAATAAACACTTTTTTCTTTGCAAGATTAATATCTTTAATCGATAAAATACTACTCATCTTAAGCCTTTGCTACAAATACTGCCATATCTACCAAACGAGAAGAATATCCCCATTCATTATCATACCAAGCAACCACTTTAACAAAATCATCACAAATAACTTGAGTTAAATCGCTTGCTACAATCGCACCATAAGAGCAAGTTATAAAATCACTTGAAACTCTTTCTTCATCATCTACTAATAATATACCTTTTAAATTGCTAGCAGCTGCTTTTCTAAAGGCTTCGTTGATTTCTTCTTTACTTACTTTTTTCTTTAAAGTTGCAGTTAAATCCACAGTTGATACATCAGCTACAGGTACACGCATACTTTGACCGTGTAATTTTCCATCAAGCTCAGGCATAACAAGCTTCATAGCTTTTGCTGCACCAGTTGAGGTAGGAATGATATTTTGCGCAGCAGCACGTGATCTTCTTTTATCTCTTGCTTTTGCATCAATAATGCTTTGTCCGTTTGTGTAGGCATGTATAGTAGTCATTAAGCCTTTTTCTATGCCAAAATTATCTTGTAAAACTCTACAAATTGGACCTAAGCAGTTAGTAGTACAACTTGCATTTGAGATGATGTTTTCGCCTTTATATTCGTGAGCATTTACTCCTAAAACATAAGTTGGAGTTTTATCTTTTGCAGGTGCACTCATGATAACTTTTTGCACCCCATGATCTAAAAATCCTTGACATTTTTCCATAGTTAAGTGTGCACCAGTACACTCTAAAACAATTTGTGCACCATATTTTGCAAAGTCTAAATCCGCTACATTTCTGCTTTTTAAAACTTTTATTTTTTTATTATCAATTATTAAATCATCACCATCATTTTCAACACTACCATCGTATACCCCATGAACAGTGTCATATTTAAAAAGATATTTAGTAAGCTCTATATCAGTAGTATCATTAATCGCTACAAGTTCGATATCATCGCGCTTCATAATAATTCTTGCAACACATCTTCCAATGCGTCCAAAACCATTTATTGCAACTTTTACAGCCATTTTCATTTCCTTTTTATGATTAAGTAGGTAAAATTCTACTAAAAAAAGGTTAAATTTTAATGAAAATCGCACTTTTTGGTGGCAGTTTTGATCCACCCCATTTAGGGCATAATGCTATAGTCTTTAATGCACTAGCAAATTTAGAGCTTGATAAACTCATTATTATGCCAACTTTTATTAGCCCCTTTAAGCAAGAATTTACCGCAAATGAGCAAAGACGCTTAAAATGGTGTGAGATGATTTGGGGAGGTTTGGAAAAAGTTGAAATTTGTGATTTTGAAATAAAAAAGCAAAGACCTGTGCCTAGTATAGAAAGTGTTGATTTTTTGCATAAGCAATATGAAATTTCTAAATTTTATCTTATTTTGGGAGCTGATCATTTACAAAGTCTTGAAAAATGGCATGAATTTGAAAGATTGCAAAATTTGGTAGAATTTGTTGTAGCCAAAAGAGATGGTATTTTTATACCAAAACATTTTAAAACTTTAGATACTAAAGTAAATATCTCTTCTTCTTTTATAAGAGAAACCTTGCAAACATCGCAAGTTTGTGAGCAAATCAAAGAAGAAGTTAAGCTTTATTATTCTAAATTTAAAAATATTTAACAAAAGGAAAATAATGCAAGAAAGAATTAATAATATAGTACAGATTTTAGATGATAAAAAAGCAGATTTAATAGAAACTTTTGATATGCAAGATAGGGATTATTTTGTTAAATTTGTAGTGATTGCTACTACTATGGGAGAAAGACATGCGCTTTCTTTGATTGATGATTTAAAAACTAATCTTAAAAGCAAGGGTGAAGAGTTTTTAAATATAGAAAGTAGTGAAGAATGGACTGTGCTTGATTTAGGTGATATTTTGATTCACTTAATGAGTGAAACTTATAGAGCAAAATATAATATAGAAGAATTTTTAAAAAGTCTAAATAAAGAAAATCAAAACTAGGATTAAGATTTGGATAATCTAATCACTGAATTATCAGATTTAGCTAAAGAATATTTTGAAAATTCAGAATTTGAAAAATGCGATGAGGTTTTAAGTGAACTTATAGCTTTTTGCAAAGGCGAGGTTGCGCTTGCTCAAGATGGTAAAATGATTTTTATAGATGATGAGGACAAACATCGTTTGCTTTTAGAAGCTTACCATAATAGAGCGCTTTGTAGATTTAATTGTTTGAAATTTCAAGAAGCACTTAAAGATGTAACCATAGCTGTAGAATTTGATCCTAGTAATGTATTTTTATTTAATCTTTTGGGTCTATGTAATTTTAAATTAGATTTATTACAAGAAGCACTTTTGGCTTTTAATAAAACTATAGCGCTAGATAATGCATATTATTTAGCATATTTTAATAGGGCTAGAGTTTATATACTTTTAGATGAGCACACAAAAGCTTTAAAAGATTTACAAACTTGTATTGATTTAGCTCCAGAATATTATATGGCTTATTATACTAGAGCCATTACTTTGCTTAGTATTGATCCAAAACAAGCTTTGATTGATTTTAAAAAGTCTCAAGATTTAGGATTTGAATCCTCGCAGATTTTTTATTATCAAGGTGTAGCTTGTGAGAATTTGGAAGATTATCAAAAAGCTATAGAATTTTTTACTAAGATGATTGAGCAAGATGAGAGTTTTGCTGATGCGTATTATAAAAGGGCTAATAATAAACGCAAGGTTGATGATTTAGAAGGAGCTTTGCAAGATTGTTTAAAATCTATTGAATTAGACAATGAAAACGCAATGGCATATTTGATTTTGGGACATATTTATAAAGATCTAGAAAAGATAGAATTATCAATAGATGCTTTTAAAAAATCAATTGAATTAGATGAAAATTTACAATATCCATGTTTTGCATTAGCTAGAGTTTTGTATGATCTAAAAGATTATGAACAAGCTTTGAAATATTATGATAAAACAATTGAGCTTTATGAAGAATACGCTCAAGCATATATTAATAGAGGCAATACTAAAATTAACCTAAAAATGATTGAAGAGGCTATAGAAGATTTTGACTTAGCAGCTAAATATTATCAAGAAAGAGCAAGAAAGCATGATTTTACTCCATCAGAATTGGCAGAACTTGAACAAGCAGTTCCTTATGGTTTTTATCATTTGGGTAATAGTTTATATGAAATAGACAAATATGATGAAGCTTTGATAAGTTATGAAAAAGCTTTGAAATATCAAAAAGAATATCCTGATGTGTTTTTTAATAGGGCTTATTTAAAATCTGATCTTGAAAAATATGAGGAAGCTTTAGAAGATAGCGAATTAGCTGTTAAATATTATAAAAAGCAAAATAATACCCAAGATTATGTTAATTCTCTTTCTCAAAGAGCTTGGATTAAAAGTAGACTTGAAAGATTTCAAGAAGCTATGGATGAATACAATGAGCTTATAAAAACATATAAAGATTATATTGATTTAAAAGATGTATTATTTGAAAGAGCATATTGTGCAAAAGAGCTTGAATCTTATGAAGAATTAATAGCTTATTGTAATGCAGCACACAAGGTGGATAAAAATAATTTTAAACTTTATTTTTGGCGAGGAATTGCTAAATATAATTTAAGCTTAGAAGAAGAAGCTATAGAAGATTTAAACAAGGCTTTAAAAATTGATAAAAATCATAATGGAGCAAAGTATTATAAGGGGCTTTGTTATGAAGATCTTTATATGTTTGAAGAAGCTATAAAATGTTACGATAGTGTGATTTTAAGTAATGAAGAAGATGATGAATCATATTTTCATAGAGCAAAATGTAAAAGAAATCTTGAAAAATATAATGAAGCCTTAAAAGATATCAATGAATGCTTAAAAATAATTGATGATGTTGGGGAGTATTGGATAGAAAAAGCACAAATTTTAAGCTTTTTAGGAAAATATGATGAAAGCTTTGAAGCGGCAAAAAAAGCAAGTGAGCTTGAACCAAAATCATATGAGTGTTATCATTTTATGGGTGCAGTTAAAGTGTATTCGCAAGATTTTAAAGAAGCTATAAAATATCTTAATATGGCTTTAAATTTAGATGAAAGTCAAAATTGGACACATTATTATAAGGCAGAGTGTTTAAGAAATTTAGGTGATTTTCACGATGCATTGCAATGTTATGAAGATTGCTTAAAGATAACAAAAGAAAATACTGATGCTTTGGTGGGAAAAATTCAGTGTTTAGAAGAGCTAAAAGAATACGAGCAAGCTTTAGAGTGTACTAAAGAATTATTAAAGCTTGATGAAGAAAATGAATTTGCATTAAAAAATCAAAATATTTTAATGCAAAAATTAAAACAGCAAAATAAAAAATGGTGGCAAATTTGGAATTAAGCTTTGTGTGATTTATTATTTGTGCAGATTTGAAAATTTGCATAAATAAAGTCTATTTGGTATTTTTAATGAAAATATGAGTTTTGAAAAAAGTTATTTGACCTTTTATATTAATGTTAAACTCCAAAGGGATAAAAATCAAAGATGAGTTATTGTTAAGTTTGTAGCTTAATTGTGAATTTTTCTGATAATTTTTTAAGATTTTGTCAAAATTTTCAAGCTTTAAAAGTTCTTTTTCCTGAAGTAAAAAATATAAGGTATTATCATCAATCTTCATAAAATATTTAAAGTCGCTTGAATTAGCAACAAAATCAAATAATACTTCATCGTAATTTTCTTTTAATTTAGAGTATTTTGGATGAAATTTTTTGGACATATTGTGAAATTCTATCTTTTGTGGTTTTAAATGAGTTAAATTATAAGTTTTTAAAAAATCATCAAAACTATAATTATTATTATAATTTTTATTAAGATTATGCAAGGTGTTTTTGATACTTTTAATTTGATTATAATATTGCCTGCTTTGAATATAGTCAAGATTTAAAGAATGTATAGAGATTTCTAATTTTTGCAATTGATATTTTTGTGAAGAGAAGCTTATGTAATTTGCAAAAAATCCTAAAAATAGCGCCATAAGTGCAAGTAGATAAAAAGAAAATTTTAATGCTATTTTTTGTTTAAACACGCTTAGATAATTTGCAATCAAAAGCCATAAATTTAAAGCTAATACTGCTAAGCGTTCTGGCGTAAAGCCATATTGTGTAATTCTAATTATAATAGCATAAAATACGAAAATATTTAGTGATAGTACCACAATAAAAAAGGCATAAAGTAATGATTTTTTGATTTTATAAAAAGATAAATTTATCCAAAGATTAATTAATAAAAAACTACCAAACCAAAGACATAAATGAACTATACTAAGATTTTCTAAAAGATTAAATAATGCTCCTAAACCATAGATAAAAAGCATGATTAGATATAAAATACTAAAAGTATTTAGTATAAAAACAAAAATTTTATGAAAATTGTATGAAGTAAAATTGCCAAGTAAAAATAAAGAAAAAATTCCAGCACTACAAAGCCATAATGATAAAACACAAGAATCTAACATGCTTGAAGAAATATCAAATAAAAAATCAAATGAACCATAAAATATAGCCAAAAATATACCAAAAATGAACCAAAAGCTTATACTAAAAGAAATGGCAGCTAAAAAATGATGAAAATAATTAAAATCATATAATTTTCTTGCACATACTAAAGCTATAAGAGCTGTTGTTAAGGAAATATACAAAGAATTATTAGTAAAAAATATTAAATAATTTTCTATACCATCTTTAAAAATAAAATTTAAAAATATATAAAAAATTAGCCCAAAAAATCCAACCCATAAATTTTTCAAACTTTTATAATTTTGTATTAAATTGCTTTTTGATTCAGTGAATGTTTCACAAAAAATTATAAATAGGGTTAAAAGTAAAAAAATACTAGTTTGGTATGAATCATTAAAAAATGCTACAAAAAACCAAAAACATAAATAAAAAATAACTCCAAGTGGATGATGTAATAAAGCTATATAGCTAGAATTAATAAATTTTTTAAACATGAATATTTTTTATTTTGTTAAGTAAAATTGATATAAATTCTTCAAAGTCAGGTAAATTTAAATCCTTAATTTCTCTTTGCTGTTTTCCCCACATGCATTCAGGAAAAAACCCATCTTCTTTAAACCGTGCCATAACATGAAAATGCACTCTTGGTACATAGTTTGCAAAGGAAGCTATGTTGATTTTTTCTGGGTTATAGTACTCTCTAAGGCTTAATTCGCAAGCTAAAACATATTGAAAAAGCATATTTTGCAAAAAGGCTGGGCAATCACTTAATTCTCTGTAATTTTCTTTAGTAAAAATTTTCACCCAAGGAATTTGAGAATTTTCTTTTTCTATAAATAAATAATCATTTTCATAAATCATACTAACCCTTAAGAAAAGACTAGGATTATTCCTAGTCTTTTGATTATTTTTTTGGTCCTATCATTTTTGTAGGATCTACAAATTTAGCAAAGTCTTCTTCACTTACCAAGCCAAGCTCCATAGCACTTTCTTTTAAAGAAATACCTTTTTTGTGAGCATTTTTAGCTACTTTAGCTGCGTTTTCATAGCCAATGTGTGGGTTTAATGCAGTCACTAGCATTAAAGAATTATGTAAATTATGATCTATTTTTTCTTTATTTGGCTCTATGCCAACAGCACAGTGGATATTAAATGAATGCATAGCATCAGCTAATAAATCAAGGCTTTGCAAGAAATTATAAATAATCACAGGTTTAAAAACATTAAGCTCGAAATTTCCTTGGCTTGCTGCAAAACCAATAGCTGCATCATTTCCCATAACTTGCACTGCAACCATAGTTAAAGCTTCACATTGAGTAGGATTAACCTTACCTGGCATGATGGAACTTCCTGGTTCATTCTCAGGTATGTTTAACTCTCCAAGACCACATCTAGGGCCACTTGCTAGCCATCTAATATCATTTGCTATTTTCATTAAATTTGCAGCTAAGCCTTTCATAGCTCCATGGGTAAAATTAATAGCATCATGGCTTGTTAGTGCATGGAATTTATTTGGACTTGAAACAAATTTAGTGCCTAAAAGCTTGCTTAATTCCTCGCTTACTTTTTCACTAAGTTCTGGATGTGCATTTAATCCTGTGCCAACAGCTGTCCCACCTATTGCAAGCTCTCTTAATGTAGGCAAAGAAGCGATGATTTGCTCTTTTGAGTGAAGTAACATAGAAAGGTATCCACTAAATTCTTGAGCTAGGGTAAGTGGTGTAGCATCTTGAAGGTGAGTTCTTCCTATTTTAATAATCCCTTCAAATTCTTTTACTTTCTTTTCAAAAGTCGCAATAAGCTCATCTAAAGCAGGGATAAGTTTTTTTTCTACTTGTTCTACTGAAACTATGCTCATAGCAGTTGGAAAGGTATCGTTTGAGCTTTGGCTCATATTTACATGATCATTTGGATGAACAAGTTTTTCTTTTCTAAAATCACCACCCATAATTTCAGTAGCACGATTTGCTATAACTTCGTTCATATTCATATTACTTTGAGTGCCTGAACCTGTTTGCCATATTGCTAGTGGGAAATTATCGTCAAATTTTCCTGCTACGATTTCATCGCAAGCTTGCACAATAGCATCTTTTTTAGCATCGTCTAATTTGCCAAGTTTGTTATTAACTAAAGCCAAAGATTTTTTAAGATTTGCAAAAGCATAAATTAAAACTTTTGGCATTTTTTCACAACCAATTTTAAAATTTTCAAAACTTCTTTCAGTTTGTGCACCCCAATATTTATCATTAGGAACTTTAATCTCTCCCATAGTATCGTGTTCGATTCTATATTCCATGGCTTTTCCTTGTAATAAAATAAGATATGATATTTAAACCAAATAAACCCTAAAGTTTGCTTATAATTTAAGAAGTATTTATAAAATTTTTTAAAAAAGTGTAGTTTTTTCAAAACTACACAAAATATTTATTCTACGGTAACACTTTTTGCTAAATTTCTTGGCATATCTACATCATTACCAAGTCTTATAGAAACTTCTAAGGCAAGAAGCTGTAAGATCACCATCATTTCAAAAAATTCACACATATAGTGTTCTTGTTTTGAAGTTCTTATAAAATCATCGCTTAAATCAAAATCAAGTGGAGAAATAGCAAGTAGGGTAGAATCCCTTGCAGCTAATTCTTCTACATTTGATTTGGTTTTTTCATAAAGGCAATTTTGCGGCATTAGTGCAACGGTAAAAAGCTCGCTATCTGCTAGAGCAATAGGCCCATGTTTCATTTCACCTGCTGGATATCCTTCAGCATGCAAGTATGAAATTTCTTTTAATTTTAAAGCCCCTTCTAATGCTAGTGGATAAAATACATCTCTTCCTATAAAGAAGAAGCCATGGCCATGTAGGTATCTTTTTGAAATTCTGTGTACTTTTTCATGCAAGTTTTGTTCAACTTTAACTATACTTGGCAAGCTTCTTAGGGCTTTGATTTCTTTACTCATATCTAAATTTGCTTTTTGTGCAAGATAGATTGCAAGCATCCATAAAGTTGCTACTTGAGTGGCAAAAGCTTTAGTTGAAGCCACACCTTTTTCAATGCCCGCTCTAGTAAGTAATGATATATCAGCTAAACGCACGATATTAGAATTATCCACATTACATATTGCTAAAGTTTTAACTCCTTGTGTTTTTGCTATTTTTAAAGCTTCAAGTGTATCAGCTGTTTCACCGCTTTGAGAGATTACTATAAAAAGAGTATTTTTGCCTATAATGGCTTCTCTGTATCTAAATTCACTTGCTACTTCAACTTTAGTTTTAATCTTTGCAAGCCTTTCAAGCAAATAAGCCCCGCTTAATGCTGCATGATAGCTTGTGCCACAAGCGCAAAGTGTTATTTCATCTATGTTTTGTAAAAGAGTTTCATCTATATCCTCAAAAACAATCTGCTCACCTTGTAAGCGTCCCATTAAAACTTCGCCTAAAACTCTACTTTGCTCATAAATTTCTTTTTCCATAAAAAATCTATAACCATCTTTTTGAGCATAACTTTTATCTTGGCTTAAAGCCACAAAAGTAGGTTGTATGCAAGCTTGATCATGGCAAATTTTGCATTCGTTTAAATTCACATATCCATAATCTCCATCTTCAAGATAAGCTACTTTATCCACTAAAGAAACTAAAGGTGCATCACTTGATGCAAAATAATATTCATTTTCATCGCCATTTTTTCCGATGATGAGTGGCACAGCATTTTTAGCAAAATAAATTGTATTAGGATCTTTTTTACTCACAAGCAAAATTGCAAAAGCACCTTTTAGTTCAGCTATAGTTTTTTTAAAAGCTTCAAATGGTTCTAAATTGCTTGCATAGTATTCAAATAAATGTACAATAACTTCAGTGTCAGTTTGACTTAGAAAATTAATACCTTCTTGTGTGAGTTTCGTTTTTAATTCTTGGTAGTTTTCTATGATTCCATTATGTATTACGCAAGAGTATTGTCCTAAATGTGGATGAGCATTTATTTCAGTTGGTTTTCCATGAGTTGCCCAACGCGTATGACCTATAGCAAGCCCAAATCCATCACTATTAAAATTAGCAGTTTTATTGGCTAAATTTTCTAATTTTCCAACCGCTTTAAAAAAGTCTAACTCCCCATCTTTCATTACTGCTATACCGGCACTATCATAACCTCTATACTCAAGCTCTTTTAAGCCTTCTAATATGATTTTTTTCTTTTCTTTGGTTCCTATATATCCTACTATTCCACACATCTTTTACTCGCTTATTAGTGATTTAAGAATTTGATCTTTATGATCTTGCAAGCTTTCATTTTTATGCAAAATCAAAACATTTCGCGTTCTTTCTTTTATGGTTTGAATTTTTGCTGCGCTTAAGATAATATCATATCTTGCAAGCACATCCATCACATAAGCCATTAAACCTTTTTGATCTTTTGTGTTTAAGGTTATTTTGGCATAGCTTTTGGAATAATTCATATCTAATTTTAATTCATCTTTTTTAATGTTTGGTTTTTTTGCCTTTTTTTGTACTTTTAAATGTAATTTAGAATTTAGTAAATTTTCTAAACTTTGTTTTTGAGTATCGCTTACTATATCTGAATATTCAAATTTCAAATAAACTTTTTCATCAAATAATTCAAAGAAGCTCATAAAGATTAAATTCAAAGAACTTAAAGTATTGAGTATATTTTCAAGATTGTTTTTTCTATTCATTATAAGTTCTAGGGTAAAATTATCTTGATTATCAAGCCAAAAAGTAAAATTTTCTTTTTGTGTAATTTGTGTTATTTTAATGATTTTTTCAAAACTATTTTTTATAAAAAATAAATTGGATTTAATATGAGTAATATTATTTTGAGTTTGTTCATCAAGATCTAAAAAAGCCTTACTTCTTTTTAGGGTTTGTTCTTTTTTTACTCTTCTTTGGCTCTCATCAATTAAATTCTCATCCTCAAAGCCTTCTAATGCATTTTGGAATAATCTTTCTAAACTTTTATAATAAAAATGATTTTCTATACCCAAAGCTTTAGCATTGCAAAAAGATAAAAGATGTAAGGTTTTTAAGGTATTTATATCATTTAATTTGGAAATAAAATTTAAAACAATAGTAGAATTATAAATATCTTCTTTTTCTATAATGTCTTTAAAAGCATTAAAATTTTTATACAATCTTAAGCCAAAATCTAAAAGCTCATTATCAACTTGGAATTTTCCTACATAAGCTCTGTAAATATTTGCTAAAGAAATTTCATTTTCTTCATGAATAGCACTTAAAAGTATGGTGAGTTTTATTATTAAAAGTGTATTTTCATCAAAGCTATAATCTTTTTCTTCAAAGTATTTTAAGCAAAGTAATGCTCTATCTAATGCACTATAAACACCTTCTTCTTCAAGCAAGAATTTGCTTTGAGTAAGAGGTTTGCAAAAATCTTTTAAAATATTAGCATCAGCAAGAAGTTTTAAAAGAGCAAAAGAATGCTTTCTTTCTAAAATTTTCTTGAATAATTCTAAATTTTCATCTTTATTTTCTGCTCTTCTTAGTGTAAAAATGAGTTTGATATCAAAATTATAATCTTTATCATCTAATTTTAAAAGTTGATTTAATATCAAGCTTAGGTTTTCACTTTTGTTAGAATAAGTAAAAAAGCTATCTTGTGTTTCATAAAGTTCATTATCTTTATAGTGTTTTTCTTGGATACACCTTGCTAAAAATTGTGTATAAATTCCACAAGTTTGCATACATTGCATAGCTTTTTGAATAAGTATGGATTTAAGATCTAAATTTTTCTTTTCTTTTTTTTGCATTAAGTTAGCAAGTTCTTGTGAATTTTGTATTAAAAATAAATTAGTGTTTTTACCTTCTAAAAGATTCATTGCACATTTAAGTGAAAATAAAAAATCACTTGCAAGTTTAAATTCACTTAATTCTTTTTCGTTGATAAAATTAAGCATATAGTTTTTAGGAGAATCTTTAAACAAAATACTTAAATTTTCTATATCAAGCTGCTCATCTAAACCGCCAAAATTTTTATTGATGTCAAATTCTTGCTTGATTAAAGGTTGATGATAAGGGTTAAATTCTTGCAAGATTTTTAAAGCAAATTCTTCTTTTAACTCTTCTTGAGCTTGAGAAATTTTTTCTTTGATTTGTTTGAATAAAATCTTAGATCCACAAATATAACGATATTGTAAAATATTTTGTTTTAGCTCGTTTTTAGCTATATTATAAAGTCCATTTATTTCACAAATTTGATAATTGATATTTAAATTAATATCATTTAATGAAGTAATAAATGCTTTCATTAAAGGCTTGATATTATAAGCTTTTATATCTTTATAAATAAGTAATAAATCAACATTTTCTTTTATACTTAAATTCATTTTAGCATATTGTCTAATAGCGATAATACAAAAAGGGAATTTATCATTATGCGGAAAATAATCATCAAAAAAATCATTCAAAACAAGCTCGTAAACATCTTCTATAAAACGATCAATTTCTTTAGAGTGGTAAAAACTAAACGAGCCTTGTTTTAAAAAAAGTCTAGAGCAATAAGCTTCATAATCTTTTAAAGAATTTTTTAATTTTTGAATTTTTTGTATATCCATAACTTGATAATAATCCTTATTCAATTTTACTAGTATCATACCAAAAATACTTTGTATTAAATTTTAAGTAAGTTAAAATTATAATTATAATTTAAATTTAAAAAATGGTAAGAACATGCAAACAATTATAGAAAAACTAGAAAATCAAGAAAGATTAAATGAAGAAGAAGCTAACAAGCTTTGGGATTTAGAGCTTTTTACTTTAGGCAAATACGCACAAAGAATTCGAACTAATTTGCATGGCAAAAAGGTTTATTTTAATATCAATCGCCATATTAATCCTACAAATATATGTGCAGATACTTGTAAATTTTGTGCTTTTTCAGCACACAGGAAAAATCCTAATCCTTATATTATGTCGCACGAAGAGATAATGAAAATAGTTGATGAAACAGTTTTAAGAGATACAAAAGAAATTCATATCGTTTCAGCGCATAATAAAAACACTTCATGGCAGTGGTATTTGGAAATTTTTAAAATGATTAAAGAAAAATATTCATTTTTACATATTAAAGCCTTAACTGCTGCTGAGATTGATTTTTTAAGCAGGGCTTTTAATATGAGCTATGAAGAAGTGATAGAAAAAATGCTTGAATACGGCGTTGATTCTATGCCAGGTGGTGGGGCTGAAATTTTTGATGAGGAAGTTAGAAAAAAAATTTGTCATGGTAAAGTAAGTAGTGAAAATTGGTTGAAAATTCACAAACTTTGGCATGAAAAAGGTAGACAAAGTAACGCCACAATGCTTTTTGGGCATATAGAAAGTAGAGAAAATAGAATTAATCATATGATAAGATTGAGAAATCTTCAAGATCAAACTGGTGGTTTTAATGCTTTTATTCCTTTGGTTTGGCAACAAGATAATAGTTTTATTACGGGTAAAAAACCACTTGGCTCAGTAGAAATTTTAAAAACCTTAGCTATTGCGAGGATAGTGCTTGATAATATTAAAAATATTAAAGCTTATTGGGCAACCATGGGTATAAATTTAGCTATGGTTGCTCAAGATTTTGGTGCAAATGATTTAGATGGTACTATAGAAAAAGAAAGCATACAAAGTGCAGGTGGGGCAAAAAGTTCAAATGGCTTGAGTTTAAAAACTTTTATAGAAATGATTCAAAGCTCAGGCTATATAGCAATAGAACGAGATAGTTTGTATAATGAATTAAAAACTTATTAAGGATAAAAATGGATTTTTTTAAACTTAAAGAACATAATAGTGATGTAAAAACTGAAATTTATGCAGGTATTGCTACTTTTTTAGCAATGATTTATATTATACCAGTTAATGCAAATATTATGAGTAATTCAGGCATGCCACTAGAAGCTTTAATTGTTGCAACTGCTTTAGTAACTATTATAGCTACTACTTTTAGTGCTTTTTTTTCTAATACTCCTGTGGCTATGAGTGTGGGTATGGGGCTAAATGCGTATTTTACTTTTAGCGTGTGTAATACCTATCAAATTCCTTGGCAAAGTGCTTTGGGAGCTGTGTTTTTATCGGGTATTTTTTTTACTTTATTATCTTTTACTAATTTTAGAATTTGGGTGATAAAAAGCATACCAAATGATTTAAGAAGAGCCATATCAGCAGGTATTGGAACCTTTATAGCTTTTATGGGGCTTGTGCAAATGGGGATTATCACCAAAAGCGAAGCAACTTTAGTGGGTTTGGGCGATTTTTCAAGTACTAAAGTGCTTTTTGGATTGTTTGGTTTGTTTTTGGTTTTTGTTTTTTGGGCTTGGAGGATTAAAGCTGCGTTTATTTTAGCTGTTTTTGTAAGTGCTTTGTGTGCTTGGATTTTTGGTATTGATGGAGCTAAATTTCCTGAGCAACTTTTATCTTTACCAGTTATTAGTGGAGATAATGGTTTAAGTGCTATATTTGGTAAGCTTGATATTAAAGGAGCTTTAGAGCTTAGTATGATTCCTATAGTACTTACTTTTTTTGTTACTCAGCTTTTTGATAGTGTGGGTACAATCACAGGTGTAGGCTCAAGAGGAAAAATATTTGATGATCCAAAACAAGGTGAGAAAAAATTAGGTAAAACCTTAGGCGCTGATGCAGCAAGTTCGGCTATGGGGGCTGTTATTGGAACTTCTACTGTAACTGCTTTTGTAGAAAGCTCAGCAGGTGTTGAAGCAGGAGGTAGGACAGGACTTACAGCTTTAGTTACTGCTATATGTTTTGTTTTTACCTTATTTTTGCTTCCAGTATTTAAAGCTATTCCTGCAAATTCTATTTATCCTATTTTGGTACTTGTTGGTGTTTTAATGTTTATGGAAGTTGCAAATATTAATTTTAAAGATAAAGCTATAGCAGTGAGTGCATTTTTTATTATCATTATGATGCCACTAACTTATTCTATTACCACAGGTTTTGCTTTTGGATTTATTGTATATTTATTTATGCGTATTATGCAAAAAGAATTTGATAAAATTAACCTTGGTATTATTGTATTAAGTGCGATTTCATTATTAGTATTTTTATTACAATTTTTATAGGAAGTGATTATGTATTATTATGCTTATGAAGAATTTCAAAAAGAAATTATTCCTTTTACGCGCAAAATTAAGGAAGAATTTAATCCTGATGTGTTACTTGCCATTGCAAGAGGTGGTATGACTTTGGGTCATTTTTTAGCAGAAGGTATGGGTAATAGAAACTTATTTTCTTTAAATTCCATTCATTATGAAGATACCCAAAAGTTAGATACGATTAAAATTTTTAATATCCCTGATCTTAGTTCATACAAAAAAATTCTTTTGATAGATGATATTATAGATAGTGGTGAAACTATGATAGAAATCAAAAGAGTTTTAATGGAAAAATATCCTCATTTAGAACTCAAAGTAGCAAGTGTTTTTTATAAACCTTCAGCATTATTAATCCCTGAGTTTTATATAAAAGAGGCTAAAGAGTGGATTGACTTTTTTTGGAGTATTAAAATTTAGCTTTAAATCAAATACAAATGCTATAATATATATTGACTTTATTTTGTTAAGAAAGGATGTCTTATGAGTTTAACAAGAAGAAAATTTCTAAAAGGACTTGCTGCTACTTCAGCGATTGCTTCGGTTAATCCTTTAATAGCCGCAAGTGAGGGAACTAAATTTTATGATACTAAAAAAATTCCTCACGCTACTCACTTTGGTGCTTTTTGGGCTGAAGTAAATTCAGAAGGAAAACTTGTAAAAGTTACACCACAACAATCTGACAAACATCCTTCTATTATCACTGATGCTATCATTGATAGAACTTATTCAGATACTAGGGTAAAATATCCTTGTGTTAGAAAAAGTTTCTTAGAAGGTAAAAAAAGACCTAAATTAAGAGGTAAAGAACCTTTTGTAAGAGTAAGCTGGGAAAAAGCTTTAGAGCTTGTATTGCAAAAATTAAAAGAAACTCCTATTGAAAATTTATTTAATGCAAGTTATGGTGCTTGGGGGCATGTAGGTTTATTGCACAATTGTAACTCAGTAGCAGGAAGATTTTTTAATACAGCTTTAGGTGGTCACATCGGCACTGATGGAGAGTATAGTAATGGAGCTGCTGGTAAGGTTAATGCTAGTATAGTAGGGGATTTAGAAGTTTATTCTTTACAAACTTCTCATGAGGTTATTTTAGAAAATACCCAAGTTTATGTTTTATGGGGAGCTGATCTTTATAAATGTAATCAAATTGACTTTAAAGTTGCAAATCGTGGTAATGATGAGTATTATAAAAAATACAGCAAATCAAATATCAAATTTATTAGTATTGATCCTCAATACACTCAAACAGCAGAGATTTTAAATGCTCAGTGGATTAAAATTCGTCCAAATACCGATGTAGCTTTAATGCTTGGTATGATGAATTATTTATATAAAAGTGGAAAATATGATAAAAAATTTATTGAAAAATACACTGATGGTTTTGACAAATTCTTACCTTATTTACTTGGAAAAACTGATGGTATTGATAAAACTCCAGCTTGGGCCGCAAATATTACCGGTGTTGAAGAAAAAGTTATTACCGCATTAGCAGATACTTTTGTAAAAAATAGAACTTTCTTAGCAGGTAACTGGGCTATGCAAAGAGCACACCATGGTGAACAAGCTGATTGGACTTTAATGGTTTTAGCTTCAATGATAGGTCAAGTGGGTTTACCTGGTGGTGGATTTGGTTTTTCAATGCACTATTCAGGTGGCGGACAAGCATTTTCAGGTGTAAGATTACCAGTAGGTTTACCGCAAGGTAAAAATAATCTTGATACTAATATTCCTGCAAGTAGAATTTCAGAAGCAATATTAAATCCAGGCAAAACAGTTAAGTTTAAAGGTAAAGAGATTACCTATCCAAAAATCAAACTTATGTATGTAGTAGGTGCTTCTGTATTGGGTCATCATCCGGACACAAATGAGCTTATCAAAGCTTTAAGAACTCTTGATACGCTAATTGTACATGAGCCTTGGTGGACGCCTATGGCAAAAATGGCTGATATTGTATTGCCTTCAACTACAACTTTAGAAAGAGATGATATTAGTTTTGGTGGTTCTTATTCTCAAGATTATGTTTATGCTATGAAAAAAGTAATTGAGCCTTATTTTGAAAGTAGAAATGATTATGATATTTTTGAAGAATTAGCAAAAAGAATAGGTGAAAGAGAGCATAAAAAATTCACCGGAAATAAAACAAAAGAGCAGTGGCTTGAAGGTTTTTATGGCAGAAGTGATTGTCCTTATTATATGGAATTTGCTGATTTTTGGAAACAAGGATTTATTCATTTTGAAGCTCCAAAAGAAGCTTATAATTTCGTAAGACACTCTGAATTTAGAGCTGATCCTGTGGCAAATAAACTTGCAACAGAAAGTGGAAAAATTCAAATTTATTCACCAAAATTTGAAAAATATAATTTAGAAGATTTTAAAGCACATCCAACTTGGTTTGAACCAGCTGAGTGGTTAGGTAATGAAAAATTAGTTAAAAAATATCCTTTCCATTTGTTAAGCCCGCATCCAAGATATAGAGTGCATTCTCAGCTTGATAATACTTGGGTAAGAGATTTGTATAAAATTCAAGGTAGAGAGCCTGTGGTGATTAATACAAATGATGCTAAAAAACTTGGTATTACACACGGAGAAGTTGTAGAAGTATATAATGATCGTGGATCGCTTTTAGCAGGGGCTTTTGTAACAGATAATATCATGGAAGGGGTTATTAGTATCCAAGAGGGTGCTTGGTATGACCCTGAAGATGCAAGCGATAGTAAGCCAAGATGTAATGCAGGTCATGTAAATGTTTTAACAAGCTCAAGACCAACTTCAACTATGGCTCAAGCAACTAGCGTTAATACTTGTCTAGTGGGTATTAAAAAGCTAAAAGAAGTTATAAAACCTTATAACTCAACTACACCACCAGAAATTATAGGAGCTTAATAATGAAGAAGATTATATTAGCATTGACTTTTTTAGCTAGTGCTTTATTTGCTAAAGATATGTTTATTTTTAATGAAAAAGTAGATCTTTTAGATAGTGCTAGTAAAAAAGTGGTAGGGCAAATTTATGAAGGCTCTAAAGTAGAGCTTATAAAAGAAGAGGGTGAATATTCTTTGATTAAAGTTAAAGGCGAGGTTGTGGAGACAAATCCAAAAAGCCTTGCTTATACTAAAGATGGAATTTATCTTTTACTTACTTTAAATGCTAAAAATGCAAGCAATGAAATGGAATTTTTAGTTAAAAGTAAAGATTTAACCGATCAAGAAATTCTTGCTTGGGATGAGATAGAATTAACTTATTATGATACTTGTACAAGTTGTCACGCAGCGCATAAACCAAAAGAACATTTAATGGAAGAATGGGATGCATACTTATCTGCTATGCAAGGTTTTGCAAAAATTACTGATGCAGAAAAAGATAGAATTTTAAGATTTTTACAATCTCATGCAAGTAATGGTCCTGTAAAACTTGACTAATCAAAAATGAAAAGGTATTTGTTAGCCGTTTTATTTTTTGATTTTTGTGCTTTATTGTATGGCATAAGCACTTTATCTATAAGTTACAATGAAGCACAAATTTATTTTTATGATCATAGCTTAATTGCTATGATTGCTAAATTTGGCACTACTCTTTTTGGTCAAAATGACTTTGGGTTAAGACTACCTTTTGTTTTATTGCATTCTTTAAGCTGTATTTTATTATACATTTTAGCTTTAAGATACACCAAAACTTCTTTTGATGCTTTTATTTCTGTTGTGCTTTTTATATTGCTCCCTGGTAGTGTAGCTAGTGCTTTACTTATTAATGAATCAAGCATTGTAATATTTTTTACGCTTTTAATTTTAGTATTATTTGAATATAAGAAAATATTTTTATTTTATATTTTATTGGTTTTAGTTCTTTTTGTAGATGGAAATTTTGCAATTTTATACTTATCTTTTTTCTTTTTTGCTATTTATAAAAAAGATAAATTACTTATTATATGTTCTTTGATTTTATTTGCTATCGCAATGAGTGTTTATGGGTTTGATGCAAGTGGAAAGCCTAAGGGGTATTTTTTGGATACTTTGGGTATTTTTGCAGCTTGTTTTTCGCCTTTGATTTTTCTTTATTTTTTTTATGTTGTTTATAGAATTCTTTTACAAGATGATAAGCCACTTTTATGGTTTATTAGTGCAAGTACTTTTGTTTTTTGTTTAATTTTTTCTATAAGACAAAGACTTTTTTTAGAAGATTTTTTACCTTTTTGTGTGGTTTGTACGCCTTTGTTGATTCGTTATTTAATGTCTTCTTATCGTTCAAGAATGCCACAATTGCGCCTAAAACATAAAATTTTTATAGAATGTTCTTTGGTATTTTTATTATTTTTTTATCTTGGTATTGTTTTTAATCAAAGTTTTTATTATTTATTAAAAGATCCCAAAAGACATTTTGCCTATGATTATCACATAGCTAAAGAATTAGCTCTAAATTTAAAACAACACAATCTCACACATATTGCTACACAAGATAAAGAACTAGCCTTAAGACTTAAATTTTATGGTATTTCTAAGGGTAAACTAGAGCTTCATTCTAGTAAAAAAGCTAGTAAAATCTATGTTAGTTTAGGTAAGCATAAAGTATATTATTTTATAAAATGAAACAAGCTTTTACTTTAATAGAACTGGTTTTTGTTTGTATAATATTATCCTTATTATTTTCTATGGCTTATGTTTATTATAAACCTGATTATTTGCGCTTGGGAGCTGAGCAAGTTTTAAATGATATTAAATACACAAGACATTTAGCTTTAATGCAAAATGATTTTAGAGTTAAAGAATTTAATATTGCTAAACGAGAGTGGTTTAAGGCTAAATGGCAGCTGTATTTTATACGCTCAAAATCTGCCACTAATAATGAACAAACCTATACCATTTTTTTAGATAAAAACGGCGATGGTAATGCAAACATAGGTAAAAATATGATCAATAAAGACAGAGAAATAGCTGTTGATCTTATCAATCCAGATATATTAATGAACTCAGGTCAAAGTGGAGTGATAAATCAAAATGATTTCAAAGCAAATTTAAAATACAATATAGAAAAAACTTATGGTATATCTAAAGTTTTATTTGAAGGTGCATGTAAAGGAAGTACGCGTTTGGTTTTTGATGATTATGGTCGTTTATATACGCCTTTAAAAAATGCTACACGTGCTTATGATAAACTTGCTTCTTTTAATAATGATTGCATTATAAGATTATCTAATAATCAAAATGAGCATATATGCATTATTATAAATCCCATTAGTGGCTATGCTTATATCCCTAAATTTTCTTCAAATAAATCACAAAATATTATACTTAATAATAAAAACACCTACTGTCAAGCCTTATAAGATATATTGATGTTGTATCACCCTGCCCAGTTTCCATACATTAACTATCAAAGAGCATAATTACATCTGTAAAAGCAAACATTCATAGATAACTCCTTAGTTTTTAAAGATCTAGTTTTTTACTAGATCTTTAAAGATATATAGTTTTAAATATGAATGAGATTATTTATAAAATATAAAATTAGGAATAAAATTAAATTATAATTTTAAAGATTTAACTTAAATATAGTTTGATTATCTAAACTATAATCATTATATACTAATAATTATAGTATAACAACACGCTATAACTTCAAATATATATCCCAATAAATACATATTTTTGTTTACTTTAAGAATTCTCATATAAAACTATGATATAATACAAGCCATAGTTTTAATTTTAATAAGGAGAATTCTCATGAAACTAGTTAAACTTAGTTTAGTAGCAGCTTTAGCTGCAGGTGCTTTTTCAGCAGCTAACGCTGTTTCACTTGAAGAAGCTATAAAAGATGTTGATGTATCAGGTATGTTCAGATACAGATTTGAATCTGATAGAAAAGACATTGGTAACACAATTGAAGATGGTTACAACAACTCTAAAGAAAATAAACACAGATTTAAATCTCAATTAAACTTCAAAGCAGCTTTAGATGATAATTTCAAAGCTTTTGTTCAATTCCAATACAGCACAAATGAAGCTGGTTTTGGAACAGGCAATGGAACAAACACTCATGATACTTTCGCTGTGCAACAAGCTTACTTAGAATATACAAATGAAGCTTATGCTACAAATGTAACTTTCGGTAAAATGGAAGTTGGTTCAATTTGGACTGATGATTTAGTAGGAACAGGAGCTAAAGTTCTTAACAATTCTATCGAAGGTTTAACTTTTGCAGGTTACTGGTTTGATAGCTTTAATGCTGAAGATGATGGTGATACTGCTATTACTACTGCAGATAGTAACAAAAACTATCCAACAGATAAAGACAATGGAGGAGTTCCTGGTGCTGCATCAAAAGGGCTTAATATAGCTAAATCTTCATTATATGGTGCTGCTGTATTGGGTGATTTTGATCCATTTGCTTTCCAAATTTGGGCTGCTTATGCTAATAACTGGGCTTTCTTATATGCAGTAGATGCTAGCTATAAATTTGCATTCAATGATGCTAACTTCAAAATCCAAGCTCAATACTTGGGAAATAGCTTAGATAGTGATAAAAAAGACTACTATGGAAAAGATACTTTAGATGATGGCAATTTCTATGCTGCTCAAATCCAAGCAAATATTTCTGCTTTTGATTTCCAAGCAGGTATAGTTGGTTATGGTGAAAAAGACAAAGGTAGTGTAGTTACATTAGAAGATAAAGGTAGAATAATCGCTCCAGGTGAGCAAATTTTCTATTCTAATGGTAGTAAATTAACTGGAGATACTGGTGAAAACTTCTTCTATTTTGCAGGTTTAGGTTATACTTTTGCTGAAACTGTAAGAGTAGGATTTGACTATATCGGTGGTTCTACTGAATATGGTAGAGGTATAGCTGATACAGATAAAAACGAATACATTGCAAGAGTATCTTATGCTTATAGTCCAAAACTTACATTTAGTGGATTCTATTCTTATTTAACTGAAGATTTCAATACAAAAGATGTAAGTGACCATGATGATCAATTCATCAGACTTGAAGCTCTATACAAATTCTAATTATAAAAGCTAAGCCAAAAGGCTTAGCTTACTATATCTAAGATTATCTCTTCTTTTAATCCTTGTATTTTAATTTCTTTTATTTTTAAATCATTAGGTAGATTTTCTAGTAAAGCTTCTTTGCTATGTATGTTTTTACTTGCTAGTATTCTTAATATTTTACCCCTATAAGCCTTTGCAAAGTGACTTAAAGTTTTGGAATTTTTTAAAAAAGTGAGGGTAATAAAGGGTTGTTTAATGGTGTAAAATTTTTCATAAAATTTGGCTCTAAGATCGATTATTAATTTATTTTCTAAAAAATCATCAAGTTCACTGGAAAAATTTTCTTTATAAAATTTTTCTATATTAAAATCTTTGATTTTCTCTCCTTGTTTTAATTTATAATAAGGTATTAAATCTTTTGCTAAAATAGGACCAAAAAGATTTGAAAATATTAATACATTTTCATCTATATATTTTTTAGAAATTTCACCCAAACTCTCATAATCTAAATATTCAAAAGCAACACCATTGTATCTTTGAATTGCTTTAGTTGTATCTTTTTTTAATATATCATGACTAAGATTATATAATTCATCTTTGTCTTTGATACCAAAAAATTTTTCAAGAACATTTTCATCACATTCTTTAATAAATTTTTTGTATTTAGCAATTACTTCAAGTCTTTTATCGTATAGCTTGTTAAATATGAATGATTTTTCATTTAAACAACTATGTGTATTTATTTTACTTTTTCCCTCACTAGGTGAAAATAAAATTTTCATAATTAATCCTTTATTTTTTAAAAATTATACAAAATTATTTAAAACACTTGACATTAATTCAAAATTACATTATAATTCAACTTTATTTTTTGCTGGTTTAGCTCAGTTGGTAGAGCAGCTGCCTTGTAAGCAGCAGGTCGGGGGTTCAAGTCCCTTAACCAGCTCCATTGTTAATAGCAGTGTTTGACCAGAAATAAAAAGCATTATTATTCATGGTGAGTTACTCAAGTGGCCAACGAGGGCAGACTGTAAATCTGCTGGCTTTCGCCTTCCGTGGTTCGAATCCACGACTCACCACCATTGCTTTGCGGGAGTAGCTCAGTTGGCTAGAGCATCAGCCTTCCAAGCTGAGGGTCGCGGGTTCGAGTCCCGTTTCCCGCTCCAACCTGATTTTGGTAGAGTGAAACTGGGAGCTGTTTTTAAATTCAGAATTTCTAGCAGTTTCAAATTTCCAAAATTTTATAGTTTATGTTTTTAATTTTTCTGAGCGCTCGTATGGCTCAGAGGTAGAGCACTCCCTTGGTAAGGGAGAGGTCGCGGGTTCAAGTCCCGCTATGAGCTCCATTGATTTCAAAAGATTATAAAACATAAATTAGTATTTGTTTGTAAATTTTATATGGAGGAAAAAGATGGCTAAAGAAAAATTTTCACGTAATAAGCCTCACGTAAATATTGGTACTATTGGTCACGTTGACCACGGTAAAACTACTTTAACAGCTGCTATCTCTGCTGTTCTTTCAAGAAGAGGTTTGGCTGAGCTTAAAGATTATGATAATATCGATAACGCTCCTGAAGAAAAAGAGCGTGGTATTACTATTGCTACTTCTCACATTGAGTATGAAACAGAAAATCGTCACTATGCTCACGTAGACTGCCCAGGTCACGCTGACTATGTTAAAAACATGATTACTGGTGCTGCTCAAATGGATGGTGCTATTCTTGTTGTTTCTGCTGCAGATGGTCCAATGCCGCAAACTAGAGAGCACATCTTACTTTCTCGTCAAGTAGGTGTACCATATATTGTTGTTTTCATGAACAAAGCTGATATGGTTGATGATGCTGAGTTATTAGAATTAGTTGAAATGGAAATTAGAGAGTTATTAAGCTCTTATGATTTCCCAGGAGATGATACTCCAATTATTTCAGGTTCGGCTTTACAAGCTCTTGAAGAAGCAAAAGCTGGACAAGATGGTGAATGGTCTAAAAAAATCTTAGATCTTATGGCAGCAGTTGATGAGTATATTCCAACTCCAGCTCGTGATACAGATAAAGATTTCTTAATGCCTATCGAAGATGTATTCTCAATTTCAGGTCGTGGTACAGTTGTTACTGGTAGAATTGAAAAAGGTATTGTTAAAGTTGGTGATACTATTGAAATCGTTGGTATTAGAGAAACACAAAGCACTACAGTAACTGGTGTTGAAATGTTTAGAAAAGAAATGGATCAAGGTGAAGCAGGAGATAACGTTGGTGTTCTTCTTCGTGGAACTAAAAAAGAAGATGTTCTTCGTGGTATGGTTCTTGCTAAACCTAAATCAATCACTCCTCATACTGATTTTGAAGCAGAAGTTTATATTTTAAATAAAGATGAAGGTGGACGCCATACTCCATTCTTTAATAACTATAGACCACAATTTTATGTAAGAACAACTGATGTTACTGGTTCTATCCAACTTGCAGAAGGCGTTGAAATGGTTATGCCAGGCGATAATGTTAGAATTACTGTAAGTCTTATTGCGCCAGTTGCACTTGAAGAAGGTACTCGTTTTGCTATCCGTGAAGGTGGCCGTACTGTTGGTTCAGGTGTTGTTTCTAAAATTATTAAATAATTATAAGCGAGATTTAATCTCGCTTTTTAAGGAATAAAAATGAGAATTAAAGTTGGTTTAAAATGTGAAGAGTGCGGTGATATTAATTATAGCACTTTTAAAAATAGTAAAAATACAACTGAAAAGTTAGAATTAAAAAAATATTGCCCAAGATTGAAAAAACATACAATTCATAAAGAAGTTAAATTAAAAAGTTAAGGCTTTTATAAAAAAGCCCTTAGGGCAATAGCTCCAACGGTAGAGCGCCGGATTCCAAATCCGATGGTTGGGGGTTCGAATCCCTCTTGCCCTGCCACAAAATAAGGTAAAATATGGAAAAACTAATAACTTATTTTAAATTGTCAAAAGCTGAATTAGGAAAAGTAATTTGGCCTTTGAAAGAGCAAGTTAGAAATGCTTATATTACAGTTTTTGTAGTTGTTACTGTTGTTTCATTATTTTTAGCATTAGTTGATTTGATTATGTCATTTTCATTATCTAAGATTATAGGATAGAAAAATGAATCATAAATGGTATGCAATTCAAACTTATGCAGGTAGTGAGATGGCTGTAAAAAGAGCCATAGAAAATTTAGTTAGAGATCATGGAATTCAAGAGCAATTATTAGAAGTAATTGTTCCAACTGAAGATGTGATTGAATTTAAAAATGGTAAAGAAAAAATAAGCGAAAGAAGTTTATATTCAGGCTATGTATTTGCTAATATAGACTTATCAACAGAGCTTTGGCACAAAATTCAGTCTTTACCAAAGGTTGGTCGTTTTATAGGTGAAAGTAAAAAACCAACTCCATTAAGTGAAAAAGATATCAATCTTATTTTAGAAAAGGTGAAAAATAAAGCAGCACCTAAGCCTAAAATTTCATTTGATAAAGAAGAAAGTGTAAGAATAACTGAAGGTCCTTTTGCAAACTTTGTTGGTATTGTAGAGGAATATGATATGGTTAGAGGCGTTTTAAAGCTAAATGTTTCTATATTTGGTAGATCAACTCCAGTAGAAATCTTATACTCTCAAGTTGAAAAAATAGTTTGATTATATAGTAAGTAAAGGAGAAAGGTTATGGCTAAAAAAGTCGTAGGAGAAATTAAATTACAAATAGCTGCTACTAAGGCTAATCCATCACCTCCAGTTGGTCCTGCTTTAGGTCAACAAGGTGTTAATATTATGGAATTTTGTAAGGCATTTAATGAAAGAACAAAAGATATGGCTGGTTTTAATATTCCAGTTGTTATTACTGTTTATGCAGATAAAAGCTTTACATTTATAACAAAACAACCACCAGCTACTGATTTAATTAAAAAAGCTGCAGGTATTTCTAAAGGTGCGGATAATCCTTTAAAAAATAAAGTAGGTAAATTAACTAAAGCACAAGTTTTAGAAATTGTAGATAAAAAAATCGCTGATATGAATACAAAAGATAGAGAGCAAGCTGCTAAAATTATCATGGGTTCTGCTCGTTCTATGGGTGTTGAAATCGTAGATTAATACTCTTTACCGCCAAGAGTTTAAAAAGGCGGTAGCACTTTATATAAAATGCGGAGAAAATTGATGTCTAAAAATACTAAAAGATTTACAGAATTATTAAAAAAAATAGATTCAAATAAAAACTATTTAATGGATGAGGCAATAAGCACAGTAAAAACTCTTGCTTCTGCTAAATTTGATGAAACAGTTGAAATTGCTTTAAAATTAAATGTTGATCCAAGACATGCAGATCAAATGGTAAGAGGTAGTGTTGTTTTACCTTGCGGTACAGGTAAAAAAGTTCGTGTTGCTGTTATTGCAAAAGATGCAAAAGCTGATGAAGCGAAAAATGCAGGTGCTGATATAGTTGGTAGCGATGATTTAGTAGAAGAAATTCAAAAAGGTAATATGAATTTTGATGTTTTAATTGCTACACCAAATTTAATGGGTCTAGTAGGTAAAGTAGGTCGTATTTTAGGACCTAAAGGTTTGATGCCAAATCCTAAAACAGGTACAGTAACAATGGATGTTGCTCAAGCTGTTAATAATGCTAAAAATGGACAAGTTAATTTCCGTGTTGATAAACAAGGAAACATCCATGCAGGTTTGGGTAAAGTTAGTTTTACTCAAGAACAATTAAAAGAAAATATGACAGCATTTGTAAAAGCTATTAATAAACATAAACCAGCTGCTGCAAAAGGAAGATATATTAAAAATGCTAGTCTTTCTTTGACTATGAGTCCTTCTCTTTCTCTTGATACTCAAGAATTGCTTGATACAAAATAAAATTAATGAGAGTTTTTCTCTCATTAATAAAAATTAGATAAGATAATAACTTTTATTTTATCTAATTTTTATCTTAGATTGGAGATAGCCGAGGTCTTAGGACTTAATTAGATTTTCTGCTCTGCTTGAAATCACCGGTCGGAAAGGAGTAAAGATGACTAAAAGCCAAAAAATTGAACTTGTTTCTAAGCTTGAAGAGGGTTTTAAGGCTAGTGAAGCTGTTGTAGTTTGTAATTACAAAGGTTTAAACACTAAAAAACTTGAAGAGTTAAGAAATAATGCGAGAGAAATGGATGTTAAAGTTCAAATTATTAAAAATACTTTAGCAAGTATTGCTCTTAAAAATGCCGGCAAAGATGGAATGGAACTTAAAGATACAAATATTTATCTTTGGGGTGAAGACCAATTAAATGTTTCAAAAGTTGCTGATAAATTTAGCGAAGCTAATCAAACATTTGAGATCAAAACCGCATTTATTGATGGTGAAGTTGCTTCAGTAGATAAAGTTAAAGCTTTAGCTAAAATGCCTTCTCGCAATGAATTACTTGCTATGCTTTTGCAAGTTTGGAATGCACCAATCACCAATTTTACAATTGGATTAAATGCATTAAAAGAAAAAAAAGAAGCTGAATAAAATTTAAAAAGGATAAAAAATGGCAATTACTAAAGAAGATGTATTAGAATTTATTTCTAACCTAAGCGTTCTTGAACTTTCAGAATTGGTAAAAGAATTTGAAGAAAAATTTGGTGTTTCTGCTGCTCCAGTTATGGTTGCAGGTGCTGCTGTTGCAGGTGCTGCTGGCGGTGCTGCTGAAGAAAAAACTGAATTTGACATTGTATTACAAGATGGTGGCGATAAAAAAATCAATGTAATTAAAGTTGTTCGTGCTTTAACTGGTCTTGGACTAAAAGAAGCAAAAGATGCTGTTGAACAAACTCCATCAGTTCTTAAAGAAGGTGTTAGCAAAGCTGAAGCTGAAGAAGCTAAAAAACAACTTGAAGAAGCTGGCGCTAAGGTTGAGCTTAAATAATTTTTTTGTTTTAAAAGAAAGGATTTTATATCCTTTCTTGTTTTCCTTTAATTAGGATTCTTTCTTTCAATACTTTTACCATGGGGTATAATAATATGTTAAATTCACAATCAGGAAATCGTTTAAGAATAGACTTCTCGAATGTTCCACAACAAATAGACATTCCAAATTTATTACAATTACAAAAGAAAAGTTTTGATTATTTTTTAAACATAGATGCTAAAAATTCAGAAAGTGGAATTGAAAAAGTATTTAAATCTATTTTTCCAATTCATGATCCACAAAATAGATTAAGTTTAGAATATGTAAGTAGTGAAGTAGGTAAACCTAAGTACACTATTAGAGAGTGTATGGAAAGAGGTTTGACTTATTCTGTAAATTTAAAAATGAAAATCCGTTTAACTTTACACGAAAAAGATGAAAAAACGGGTGAAAAAATTGGTATAAAAGATATTAAAGAACAAGAAATTTATATTAGAGAAATCCCTTTAATGACAGATAGAATTTCTTTCATAATTAACGGAGTTGAAAGGGTTGTAGTAAATCAACTTCATAGAAGTCCGGGTGTTATATTTAAAGAAGAAGAAAGTTCTACTGTTGCAAATAAATTAGTATATACAGCCCAAATCATACCAGATCGTGGTTCTTGGCTTTATTTTGAATATGATGCTAAAGATGTGCTTTATGTGCGTATTAATAAAAGAAGAAAAGTGCCTATTACAATTTTATTTAGAGCACTTGGTTATAAAAAACAAGACATTATAAAATTATTTTACCCTATACAAACTATTCATGTTAAAAAAGATAAATTCTTAACTGAATTTAATCCAAATGACTTTTTAGATAGAGTTGAGTATGATTTAAAAGATGAAAAAGGCAATGTAATTCATCAAGCTGGTAAAAGAATGACAAAGAAAAAGGCTGAACAGCTTGTAAAAGATGGGGTTAAATGGGTTGAATATCCAGTTGAAATTTTAACAAATAGGTATTTAGCTAATCCTATTATTAATAAAGAAACTGGTGAGGTTTTATTTGATTCTTTAACGCTATTAGATGAGGGAAAACTAGCAAAAATTAAAGAGGAAAAACAGTTTGATATTGCTAATGACTTAGCTAATGGAGTAGATGCTGCTATTATTAATTCTTTCATTCAAGATAATGAAACATTAAAATTGTTAAAACAAACTGAGAATATAGATGATGAGAATGATTTAGCAGCTATTAGAATTTATAAAGTAATGAGACCAGGCGAACCGGTAGTAAAAGATGCTGCAAAAGCTTTTGTGAATGATTTATTTTTTAATCCTGAAAGATATGATCTAACAAAAGTTGGTCGTATGAAAATGAATCATAAATTAGGCTTAGATACGCCTGAATATGTTACGGTTTTAACCAATGAAGATATAGTAAAAACTGCAAAATATTTAATTAAAGTAAAAAATGGTAGAGGTCATATTGATGATAGAGACCATTTAGGTAATCGTCGTATAAGATCAATTGGAGAACTTTTAGCAAATGAACTTCATGTAGGTCTTGCTAAAATGCAAAAATCAATCAGAGATAAATTTACGGCTTTAAATACAGATATTGATAAAGTAATGCCTTATGATTTGATTAATCCTAAGACAATTACTGTAACAATTATGGAATTTTTTACCGGCGGACAATTATCTCAATTTATGGATCAAACAAACCCATTGAGTGAAGTAACTCATAAACGTCGTTTATCAGCACTTGGTGAAGGTGGTTTAGTAAAAGAAAGAGCAGGTTTTGAAGTACGTGATGTTCATGCAACACATTATGGAAGAATTTGTCCTGTTGAAACTCCAGAAGGTCAAAACATCGGATTAATTAATACACTTTCAACTTATGCTAAAGTAAATGATCTAGGCTTTGTTGAAGCACCTTATAAGAAAGTAGAAAATGGAAAAGTAAGTAATGAAATTGTTTACTTGACTGCTACTCAAGAAGAGGGCTTGGTGATTGCAGCCGCTTCAACTAAAATTGATGAAAAAGGTAATATTGTTGAGGAATTTGTAGAAGCAAGACAAGATGGTGAAACAATCCTAGCAAGAAGAGAAGAAGTACATTTAATTGACCTTTGTTCAGGCATGATAGTAGGGGTTGCAGCGTCATTAATCCCATTCTTAGAGCATGATGATGCAAACAGAGCTTTAATGGGTTCAAACATGCAACGTCAAGCAGTGCCTTTACTAACCGCACAAGCACCTATAGTAGGTACTGGTATGGAAAAAATCATTGCTCGTGATGCTTGGGAGGCTATTAAAGCTAAAAGAGCAGGGATTGTAGAAAAAGTTGACAATAAAAATATTTTTATTTTGGGCGAAGATGAAAATGGTCCATTTATAGATCATTACAAAATGGAAAAAAATCTAAGAACAAATCAAAATACAACTTTTATTCAACACCCGATTGTGAAAAAAGGCGAATTTATTCAAGCAGGTCAAATCATTGCAGATGGCCCAAGTATGGATCAAGGAGAGCTTGCTATTGGTAAGAATGCCTTAATCGCATTTATGCCATGGCATGGGTATAACTATGAAGATGCTATTGTAATTAGTGAGAAAATTTTACGTGAAGATACTTTTACTAGTGTTCATATTTATGAAAAAGAAGTAGAGGCTAGAGAGCTTAAAGATGGTGTAGAAGAAATTACAAAAGATATTCCAAATGTAAAAGAAGAAGATTTAGCGCATCTTGATGAGAGTGGTATTGCAAAAATAGGAACTCATATAAAGCCTGGTATGATTTTGGTAGGTAAAGTTTCACCTAAGGGTGAAGTAAAACCTACACCTGAAGAAAGATTATTAAGAGCTATTTTTGGTGAAAAAGCTGGACATGTTGTAAATAAATCTTTATATGCAACCGCCTCATTAGAAGGTGTTGTTGTAGATGTAAAAATCTTTACTAAAAAAGGTTATGAAAAAGATGCACGTGCTATAAAAGCTTATGATGATGAAAAATTAAATCTTGAAAAAGAACATCATGATAGACTTTTAATGATGGATAGAGAAGAAACTTTAAGAGTATGTTCTTTACTTTCTAAATCAGCTTTAAATTCAGATGAAGAAATAAATGGTGTTAAATATAAAAAAGGCTCTAAAGTAGAAATTACAGAATTAGAAAAAATCAATCGTTTTGCGTTAAATTCTTTAGTTAAAGCTTATTCTAAAGAAGTACAAAAAGAATATGATGATTTAAAAAATCATTTCCAAAATGAGAAGAAAAAACTTAAAACAGAGCATGATGAAAAATTAGAAATTTTAGAAAAAGATGATATTTTACCAAGTGGGGTAGTAAAACTTGTTAAAGTATATATCGCGACTAAGAGAAAATTGAAAGTTGGGGATAAAATGGCAGGGCGCCATGGAAATAAAGGTATTGTGTCTAATATCGTTCCAGAAGTTGATATGCCATATTTACCTGATGGAAGACCTATTGATATAGCCTTAAATCCTCTAGGGGTTCCAAGTCGTATGAATATAGGACAAATTCTTGAAAGTCATTTGGGGATTGTTGGTATGAGACTAGGTGATCAAATTCAAGAAATTTTTGATAGAAAACAAAAAGATTTTGTAAAAGAATTACGTGAAAAAATTCTTGAAATTTGTAGTGTATCTAGACTTGAATTAGAAAAGAAATTTGTGCAAACTTTAAATGATGAACAGCTTATTTCTTATGCTAGAGATTGGGCTAAAGGAGTGAAATTTGCTACTCCTGTATTTGAAGGCGTAACGGTTGAAGAATTTGGCAAGCTTTTTGAAATGGCTAAAATAGCTATGGATGGAAAAAGCGAACTTTATGATGGAAGAACTGGCGAAAAAATGGCAGAGCGTGTGCATGTTGGATGTATGTATATGCTTAAATTACACCATTTAGTAGATGAAAAAGTTCACGCAAGAAGTACTGGACCTTATAGTCTTGTAACACAACAACCAGTTGGTGGTAAGGCTCTATTTGGTGGACAAAGATTTGGTGAGATGGAGGTTTGGGCTCTTGAAGCTTATGGAGCAGCTCATACTTTAAGGGAAATGTTAACCATAAAATCTGATGATGTTGAAGGTAGATTTAGTGCTTATAAAGCTTTAACAAAAGGTGAGAATGTTCCAGCAACAGGTATTCCAGAGACATTCTTTGTACTTACAAATGAATTAAAATCTCTTGCTTTAGATGTTGAGATTTTTGATAAGGATGAGAATAATGAGTAAATTTAAACCTATCGAAATAAAAGAAGATGGCAGACCTAGAGACTTTGAAGCTTTTCAATTAAGACTTGCAAGTCCTGAAAAAATCAAATCATGGTCTTATGGTGAAGTAAAAAAACCAGAAACAATTAATTATAGAACTTTAAAGCCTGAAAGAGACGGTCTTTTTTGCGCTAAAATTTTTGGACCAGTAAGAGATTATGAATGTCTTTGTGGTAAGTATAAAAAAATGCGTTTTAAAGGCATTAAGTGTGAAAAATGTGGTGTTGAAGTTACTAGTTCTAAAGTACGCCGCTCAAGAATGGGGCATATCGAGCTAGTTACACCAGTAGCACATATATGGTATGTAAATTCTTTGCCAAGTCGTATCGGTACTTTACTTGGCGTAAAGATGAAAGACTTAGAGCGCGTATTATATTATGAAGCATATATAGTAGAAAATCCAGGTGATGCATACTATGATAATGAAAATACTAAAAAAGTTGAATTTTGTGATGTATTAAATGAAGAGCAGTATTTAAATTTAATGCAACGCTATGAAAGTAGTGGATTTAAAGCTAGAATGGGTGGTGAAGTTGTTAGAGATTTACTAGCAAATTTAGATCTTGTTGAGCTTTTAAATAAATTAAAAGAAGATATTGCAGCAACTAATTCAGAAGCAAAGAAAAAAACTATCATCAAACGCTTAAAAGTGGTGGAAAATTTCTTAAATAGTAATTTAAATACTAATACAAATAGTGATGAAGTAGTTCCAAATCGTCCTGAGTGGATGATGATTACAAATTTACCTGTATTACCACCTGATTTAAGACCTTTGGTGGCTTTAGATGGTGGAAAATTTGCAGTTTCTGATGTGAATGATTTATATAGAAGAGTTATTAATAGAAATACACGTTTAAAAAGACTTATGGAGCTTGATGCACCTGAAATTATCATTAGAAATGAAAAAAGAATGCTTCAAGAAGCAGTCGATGCTTTATTTGATAATGGTAGAAGAGCAAATGCAGTTAAAGGTGCAAATAAACGTCCATTAAAATCTTTAAGTGAAATCATCAAAGGAAAACAAGGTCGTTTCAGACAAAATCTACTTGGTAAAAGAGTGGATTTTTCAGGTCGTAGTGTTATTGTTGTTGGGCCAAAACTTAGAATGGATCAATGCGGCTTGCCTAAAAAAATGGCTTTAGAATTATTTAAACCACATTTGTTAGCTAAGCTTGAAGAAAAAGGTTATGCAACTACTGTAAAACAAGCTAAAAAAATGATTGAAAATAAAACCAATGAAGTTTGGGAGTGTTTAGAAGAGGTTGTTAAAGGTCATCCTGTAATGCTTAATCGTGCACCAACCTTACATAAGCTTTCCATCCAAGCTTTCCATCCTGTGCTTGTAGAGGGTAAGGCAATTCAACTTCATCCATTGGTGTGTGCAGCATTTAATGCTGACTTTGACGGGGACCAAATGGCTGTACATGTACCTTTATCTCAAGAAGCAATAGCTGAGTGTAAAGTATTAATGCTTTCATCTATGAATATCTTGCTTCCAGCAAGTGGTCGTTCTGTGACTGTACCTTCTCAAGATATGGTTTTGGGGATTTATTATCTATCTTTAGAAAAAGATGGTGCTAAGGGTGAGCATAAAATTTGTACAGGTATTGAAGAGGTTATGATTGCTCTAGAAGCAAAATCTTTAGATATTCATGCAAGTATTAGAAGCGTAGTTGATGGAAGAAAAATCACAACAACTGCGGGAAGATTAATCATTAAGTCTATCTTACCTGATTTTGTTCCAGAGAATATGTGGAATAAAGTCATGAAGAAAAAAGATATTGCAGCTTTGGTTGATTATGTTTATAAAGAAGGTGGCCTTGAAGTAAGTGCTAGCTTTTTAGATAAATTAAAAGATCTTGGTTTTGAATATGCAACAAAAGCGGGTATTTCTATTTCAATTGCTGATATTATTGTGCCTGATCAAAAACAAAAAAGTATAGAAGAAGCTAAAAAACAAGTAAGAGAAATCCAAAATTCATATAATTTAGGTTTGATTACTTCAGGTGAAAGATATAACAAGATTATTGATATTTGGAAAAGCACTAATAATGTCTTATCAAAAGATATGATGGAGTTGATTAAAAAAGACAAAGAAGGATTTAACTCTATTTATATGATGGCAGATTCTGGTGCTAGGGGTTCAGCAGCTCAAATTTCGCAGCTTGCTGCGATGAGGGGTCTTATGGCTAAGCCTGATGGTTCTATTATTGAAACACCGATCATTTCGAACTTCCGTGAAGGACTAAACGTTCTTGAATATTTCATTTCAACTCACGGTGCTAGAAAAGGTCTTGCAGATACAGCATTAAAAACAGCAAATGCAGGTTATTTGACAAGAAAACTTATCGATGTGGCGCAAAATGTAAAAGTTACAATGGAAGATTGTGGTGCACATGAGGGTGTTGAGATTAATGAAATTACCGCAGATGGTGTTGTAATTGAAACCTTAGAAGAAAGAATTTTAGGAAGAGTTTTAGCTGAAAATATTATTGACTCTATTACTAATGAGATTTTATTCTCAGAAGGTACTTTAGTAGATGAGGAAAAAGCTAGAATTATTGTTGAAAGTGGAGTAAAGAGTGTAAGCATTAGAACTCCTATTACTTGTAAAGCTAAAAAAGGAGTTTGTTCTAAATGCTATGGTATTAATCTAGGTGAAGGAAAATTAGTTAAACCAGGTGAGGCTGTAGGTATTATATCTGCTCAATCAATCGGTGAGCCAGGAACACAGCTTACACTAAGAACTTTCCACAGTGGTGGTACTGCTAGTACAGATTTACAAGATCGTCAAGTGGTAGCACATAAAGAAGGTTTTGTAAGATTTTATAATCTTAATACCTATGAAGATAGACAAGGTAAAACTATAGTGGCTAATCACCGCAATGCTGCTATTTTACTTGTGGAGCCAAAAATCAAAGCTCCATTTAAAGGAACTATCCATATTGAGCATGCATATGAGGATGTGGTGGTTAGTGTTAAAGCAAAAAACAATGAAGCTAAATTTATATTAAGAAAGTATGACTTAGCAAAAGCTAATGAGCTTGCGGGTGTAAGTGGTAATATTGAAGGTAAATTATATATTCCATATAGCGATGGTGCTGAAGTAGCTGAAAATGAAAGTATTGTAGAAGTAATCAAAGAGGGTTGGAATATACCAAACCGTATCCCTTATGCGAGTGAATTGCTAGTAAAAGATGGTGATCCTATCACTCAAGATATTGTAGCTGGTGCAAAAGGTACCTTGAAGTTTTATATGCTTAAAGGGGATGGTTTAGATAGAATTAGAAATCTTAAAAAAGGTGATGTAGTTAAAGAAAAAGGTGTTTTTGTAGTTATTGCTGATGAAAATGATAGAGAAGCAAAAAGACACTATATACCAAGAGATTCTGTGATTGAATTTGATGATAGTACTTTTGTGGATAATCCTAAAACTATCATAGCAAAATCAAGCAAAGAAGATAAAACTATCATTGCTGAATGGGATGCATATAATAATACTGTAATTGCAGAAGTTGCAGGTGTAATTAACTTTGAAGATATTGAATCAGGCTATAGTGCTGATGAGCAAATTGATGAAGCAACTGGTAAAAGATCACTTGTTATTAATGAGTATTTACCAAGTGGAGTGCGTCCAGCGTTGTTGATTATAGGTGAAAACGATAAAGTGGTGCGTTATCAACTCGAACCAAAAACTGTTATTTATGTAAACGATGGCGATAAGGTTAAGCAAGCTGATATCTTAGCTAAAACACCAAAGGCAGCAGCTAAATCAAAAGATATTACTGGAGGTCTTCCAAGGGTATCTGAATTATTTGAAGCAAGAAAGCCAAAAAATACTGCTGTTGTGGCTGAAATTGACGGGGTTGTTAGATTTGATAAACCTTTAAGATCAAAGGAAAGAATCATTATCCAAGCAGAAGATGGAAGTAGTGCAGAATATTTAATTGATAAATCAAAACGCATTCAAGTAAGAGATGGTGAATTTATTCATGCGGGTGAAAAATTAACCGATGGGGTTATTTCAAGTCATGATGTGCTTAGAATTTTAGGCGAAAAAGCATTGCATTATTATCTTATTTCTGAAATTCAGCAAGTTTATCGTGGTCAAGGTGTTGTGATTTCTGATAAGCATATTGAAATTATCGTATCGCAAATGCTAAGACAAGTAAAAATTGTTGATAGTGGTCATACAAACTTTATTGTGGGTGATTTGGTTTCAAGAAGAAAATTCAGAGAAGAAAATGAAAGAATTTTAAGATATGGCGGTGAACCTGCTGTAGCTGAGCCTGTATTGCTTGGGGTTACAAGAGCAGCTATTGGAAGTGATAGTGTGATTTCGGCTGCTTCATTCCAAGAAACAACAAAAGTTTTAACAGAAGCAAGTATCGCAGGTAAATTTGACTATCTTGAAGATCTAAAAGAAAATGTAATCTTAGGTCGCATGATTCCTGTTGGTACAGGTCTTTATGGAGATCAAAATTTAAAACTTAAACAACAAAATTAATTTTCAATCCTAGCGATTTTGCTAGGATTTTTGGAGTGTATTATGTTCAAAGTGATTGATTTGGAAAAATATAAAAGAAAGGATCATTTTGAATTTTACACTCAAAATATTCCTTGCTCGTTTGAAATTACTGTTAAATTAGATATTAGTTCTTTTTATTATTTTATTAAAAACAATAATTATGAATTCTACCCTTGTTTTATCCACACTATTAGTAAAAGTATAAATGCTTTTGATAATTTTAAATTTAGTTTAGATCAAAACAAACAACTAATATGTTATGATATTATCCATCCTTCTTATACTATTTTTCATAAGGACTCTAAAACTTTTTCTGTTCTTTGGACTTTCTATAAAGAAAATTTAAATGATTTTTTATCTTTATATGAAGAGGATAAACGATTAATAAGAAACGATAAAAGTATGTTTTTAAAAGAGCCTATAGATAATCTTTTTAATATTTCTGCTATTCCTTGGGTGGCTTTTGAGAATTTTTCTTTACACTTGCCAAAAAAAGAGCAGTATTTCTTTCCTATTATAACAAGTGGAAAGATTATAAAAGAAAATAAAAAAATTCTCATTCCTTTTAGTATTAATATTAATCATGCCAGCAATGATGCTTATCACATTTATTTGTTTTTAGAAAAACTCCAAGAAAACCTTAATAGTTTATAATTTTATAAGTAAAATTTAGATACTATCCAAAGTTTATTATTTTATTAATGAAAGGAATTACTGTGCCAACCATAAATCAATTGGTTAGAAAAGAGCGCAAAAAAGTTTTAGAAAAATCTAAATCACCAGCGCTTAAAAATTGCCCACAAAGAAGGGGAGTTTGTACTAGGGTTTATACAACAACTCCTAAAAAACCAAACTCAGCGTTAAGAAAAGTTGCCAAAGTAAGACTTACAAGTGGCTTTGAAGTTATTAGTTATATCGGTGGTGAAGGTCACAACCTACAAGAACACAGCATCGTTTTAGTGCGTGGTGGTAGGGTAAAAGACTTACCAGGTGTTAAGTATCACATTGTTCGTGGTGCCTTAGATACTGCAGGTGTTGCAAAAAGAACTGTTTCTCGTTCTAAATATGGTGCAAAACGCCCTAAAGCAGCAGCTAAGTAATAAGATTGCAGACAAATCCGTTAGATTTGATTTTGTTTGAGTAAAATTATAAATTTGAAGGAAAATTATGAGAAGAAGAAAAGCTCCGGTAAGAGAAGTCTTGCCAGATCCGATTTATGGAAATAAAGTAATCACAAAATTCATTAATTCTTTAATGTATGATGGTAAAAAAAGCACAGCTACTACTATTATGTATGGTGCTTTAGAAGCTATCGATAAAAAAGGTGGAGAAAAAAAAGGTATAGAAATTTTTAATGATGCTATTGAAAATATTAAGCCTTTGTTAGAAGTTAAATCTCGTCGTGTTGGTGGTGCTACTTATCAAGTTCCAGTAGAAGTACGCCCAGCTAGACAACAAGCTTTAGCTATAAGATGGATTATTTCTTTTGCTAGAAAAAGAAGTGAAAGAACTATGATTGAAAAATTAGCAGCTGAATTATTAGACGCAGCTAACAGTAAAGGCGCTTCATTTAAGAAGAAAGAAGATACTTATAAAATGGCAGAAGCTAATAAAGCATTTGCTCATTATCGTTGGTAAGAGGAGTAAAACATGTCAAGAAGTACTCCTTTAAAAAGAGTTAGAAATATAGGTATTGCAGCTCACATTGATGCTGGTAAAACAACTACTAGTGAAAGAATTCTTTTCTTTACAGGTATGAGTCATAAAATTGGCGAGGTACATGATGGTGCAGCTACAATGGACTGGATGGAACAAGAAAAAGAAAGAGGTATTACAATTACTTCTGCTGCTACAACTTGTTTTTGGAAAAATCACCAAATCAACCTTATAGACACTCCAGGCCACGTTGACTTTACAATCGAAGTTGAAAGATCAATGCGTGTTTTAGATGGTGCTGTTGCAGTATTTTGTTCAGTAGGTGGAGTTCAACCACAATCAGAAACTGTTTGGAGACAAGCTAATAAATATGGTGTTCCAAGAATTGTTTTTGTGAATAAAATGGACAGAATTGGTGCAAATTTCTTTAATGTAGAAGAGCAAATTAAAAATCGCTTAAAAGGTAACCCAGTTCCACTTCAAATTCCAATTGGTGCTGAAGATAATTTCAAAGGTGTGATTGATCTTATCACTATGAAAGCTTTAGTATGGGAAGATGAAAGCAAACCAACTGATTATGTAGAAAAAGAAATTCCAGCTGAGCTTAAAGAAAAGGCTGAAGAATATCGTGTAAAAATGATAGAAGCTGTTTCTGAAACAAGCGATGAATTAATGGAAAAATATTTAGGTGGTGAAGAACTTACTCAAGAAGAAATCAAAGCAGGTATTAAAGCAGGATGTTTAAGTCTTTCTATGGTTCCTATGCTTTGTGGTACGGCTTTTAAAAACAAAGGTGTTCAACCATTGCTTGATGCTGTTGTTGCTTATTTACCAGCTCCTGATGAAGTTGCTAATATCAAAGGTGAGTATGAAGATGGTACAGAAGTTTCTGTAAAATCAACTGATGATGGTGAATTTGCAGGTCTTGCATTTAAAATTATGACTGACCCATTTGTTGGACAATTAACTTTCGTTCGTGTATATAGAGGAAGTTTAGAAAGTGGTTCTTATGCATATAATTCAACAAAAGATAAAAAAGAAAGAATTGGTCGTCTTTTGAAAATGCACTCTAATAAAAGAGAAGAGATTAAAACTTTATATGCAGGGGAAATTGGAGCAGTTGTTGGTCTTAAAGATACACTAACTGGTGATACCTTAGCAAGTGAAAAAGATAAAGTTATTTTAGAGAGAATGGATTTCCCAGATCCTGTTATTTCAGTTGCTGTTGAGCCTAAAACAAAAGCAGATCAAGAAAAAATGTCTATTGCTTTAAATAAATTAGCTCAAGAAGATCCAAGCTTTAGAGTTTCTACAGATGAAGAAAGTGGTCAAACCATCATTTCAGGTATGGGTGAGCTTCACTTAGAAATTATTGTTGATAGAATGCTTCGTGAGTTTAAAGTTGAAGCAGAAGTTGGTCAACCTCAAGTTGCTTACCGTGAAACTATTAGAAAAACAGTTGAGCAAGAATACAAATACGCTAAACAATCAGGTGGCCGTGGTCAGTATGGCCATGTATTCTTAAGACTTGAGCCGCTTGAGCCAGGTAGTGGATATGAGTTTGTAAATGATATCAAAGGTGGGGTAATTCCAAAAGAATATATTCCAGCTGTTGATAAAGGTATACAAGAAGCATTACAAAATGGTGTTTTAGCGGGATATCCTGTTGAAGATGTTAAAGTAACTGTTTATGATGGAAGCTATCACGAAGTGGATTCTTCTGAAATGGCATTTAAACTTGCAGCTTCTATGGGCTTTAAAGAAGGTGCTAGAAAAGCAGGTGCGGTAATCTTAGAACCTATGATGAAAGTTGAAGTTGAAACTCCAGAAGAATACATGGGTGATGTTATTGGTGATTTAAATAAACGTCGTGGTCAAGTAAATTCAATGGATGAAAGAGGTGGTAATAAAATTATTACAGCATTTTGTCCTTTGGCTGAGATGTTTGGTTACTCAACTGATCTTAGAAGTCAAACTCAAGGCCGTGCTACTTATTCTATGGAATTTGATCACTATGATGAAGTTCCAAAAAACGTTTCTGAAGAAATTATCAAAAAAAGAAATGGTTAATCTACCAAGATGAGCAAAAAGCTCATCTTGAATTATTTATGTCCTTTTGAATTAATTAAATTAATTATTCCTTCATTAATTTCATATGCTTTTCCAAAACCTTTAACATATCTTCCATTTTTTAGTATCAGCTGAAATAAATGAAAATCTTTCATATTTTTAATGACTTGGATTATTTCTTTATTGCTTTCATTTTCATAAGTATTTAATACTTGCTCAAAGAGTTGATTATCTCTTGTTATTTCTGCACTCTCTACTCTAAATTTAAGTCTTTTTCTTGCAAAGATTGACACGCAATCTTTTTCATCTTCTATAAACATAATTTCTATGTTTTTATTATTGTATTTTGCTCCTTCAAAGTGTTCAGCGATTTCACTAATATAAATATAAAAGTCATTTTTAATTTTTATAATAGGTGCGTATGAGCATATTGTTTGATTGTTTAAATTTAAAGAAGATATCATAATGCTTTTGAATTCTTGCATAAATTGATTAATTTCATCATGTAATTGCATATATTTTCCTTGTAGGTTAGAATGGATAAGATTGAGGATTGTATGAAAGTAAAAGAAGAGTTTATCACTCTTCTTCATCAGTATTTTTGCGTACAACTTTAATGCGTTCTATACTATTTCCATCCATCTTTTTGACTTCATAGTAGCAGAATTCATCTTCTATTCTATCTCCAACTACCGGTAAGCGTCCTAAGAGATTGAAAACATATCCACCTATAGTGACTTGTTCTAGCTCTTCATTAAAGCGTATATCAAGCATTTCTTCTACTTCGCTAATTTCATATCTTCCTTGAAATTCATAAATGTTTTCTGCAAGTTTTTTAAAATGTGGACTAGAATCATCATGCTCATCGTTAATATCTCCAACGATTTCTTCCATAATATCTTCCATGGTTAAAAGTCCAGCTGTGCCACCATATTCATCCACTACTAATGCTGTGTGTACTTGTTCTTTGTTCATCATGAAAAGGACTTTAGATATGCTGATATTTTCTGGTACCAAGATCATTTTGATTAAAAAATCATCTAAATTTTTCTTATCTTTGCTAAGTTCGTTTTGCATGATATCTCTAATGTGTACCATACCTAAAATGATATCTTTAGAACCATCTATATATGGAAAGCGTGTGTGTTTGTATTGACAAACTATTTGCATATTTTCCTCATAGCTTTTTTGTTTGTTAAGACATATCATATCTTTTCTAGGTGTCATGATTTCTTTTGCTACTGTATCTGAAAAATCAACAGCATTACGTATGATTTCAGTTTCAAACTCATCCAAAACTCCACCTTTTTGGCTTTCACTTGCAATAAATTTAATTTCTTCTTCAGAGTGGCTTAATTCATGTTCTTTAGCAGGTTTAATACCTATAACTTTTAAAGAAATTGCAGCTAAAAAGTCAAATGTTTTGATGAAAGGTAGGAAAAGTAACCAAAATAAATGTAATGGTCTTGCAACCCATAAAACAGCTTTATCTGCAATAGCGATAGCAACGCTCTTTGGAACTAATTCACCTAATACAACATGCAATAATGTGATAATAGCAAAAGCGATAACAAATGCTATAGTATGAATTAATGCTGGAGCTAAGCCTAAATTTGCCAAAGGAACTTCAAGAATTTTAGCAATAGCAGGTTCGCCTATCCAACCAAGAGCAAGAGAACTTAGTGTAATACCAAGTTGGCAAGCGCTTAAATAAGTATCTAGTTTTGAGGTTACTTCTAAAGCTTTTTTTGCATTACGTTTTTTTTCTTTTACCATTTCTTCGAGTTTTGATCTACGTACTTTAACAATAGCAAATTCAGATAAAACAAAAAATCCATTTAAAAGCACTAAAGCTAATGCAACAAGAATCATAAAAGTAGAATAGCCTACATCAATTGAGGCAACAGCGGGTAATGTTTGATTTAAGTCTAAAGATTGACTGGGGTCCAAAAAAACTCCTTTAATAAAATTTTTGCAAAATTATATCAAATCAAAACTATAAAATTAGCTTAAAATAAACGACATATTTTAAATTAATTTATGTTTTCTATATTCAATATTTTTTTCAAATTCATCTAAACGTTTATAAATGCTACGCAATTGTGTGATAGTTGTCCAATTGGTGATAAAAATACTAAATGATGATCTAACTTGATCAAAAGCATTGCCAACTTGTATGATAATTCCAAGTTGTATAAGTCCTAAAAACAAGCTTGGAGCCATGATTAAAAAAGGCACTATAACCATGATTTGCTCAAATAAATAAAGCCATATATTAAAATACCCATAATGCAAAAATAATCTTTTATAATTGATTTTAAGTCCAGTAAATAAACTTAAAATACTTTCATCGCTCGCATAATTTTTTCTATCATCTTCAGCAAAAACAAGTTCTTTTCTAAAAGCAGCTTCGGCTTTTTGATTATTATATTCAAGACCAGGTAATTTAATGCCAACAAACCATGATATAACAAGACCTCCTAAAGAAACCAAAAATGCAATCCATACTAAAGAGCCATTAATGTCTTTTAAGATAGGTAAATTAACATGCGCACTTAACATCCACAAAATCGGAACAAAAGCAATTAAAGTCATAATTGCCTTAACAAAAGCTAATCCTAAGCTTTCTATGATTTTTGAAAAATTATAAATATCTTCTTGAATTCTTTGTGAGCTACCTTCTATGTTGTCATCTTTTTTTTGCCAAAATTTAATATAATCAAAAGTCATAGCCTCACGCCATTTAAAGGCATAAATACTTCCAAAATATTGTGTGATAGTAGCGATTAATACATAAGGCAATGCTAGATATAAAAATTGCTTAATAAAATGATAAAAGTCATCTATACTATGATTTTTTGCATCTTGTAAAACATCATAAAATTCTTTATACCATTCATTTATTGCAACATTAATGGAAGTTTGAGCAAGTAAAGAAGCTAGTAAAAAAAACAAACCCAAATAAGCCCACAATGCCCATTTTTTTGAATAAAAAAAAGATTTAAACATTTAAATTTCTTTTAACATTTTTTCATAGTGTCTTATTGTATGTTTTTTTGCTTTAAAAATTATACTAAAAATCACAATAAAACAACTTGCAACTAAAAATCCAGGAATGATTTCATAAATTGCTATAAAATTTGAACCAAAATGTTTATAAAATATAACAGTTAAAGCTCCACTAACCATTCCAGCTATCGCACCTTCTTTGCTCATATTTTTATAAAATAAAGAAAATAAAATAACACTTCCAAAGCTTGCACCAAAACCAGCCCAAGCGTAAGAAACTATACCTAAAATTTGACTTTGAGTATCAAGTGAAAGTATAAAAGCTATGCAAGCAACAGCTAAAACACCTAGACGTGATAATAAAGTAATATTTTTATCATTTGTTTTTCTTTTTAAGATTTGTGTATAAAAATCTTGCACCAAGCTAGAAGCACATACTAGTAGTTGAGAACTTGCAGTACTCATAATAGCTGCCAATATAGCACTGAGTAAAATTCCTGCCACCCAAGGATTAAAAAACACTTGAGACATTACGATAAATATTCTTTCAGGGTCATTTAAAGTGAGATTAAATTTAGCTATATAAGCAATACCTAAAAATCCTATCATAGCAGCACCAAATAAAGAAATTACCATCCAAGTTATGCCTATAAAAGTTGCAGTAGGAATTTCTTTTACATTTTTTATAGAGATAAAACGAATTAAAATGTGAGGTTGACCAAAATAACCAAGCCCCCATGCTAGGGTTGATACTACAACTAGCCAACCACCACCGTCTAGGCCAAAGGCTTGGGGTTTTACATCATTTATAATAGAAAAAGCTTCGCCAAAGCCACCAAGTTCAAAAATCATCACAAAAGGAATGATGATTAATGAACTCATCATTAAAAGTCCTTGTATCATATCAGTCCAGCATACAGCTTTATAACCACCTAAAAAAGTATATAAAACAATAACTAAAAATCCAATACTCAAGGCAAAAATATAAGGCAAATTAAATACACTTTCAAAAAGTTTAGCACCGCTTACTAATCCAGCGCTAATGTAAATAGTAAAAAATACCAAAATAACTACCGCACAAATGCTTCTTAAAATATGTCTATCATCATGAAAGCGACTTTCAAAAAAATCAGGAATTGTAATACATTCTTTGGCTATTTGAGAAAAAATCTTTAATCTTTTAGCAACAAAAGTCCAGTTTAAAAACATACCAAAACTTAAGCCTATAGCTATATAAATTTGTCCTAAACCAGCTGCATATAAAGCACCAGGAAAAGCCATTAAAAGCCAACTGCTCATATCAGAAGCACCTGCACTTAAGGCAGATATAACCGGCCCCATGGAGGCATTACCAACAAAATAATCTTTACTGTTTTGATTTTTTTTGTAAAAATAAAAACCTATAAAAAGCATTAAAAATGCATAGGTAATAAAAGTAATAACAATAGGATAAGAAAGTTCCACACTTTGTAAATTCATAAGTGTCCTTAAAAAATTTAAAAAACTATCATTTTACTTGTTTTATTTTAAAAAAACATTATAAAAATTATTTTTTGTTTTTTTATTTCAATGCTTTATAAAGTTTTTTTGTTACAATTTTCTAAAAAATTTAAGGAAAAATGATGAAAAATCTTTTGATTATAGGTGCAGGTGGTGTAAGCCGTGTTGCGACTGTAAAATGTGCAATGAATAGTGATGTCTTTAGTAAAATAACCCTAGCAAGTAGAACTAAAAGTAAATGTGATGAAATAGCAGCTTTTATAAAAGAGCGTTTAGGTGTAGAAATTCAAACTGAGCAAATAGACGCAGATGACACCGCTGCTGTTGTAGAACTTATCAAAAAAACAGGAGCTGAAATTTTATTAAATGTGGCTTTACCTTATCAAGATCTTACTTTAATGGATGCGTGCATTCAAACTAATATCCACTATGTAGATACTGCAAACTATGAACATCCTGATTTGGCTAAATTTGAATATAAAGAACAATGGGCAAGAAATGATAAATTTAAACAAGCAGGAATTTTAGGACTTTTAGGCAGTGGATTTGATCCTGGTGTTACTAATGTATTTTGCGCTTATGCACAGCAAAATTTGTTTGATGAAATTCATTATATAGATATATTAGATTGCAATGCTGGAGATCATGGCTATGCCTTTGCAACTAATTTTAACCCTGAAATTAACTTAAGAGAAGTTTCTGCTAAAGGTCGTTACTGGGAAAATGGAAAATGGATAGAAACTGCACCTATGGAAATAAAAATGGAATGGGATTATCCTGAAGTAGGGGTAAAGGATAGCTATTTACTTTATCATGAGGAGCTTGAAAGCTTAGTAAAAAATATCAAAGGTTTAAAAAGAATAAGATTTTTTATGACTTTTGGGCAAAGCTATTTAACTCATATGAAATGTCTTGAAAATGTTGGTATGCTAGGTATTAAGCCTGTTATGCATCAAGGCAAAGAAATAATACCAATAGAATTTTTAAAAACACTACTTCCTGATCCTGCTAGTTTAGGCCCTCGCACTAAAGGTTATACTAATATAGGTTGTGTGATTCGTGGTGTAAAAGATGGAAAAGATAGACAAGTTTATATTTACAATGTTTGCAATCACGAAGAGTGCTTTAAAGAAACTGGAGCGCAAGCTGTGAGTTATACTACCGGAGTTCCTGCAATGATAGGAACAAAGTTAATTGCTAAAGGAATTTGGCAAGGAAAAGGTGTGTTTAACATGGAAGAATTTGATGCTAAACCTTTTATGGATGAGTTAAATACTCAAGGACTTCCTTGGAAAATTATAGAAATGGAGCCAAATTTAGGAAAGTAATCTCAAGTCTTTTTTTTGACTTGAGAAAGTTTCAATAATGACACAATTATTATTAAGTATAGATTGGACACCTTTTTTAGTTTCCATAAAGCTTTCTATTATTACTTGTATAATTTTGTTTTGTTTTTGCATACCACTTGCTTGGGTTTTTACTTTTAAGCAATTTAGAGCAAAAAAAATTCTAGAAACCATAATAACCTTACCTTTGGTTTTACCACCATCTGTTGTTGGTTTTTACTTGTTGATTTTATTTTCAAAATACTCTTTTTTGGGTAATTTTTTAGAAAAACACTTTAATATCACTTTAGCTTTTACCTTTGAAGGTTTAGTGATAGCAAGTTGTATTTATTCTTTACCTTTTATGTTTAATCCTTTATATAATGCAATGTCTATGATTTCTAAAAATATTATAGAAGCTAGTTTTTCTTTGGGAAAAAATTCTTTCATCACACTTTTTAAAGTAATCTTACCTAGTATTAAACCAGCTATATTAAGTGCTTTGGTGATAAGTTTTGCACATACTATGGGTGAGTTTGGTATAGTATTAATGATA